>JAEPMD010000019.1 GCA_017644105.1 Rhizobiaceae bacterium | reverse complement strand
CGGATTTTATAACCCAAGAAGAAGGCACTCAGCATTGAATTGGAAAAGCCCGCTGGCATTCGAAAGAATGGTAGCTTGAAGAGTAATTGAAGCGGAACAAAAACGTGACAGGTCCAAAATAGCTTCATGACATATACCGTATCACCACTGGCGCGCAGTGTGTTGCCGCAAATGGCATTGGTTGTTCTGGGTATCTGAATGAGCAGTAAAATGGGAAGAAAGCCAACTAAAGTCAGTCGCGTTTCCGGCAAAAGGTCGGGATATAGCAGATCAACAGATATGTTCATCACCAAGAAGATGACCGCGACACATCCTGCTGCGATCATGGCTCCGCGCCAGGCACGTGATAAAAACTGATCGAGCACTGGTTCAGACGCGCCCTTCCCTAAAAGCTGAGCGACGAGAATTCCAGCTGCTTGCGTCCACTGCATGGAAATCTGTCCGGCAACCATGTTCCAAGGTGCAATGAGTGTCATGGCCGCAAAATCCGGCAATGCTATTTTCGCATAAATCAGCATGCAGATTTGTGCGGCAAAAGTTGCACTGACAAATGTTGCAGCTATTGGCAACGAGAATTGAAAATGCCGCTTGATCGTGTTTTGAAATGTTTCTTTTTGCCAACCCAAGATGTTGCGCAAATGCCAATCAAACCAAAAAATAAGCTGATTGAGAGCCCTGAGGCAAGCACAGATTTTCGAAAGACATCATCTCCAGTGCCAAATGCCTGTGCCGTTCTGATCTGCAATCCATGAGCAAAAGCAAATATCACACCTAAAACGAGACCGCCCAATGCCCCGGCCAAGCCCATGGCCGCCAGAGATGTCTCGCCCAGAGGTGACACCAACCAACCATCAAGCAAAACCGTACCATGCAAAAACACTGCTTTGATGGTCATCGGCCAAGAAAGCTTAAAGACGTCATAGGTCTTAGGCGCGGCATCATGCGCAGATGATTCCACCGCGCTATTTTCAGCACGTTTAAACATGGCTCATTTTGTCCAATATTGTTTATTCTGGGTCGAAATAATCCGCGTTTTGTGCAGATATCCGTTCAATGGTTTCATCGAGACGACCAAGATGTTTCATGCCAGCTTTCACTGCGCGTTCCGCGTCATGAGCTTCAACGGCCTTGGCAATTTCATAATGATCGGCGATCAGTTCATGCATGCGATCTTCTTTTTCAAGACCTAATGCACAGAGCCGATCGACTTTGGTTTTTTCAGCCAAAATTACATCAAATGCAAAATCAACTTTAGCAATTTCACAAAGTGTCTTGTGAAATGCATAGTCGAGCTTACCAAATGTCTCGATGTCCTTATTTGCGGCCGCTTCTTCTTGTTCAGCCAAAGCCATATCCAAGCGGGCTGCCCCAACGAGATCGCAAAGATCCGACGCGCGCCTTAAAACACGTTCTTCAATGGAAGATCTGACAAAGCGAGATTTATTGATTTCACGGGTTGAAAACCGCTTGACCATTGTTGCGCGCTTAGGACGGATCACGAGCAGATCTTGATTGGCTAATCGACTGAATGCATCACGCACGGGTTGCCTGGACACACCAAATCGAGCAGCCATATCAACTTCCGATAATTTGTCTCCCGGGCGCAATTTGAGAGACAATATCTCGTTGCGCAGAAGATCAAAAATATCGTCCACACTGGTCCGTGTGTCGTTTAATTGCGCTGCTTGAGCCATGCACTCTCTCCAATCTCGCCGCTGGTAAGTGTTCTATATCGCTTACCAAGAGTGTGAATAAATAACAATGTGAAATCCCGAAACTTGCGTTTAGTTCACAAAAATCATGTATACAACATTTTAATCTTGCATGCTAGATAGAAATCTAGCATACTAGTATAAATTTTTCAATTTACGCTCGTTCGGGAGGTTTCATGGCTGGCGTTACGTTAAGCAGAATCGTAAAGGCTTACGGTTCTTTGGAAGTTGTTCATGGTATTGATCTGGATGTGAAGGAACGCGAGTTTGTTGTGCTTGTGGGCCCATCGGGCTGTGGCAAGTCGACGACTTTGCGCATGATTGCAGGTCTTGAAGAGATCACTGGCGGTGAACTTTCGATCGATGGTCGCTATGTAAACCGCGTTGCACCAAAAGACCGCGATGTCGCGATGGTGTTTCAGAACTATGCGCTCTACCCTCATTTAAATGTCGCTGAAAATATGGCATTCGGGCTTCGTATTCGCCGCACACCAAAAGCGGAAATCAAAAAGGCTATTGCTGAAACGGCCGAGATATTGGGATTGACCGAATATTTGCATCGTCGCCCAGCTGATTTGTCCGGTGGCCAAAGACAACGCGTTGCGATGGGTCGTGCGATTGTGCGTCATCCCAAAGTTTTCCTGTTTGACGAACCACTTTCCAATTTGGATGCAAAGCTTCGCACACAAATGCGTGCGGAGATTAAGCGTCTACACAATCGTTTGAACGCGACATCTATTTACGTCACCCACGATCAGGTCGAAGCCATGACACTAGCCGACCGTATTGTGGTGATGAATGACGGCATCATCGAGCAAATCGGCGCGCCGATGGAACTGTTCAACAACCCCGCCAATACATTTGTTGCTGGGTTCCTGGGCTCTCCCCCCATGAACCAAATGAAAGGTCAACTTACTGAAAATGGCGCAAAAATTGGCGGGGCCGAAATTAAAGTTGATGGCATGGTCGGCAATCACATCGGCCGAGACGTCATTGTTGGCGTCCGACCAGAACATGCTGTTTTAAAAGCGGGCAAAGATACCTCTGTTCTTCCGATCGATCTTGATCTCGTTGAGCCGCTTGGTTCTGAAGCTTTGCTGCATGCCCATCATGGCGAAGACAATATGGTCTTTAAAGCCGAGACAAAGGGTGACATCGGACATTTATCTGGTGTGAGCGAAGTACATGTCCCCGCTTCTCTTGTGAAGATTTTTGACGCTGAAAGCGGTCGCGCATTGGATTTGGGTGCCTAAGACCATGGCGAAAGAACTTTCTTCAGAACAGGTCATCGAAAAGCCGTCCGAAGCGATCAAAAATGACGCTTTAACGCGCACGATCGATCATTTTAAACGGGAATGGCAGATCTATCTCATGCTCTTGCCAACCATCATCTGGTTCGTCGTTTTCTTATATAAACCAATGTATGGTTTGCAGATCGCATTTAAGGATTATTCGATCTTTAAGGGCGTGGCGAACAGCCCTTGGGTTGGATTTGAGCATTTCGAAACCCTTTTCACCAATGATCAGTTCCTGCGCGCGGTTCAAAACACCATTGAAATCAGCGCATTGAACCTGCTCTTCGGTTTTCCTGCGCCCATTATTTTGGCACTGATGTTCAACGAGATTTTACATGCAAGTTATAAGCGCACCGCGCAAACCATTGTGTATTTGCCGCATTTTATCTCGTCTGTGATCATTGCAGGTATCGTAATCACCGCGTTTTCTCCGTCGGCCGGAATTGTCAACACGGTCATGGGTTGGTTGGGCCTAGATCCAATCTACTTCCTAACCCAGCCAGAATGGTTCCGGCCGATTTTCGTCGGTACCGGGATTTGGCAAGAAGCTGGTTTTGGATCGATCGTATTTTTGGCAGCAATCGCGGGTGTGAATCCATCGCTTTACGAGAGTGCTGTGGTTGATGGCGCAAATCGATGGCAGATGATGTGGCGAATTACCATCCCATCCATCATGCCGACGATTTTGATCATGTTGATCATTCGTATCGGCAACATCATGGAAGTCTCGTTTGAACTCGTGATCCTGCTCTATCAGCCATCCACTTATTCAACAGCGGATGTGGTCAATACCTGGGTCTACCGTCAGGGCTTGCAGTCTGGTCAATACGATTTGGCTGCTGCTGCCGGATTATTCAATGCCGTGGTCGCTTTTGTTCTTGTCATAGTCGCTAACACTTTATCGCGCCGTTTGTCGCGCACATCACTGTGGTGAGGGCTCAAAAATGATGAAATGGAACCTCTATTCCCGCGGGGACAAGTTTTTCGCAATCGCCGTTTCTGTATTGATCGGAATGTTCACCGCTGCAACGCTGTACCCGTTTATCTATATCGCAGCCGTATCGTTCAGTTCGGGTTTTGCCGCGGCAGCTGGCAAAGTGGTGCTCACACCTATTGACGCGACGATTGAGGCTTATCGTTTTATTCTGTCGGACCCGCAATTCTGGGTGTCTTATCGCAACACATTTATCTACACGATTGGCGGGACTTTGATGAGCATGGCGTTCATCATTCCTGGTGCCTATGCCCTATCGCGCCCACAACTAAAAGGCCGACGGTTCTTCAACCTCTTTATCGCCTTTACCATGTGGTTTAATGCCGGACTGATCCCGTTCTTCTTGAATATGCGTGATCTAAATCTGCTTGATAGCATGTTCGGCATCATCTTAGCGTTTGCTGTCAACGCCTTTAACATCATCCTTTTAAGAAACTTCTTTGAAAGTATTCCGCGCAGCTTTGAGGAGGCCGCGAGAATGGATGGCGCCAATGATTTCCAAGTGCTTTGGAAAGTCTTTGTGCCGCTGTCAAAACCTGCGATCGCAACCATTACCCTGTTTTGTATTGTTGCCCGCTGGAATGGTTTCTTCTGGGCTATGGTCTTGTTGCAAAGTGAAGAGAAAATCCCGTTACAGGTTTTCCTTCGCCACACCATCGCCAAGCTCAGTGATACCGAAGAGTTTGCCATGAACGTACTCGATGCGGCTTATGGCCCGGAAACTGTGACAGGGGCGATCATCGTCTGCTCAATCATTCCGGTTCTGATCGTCTATCCATTTATTCAGAAATATTTCGAGAAAGGCATCCTGCTGGGGGGTGTCAAAGAATGACAAGAAACACGCAAAACGGAGGAAATCATGCGTAAATTAACTCTTGCCGCAGCTCTTCTGGCTGGCACTGCATTTGCATCGCCAGCGACATCAGGAGAGCACCTAAAAATTGTCGAAGGGGATCCGCTGGAACTTACCATCCAAATGAACCACGCGCGTTACCCGGTTTATAAAGAAGACTGGCCGGTTGAACAGCAGGCGCGTGAGTGGACAAATGTTCACTTGGTCGATGTAACAGTGGGTGCAAACCTTCGTACGGACGAAAATACGGGTCGTACCGAAGCACTAAACTTGATGCTCGCAGGTGGTAATATCCCTGATATCGTTGGCTCAAGCCGCATCAAAGACTTCGTCAATCAATATGGTCCTGAAGGTGCATTCTTGCCGCTGAACGAATTGATCGAAGAACATGCGCCAAATATGAAAGCATATTTTGATGCACGTCCTGAAGTGGCTGCTGCGATTTCAGCTGCAGATGGCAACATGTATTACATCCCTTATTTGCCAGATGGTAAATATGGTCGTGCATACTGGATCCGTACGGACTGGCTCAATAAATTGGGTCTTGAAGTGCCACAAACTGTTGATGAGTTTGAAGCCGCTTTGCGCGCCTTTAAAACACAAGATCCAAACGGCAATGGCGAAGCAGACGAAGTGCCATATTTCGCACGTCAGTGGCCTGAGCTTATCCGTCTTGTGACACTTTGGGACGGTCGTTCATCTGGTTCAGATACATATCACGATTTTTATGTTGATGAAGGTCAGATGAAACACCCTTATGCTGGTGAAGGTTATCGCGAAGGCATTAAAAACCTTGCACGCTGGTATGCTGAAGGTTTGGTGGACGCGGAAGTATTTACACGCGGTTCGTCAGCACGTGACTTCCTATTGTCTGAAAATCTAGGTGGTGCAACACACGATTGGTTTGCATCGACGTCTGGCTATAACAGATTTTCAGCTGAAATTGATGGTTTTGAGTTCAAAGCTATGGCACCGCCTGCGTCTATCAGCGGTAAGCGCATTGAAGAGCATCGCCGTATTCCGATTAAGCCAGATGGATGGGCCATTGGTCATACCAATAAGCACCCAGTTGAAACCATCAAATATTTCGATTTCTGGTTCACACCAGAAGGTCGTCGCTTGGCAAACTTTGGTGTTGAAGGCCAGCAATATGATGTGGTTGATGGTAAAGCCATCTTCAAGAAAGAATTCCTTGAAGCTGGTCCTGTGAACAGATCTCTTTATCAAATCGGCTCGCAACTTCAGGGTCGCGGCTACTTCCAGGATTACAATTACGAAATCCAGTGGTCTAACGAGTTCGCACTTGAAGGTATCGCGCTTTATGATGAAGGCGATTATCTGATTGATCAGTTCCTTGGTGTTGCCTTTAATGCTGAAGAGCAGAAGGTTTACGACAAATATTGGGGTACAATCCGCGATTATATGCTCGAGCGTCAGCAAGCTTGGATCTTGGGTGCTGCAGATGTTGAAGCGGAATGGGACGATTATCAGGCTCAGCTGAAAAAGCTTGGTTATGATGATGTGCTCGTTGTCATGCAATCTGCATACGAGCGCCAATACGGCAATTAATTAAGCCAAAAAACACACGAGCGGCGGGAGATTACCGCCGCTCAATCTCTAATTTTACACACGGAATTTACGATCCATGGCAAGTGACGCACTTCCTTTGCTTGATGAACCAAGAGCTGGTCAATTAACGATCCAATACTCACCGGATGAGAATACGCAGATCGTTGAAAACCCACCGCGTTTTACATGGATACCTGTTATTGATGACGATGCGCGTTATGTGCTGCGCATGTCGCAAGATGCTGATTATCCAGCAAAAAATACGCATATATTTGAAGATATACCGCTGAACTTTTTCACACCCGATATTGCATTGGAGCCAGGGAAATACCACTGGTCCTATGCAACATGGGATAGTGACGCGAAAAAACCATCAAGTTCCTGGAGCAGCTCGCGCGTATTTCTGATCGCTGCAGGCTTGCCAGAGACACCTGTGCCGCCGCGCAAAACACGTTATAAGGATGTGGTAACTAACCACCCTCGCCTTTGGATGACGCATGACCGCCTCAATGAGTTTAAAAAGGCTGTTGCGTCAAATCCTAACCATTGCAGCTGGTCAGACTTTTATGAACAATCTGTGCTTCCTTGGATGGATCGCGACGTCATGGGTGAACCCAAAGGATATCCCGACCATAAGCGCACTGCTCCCATCTGGCGGCAAACCTATATTGAACTTCAGGAACATTGGTATGCCATTCGGCATCTAGCCATTGGCGGTGCTGTAACTGGTGATGCAAATATGACAGCGCGCGCCAAGGAGTGGTTGGTAGAGGCTGCATCTTGGGACCCGATGGGGGTGACATCTCGTGCTTATACCGATGAATGGGCGTATCGCGTTTGTAACGCTCTGGCCTGGGGTTATGACTGGCTTTATGACGAACTGAGCGACGACGAACGCAATATTGTTCGCAATGCGCTGTTAGAACGCACGCGCGATATTGCAGAACACGCAATTCAAAATGCGAAAATTCATCTCTTCCCTTATGATAGCCACGCTGTGCGATCGGTATCGCTGAGCATTGTGCCTTCTTGTATTGCGCTATTGGGTGATGATGAAAATGATGAAGTCCGAGGCTGGCTTGATTATTGCATTGAATTTTTGATGACCGTTTATTCTCCCTGGGGAGATGATGATGGTGGTTGGGCCGAGGGCACGAATTACTGGATGATGGGTGTTGCCTATCTCATCGACGCTGCTAATCGCCTTAAATCCTATACTGGCATTGATCTTTATAAACGGCCATTTTTACAACATACGGGCGACTTCCCGCTTTATTGTAAAGCGCCGAATACGCGCCGCGCGACATTTGGCGATGACAGTACGCAGGGCGATCTGCCGGGAATTAAAACTGGTCTGAATTTACGCCAGCTTGCAGGCGCGACTGGCAAAGGTGAATATCAATGGTATGCGGAGGAAAATCTGCGCACCAATCCTGGTACTGAAATGGCCTTTTATAACTGGGGTTGGTGGGATACAAATTTTGATGAGCTTGTGTTCCAAACTGATTTTCCTGCCATTGAAGCCACGCCACCCAAAGACGGATTGCGCCATTTTAAAGGCATTGGCTGGGTGGGCGTTCAACATGCTATGGATGATCCGGATAACCATATCCAATTTGTGTTCAAATCCTCACGCTTTGGCTCCGTCAGCCACAGTCACGGTGATCAAAATGCGTTCTGTATGGCAGCGTTCGGCGAAGATATGGCAATCCAATCAGGGCATTATGTGGCCTTTAATTCATCCATGCACCGCAATTGGCGCCGTCAAACCCGCTCTAAAAACGCGATTTTGATCAATGGCAAAGGTCAATATGCTGAGAAAGATAAAGCCAAAGCCCTAGCAGCCACCGGCACCATTAAAGCTGCCGAAGAGCGCAACGATCATATCTATATCTGCGGGGATGCGACCGCTGCATATCAAAGCCTCTCGCCTGAGGTCACATGCGCAGAACGCGAGATCTATTTCGTACGCGGATCTTACTTTATCATTGTCGATAAAGTGGATGCCGAAACACCTGTGACCATTGATTGGCTGTTACACGCTAATGAGCCGTTTGAATTGGGCAAAACCTCGTTCCGCAATACACAAAAACGATCGGGGTTTTATGGTCAAGTGGTCTGGTCTGAGGCAGGTAAACCGGAGATCACACAAAAAACCGAATTTACCGATGTTGATCCAGCAGATTATGAATGTCTGCCCGTCAGCACCGTTTTAAACGCACATTACCCAGCGTCGACCCGCCACCGGATTGCGACGCTATTGGTGCCTTATAAACTTGATGCGCCAAAACGCATTTTCAATTTCATGGATGATCAGGGTTATGATGCGGATCTTTATTTCACAGATCCTGACGAAAACACGTTCAAAGTCGTCATGAAGAAACTCGCCAACACCTAGTATATGTAAAGGAAAGACAGCTTATGAAACTTGCAGGAAAAACCGCCATTGTCACCGGAGGCGGACGCGATATCGGCGCAGCCGTTGCCATTAAACTCGCATCTGAAGGCGCAAATGTCGCTATCAATTATTATAGCACTGGCGCAGATGAGACTGTCGAAACAATCAAAGCCAATGGCGGTCAGGCATTTGCCATGCAGGGCGATCTGAAAAATGAAGAGGATGTGAATGCGTTGGTTGCCAAAACGGTCGAGACCTTTGGCAGCGTTGATGTTTTGGTCAATAATGCTGGCGGATTAGTTGCACGTAAGAAAATTGCTGAAACTCCGCTCTCCCACTGGCGCGAAGTTCTCGATCTCAACCTGACCAGCACATTCTTGATGACCCATGCGTGCTTACAGCACATGAAAAGCGGCACAATTGTAAACCTGGCAAGCCAAGCTGGACGTGATGGCGGTGGTCCGGGTGCGGTTCCTTATGCAACATCCAAAGGTGCGGTGATGACCATGACACGTGGTCTTGCCAAGGAGCTAGGTCCGGAAATTCGCGTGAATGCACTATGCCCTGGCATGATTGATACTGATTTTCACAATGTGCATACACCAGATGCAGGTCGCCGCGGGTTTGAAGCCAGCGCTCCGGTGAAGCGTCAAGGCCATGTCGATGATGCGGCCAATCTCGTGCTATTCCTCGCATGCGAAGATAGTGCATTTATCACCGGAACAAATATTGATATTAATGGCGGCATGCTATTCTCTTAAGTGGAGGCTTAAATGTCAGATTTTCCTGTTGTTTCAACCGGTGAGAACGTCACGCGGCAGGTTTTATCAGATCATTCTGATCTGATGGTTGTTGCCTTTCGCTTTGCCGCAGAAGGCGCTATTGGCGCTTTGCACAATCACCCACATGTTCAATCCACCTATGTGGAAAGCGGGCGATTTGTATTCACGTTAGGCGATGAAGAACGTGAGGTTAAGGCGGGTGATAGTTTTGTTATTCCATCAGAACTTACCCATGGCTGCATTTGCTTGGAACCGGGTACTTTGATTGATTGTTTCACGCCACGTCGGGATGATTTTTTATAAGCGTTTGCTCTCAAACTGAGAATTCTTCAAGTCCTTCAGTTCATTCACACCACGCTAGAGCAGAATTGCCTTAGCGTGGTTTTTTGATGCAAATAGCTACACCGCTCAGCTGAGGATGCGTGCGCAAAAAACTTGCCTAACTCGCATTATTCATTCATATTCGAATATATGAATTAATGGAGTGAGAGATGCATATTTCCCGAAGAAATGTTTTAAAAGGCGCGGCGGTGCTATCAGCGACAATTGCCTTGCCGAAACTTTCCATCGCGCAGATTGATCTTGGGTCAGCGACCTTATCAACGGTGAGTGACGGTCATCTCACATTGCCCGGTGATTTCATCTTTGAAACGGTGCCGCAGGACGAACTATCGCCTATCCTCACCGAGTTTAATTTATCTCGCGATCAGTTTTTACCCGAATGCAATCTCGCCCTTTATCAGGATGGGACAAATAGTGTTCTATTTGATGTAGGATCAGGTCCAGACTTCATGCCGTCAGCAGGCATGGTCACCGACAATCTGGATGCGCTTGGGCTCTCCCCAGAAGACATCACCCATGTTGTTTTCACCCATGCGCATCCCGATCATTTATGGGGGCTATTAGATGATTTTGATGATCCGCTCTTCAGTGAAGCGAGCTATCTTATCGGGCAAGACGAGTGGGATTATTGGTGGAACCCATCAACGGTGGATCAATTGCCAGATAGTTTGAAGCCTTTTGCTGTCGGGGCAAAACGTAGATATGAGGCAATTGAAGATGTGGTTTCTTTCTTTAATGATGGGGATGAGATCTTACCTGGAATTGCAGCCGTCGCCTCACCCGGACATACACCCGGCCATATGAGTTTTGAAGTTCGGCAAGGGTCTAACTCAACCATGATTGTGGGCGATGCGATCGGCAATCATCACATTGCGTTTAAGAAACCAGATTGGCCAAGTGGGTCTGATCAGGATCGCGATCTGGGGATTTTATCACGCAAAATGCTCTTTGATCGGATCACATCGGAAGACATGAATATCATCGGATTTCACTTACCCGGTGGAGGCATCGGTAAGATTGATGTGACGTCAGATGGGTACCGCTTTTTGGAAGGAGAAATCTAATGATATTTCGAAAGCTTGCTACCCTCGCAGCTACATTCGCAGCACTTACTGTTCCAGCCTTAGCGGATGAGAATATCCCCGATCAATATCCTGGATCCGTCCTATATTCGAAGCCTGTTGAAGTCATCCCCAACGTCTGGTCAGCCATCGGTGCAACGGCACCTCCGACCTATGAGAATAGCGGGCACAACAATAATCTCAGTTTCATTATCACCGGAGATGGCGTGGTGGTGATTAATGGTGGCGCGGCTTACACGCTTGCAAAAGCTTTGCATGAGGAAATTCAAAAGATCACCGATCAAGATGTCAAATTTGTCATTAATGAAAATGGCCAGGGACATGCAGCACTTGGCAATTCCTATTGGGCGGAACTGGGTGTCCCGATCATCGCCCATGTCGATGCAGCGCATGAATTGGAGGAACGCGGGCATCAGATCCTCATCAATATGCAACGCTATAACCGTGATAAATCAGAAGGCACAACAATTGCGTTGCCGACAGAACTTTTTGAAGACAAGAAGGTCATCGAACTCGGCGATTTTACCATCGAGATCTTACATCTTGGCCCTGCGCATAGCCCCGGTGATACGCAAGTGTGGCTACCAAAACAAAGTCTGGTGATTGCTGGTGATATGGCTTTTCATGAGCGGTTATTGCCGATTTTTGAAGACACCATGACGGGCGAATGGGTGGAAACTTGGGAGACAGAGTTTGAAGCGCTCAATGCAACTTATGTCATCCCCGGTCACGGACATCCGACCAATATGGATCAGGTACGCCGTTATACGCGCGATTATTTGGTTTATTTGCGCGGAAAAATTGGCGAGCATCTTGAAGAAGGTGGTGATTTAGCCGATGCTTATTATGTGGATCAATCACCCTATGCGCATCTGCACACGTTTGAAGAACTTGCAACACGCAATGCCGGACGGGTCTTTGAACAAATGGAATTTGAATAATTGCAGGCTTTAGCGCTCGAACGAAACTCTTTTAACGCACGAATTTATATTGCGTCTCTGGCGTTATTCTTGTCACTCATATCCATTGCTTGGCCGGCACATGCTGACACGCCATTAATGAGTGCGCCGCAGGCTTATGAAAAGCTGTCTAAGGGTGACCTCATCGTGCTGGATATCCGTTCACGCGAGGAATGGCAGGATTCCGGTATCGCGCAAGGTGCTCTGCCCATATCCATGCATGAAAAGGACTTCTTAGAGCGATTTCAATCAGTCTTGTTAGAATATGAACCGGAAAAGATTGCGATGATTTGCGCAACCGGTGGGCGGTCTGCGGAAGTGACATATTTTTTAGAGCAAAATGGCTTAACGGGTGTTGCTGATATTTCTGAAGGCATGTTTGGCAATCGCAATGGTCCAGGCTGGCTCAAGCATGGTTTGCCGGTTGTATCGGCAAGCGAAGCGCTTGCAAATTATGAAAAACTTCAATCCACTTGGAACCAATAACCCCTGCTCTTTTGATGGGTTTTCATCATCTAAAGCAATGAAAATTCCCCGACTGATCCAACAGCCGGGGAACATGTAGGTTATCCAAACATATCAGCGGTGATGCCTGAATACCAACCTTCGGACTCTTCATACGTGGCTTTGCGAACATCATCGCTCTCACCAGTTTTGGAGATAAACCCATCAACTTTGGCAATCTTTTCAGGTGTCGCCTCATATGTTGCGCCAACCTTCACGCCGTCATTTGTCGTAATAAGCGACCAGCATGTGTTGGAGAACTTGGCTGGGAACACTTTTGAACCCGTTAATGCGCCTCGAACAGCATTAGCACAGACTTTCGCCTGACTATTAGCTGAGAAGCCGGATTTTGGCATATCGCCTTGCTGAGATGCATCACCCAGCACATAGACATCGCTATCCGCTTTTGTTGACATATCCGCAGCATTCACTGGCGCCCAATTGCCATCGGTCACACCTGCAAGTTCGGCAATGCGCCCTGCTTTCATGGCCGGAATGACGTTACACACATCGACTTTTGTCTCCTCACCATCGATGTTAACAGTCATCGCATTTGGATCAACCGATACATTGGCACCACCAAAATCAGCACCAACCCAATCGATCATTCCATCATAATGGTCCGCCCACCCCTCCTGGAAGAGTGCCATTTTCGAAAATTTCGGCTTCGGATCGGCCACGATGATTTTGGCTGTTGGATTATTGTTTTTCAAGAAATGCGCCACCATGGACACACGCTCGTATGGCCCAGGTGGGCAGCGATATGGATTTGGTGGAGCGATCATCGCAAATGTGCCACCAGCTGGCATTGCCATTAATTGTGCTTTGAGCAATTCAGATTGCGACCCAGCCTTATAAGCATGTGGCATTGCGTTTTGAGCACTTAGATCCCAACCTTCAACCGCGCCGTCGACGAAATCAATGCCCGGTGACAAGATCAGTTTATCATAAGGCACCGAACCACCGCCTGCGAGCGCAACGGTTTTGGCATCACGATCAACACCTGTTGCCCAATCATGGACGACATTCACACCGCCAGCGGCTAATGTTCCGTAAGAATGACCAATATCGCTGATTTCTTTAAATCCACCCAGATAAAGGTTTGAGAAGAAGCAGGTGTAATACATGCGTGTCGGCTCAATAAGGGTTACATCGATGGCACCCTTGCTATCTTTGGCAATGTATCGGGCCGCGGTTGCGCCTCCTGCACCACCACCAACAACGACGACACGTGGTTTTGCGTGGCCATCAGCCAACACGATCGGTGAAGCCAAGGTGACTGAAGCAGCCCCCGCAGCTCCTAAAAACGTTCTTCTTTTTAAGGCCATTTTCCTCTCCCTAATTGTCCTCAGTTAACTCTTTAAAATAAACCGCTAAAGCTGCAATTTCCTCATTGGATAATCGCCCGGTGACCAGCTGCATGACCGGGTTTTCGCGCTGTTTCTCGCGATAGGCATGCATGGCTGTCACAAAATCTGCAGTCTCCCAACCAACAATGCCGGGTATGCCATCATTGTCGCCACTCGATTGATGGCAGGTTGTGCATTCGCTTGATAAAAATTCGCCATATTCAATATCGCCTTCAAGGGCGAGAATGTCTTGCGAGACGGTAAAACCCTCATCAACTTTTGCTGCCAACTGACCACCCGAAAATGTTGCCACATAGGCAATCAGATCGGTGCGATCTGATTGATCTTTCAAACCGCGAAAACTCATTTTGGTTTTCGGTATGAAACCTTTGGGATTTTCGATAAAGGCGTCAAGCGCCTCAACGTCCCAATGCAATCCATCAGCTGCCGCCTTTTTCAACGCTTTTGAATATTTGAAATTGGCAACACCACCCGCTTTGGCATTGATGATGTTGTTAAGCGGCGGACCGACACGTTTTTTGGCCTTAACACCGACCATGTGGCAGCTGGCGCATTTTTTATAAACCTGCTTACCTCGTTCAGGATCACCAAGTTCATTGGCGATCGTCGCGCTCGAGATCAGCGAGCTACTTGTCAGTAATAGGAGAAATGGGAGCTTCTTCATTTTTTACTGACCTGTCGACTTTAGATATTCGATGATTGCCATCAGATCCTCATCTTTCTTAAGACCTGAAAAGCTCATCTTGGTTTGCTTCATATAGGCTTTTGGTTTTTTCAAGAACTCCGCCAAATTCGCTTCATCCCAAACGCGTCCCTCTTCGGCGGCCGCTTTAAAGACTTTGGAATATTTAAAGCCATCAACGGTGCCAAAGGTGCGCCCAACAATGCCGTTGAGAACAGGACCGGATCGGTTTTTCGCCTTATCGCCCACTTGGTGGCAAGCTGAACATTTTTTAAAGACCTTCTTACCAGCTTTGATCAAATCAGCAGTCCCTGCAACCTCCGCAGAAGGTGTTGCAAGACTTGCCTTTTCAACATTCTCTTCAACCGGTTTTTCTTCGGCGACAGGAATAAAAGATGGGCCTTCTTTGGTGAAGCTTGGCAGCCCATCAATGGTTGCCATATTCGGCACGGAATCTGATCCACCTTCCGGTGGTGTATCCACTAAGAACACAGATCGCATGGTGATATTTACTTCATCTTTGCAATCGCTCATGCAGGGTTCGCCCTGCCAATTGGCATATTCGGTTGCCGGACGATCATCAATAACAAAGCCATCTTTGTTATACATTTCAAACTCGCTAAAATTGTCTTTCGACAGAACGAATTCATCATCCACTAAATCGTTGGAATATAAAATATAAGCAACAATTGCGTAGGTCTCATCCGGCGTTAATGTACCTGCAGCTCCAAAGGGCATGGAGCGATTGATATAATCCCATGCAGTTGATAAATGCGGCCAATATGAACCCACAGTTTTCACCGGATCTTTATCGGCAAGGGTATCAAACCCGCCTGCAAGCACTGGCCAATTGTCTACACCTTCAGCAAAATCTCCGTGACATGCAGCACATTTTTCTGCAAACACCTCTTCACCGACAAAGACATCGCCTGAGCCTTCCGGCAGACCTCGACCATCGGGCAATACATCAACATCCCATGCAGCGATTTCTTTGGCGTGAGCTGGACGCCCAATTCCAAGCGTGCCGGGAACAGCGGGCGCAGCCTGCGTGAGATCTGAGCCGTTCTTGGCCAGTTCTGCATAAACCTCTTCGATTTCAGCAAGCTTGGTTTCAAGTTCCACCGCGCGATCAGATTGCACTTTTGTTGCTTTTTCGGCGTTAGAAGCATGCTCAGAGATTTGCGCAAGCCGCGTCTCCAGCGTTTCAATTTTTTCAGCGTTATGATTGCGCGATGACATGCCAAATGCCAATCCAATCAGCAGCGCAATTCCCCCAAAAACAGGGATAGAGAGATTAAGAAACTTCGACATTCTCAGCGATCCCTTGTGTGTTTACATACCAGGTTTGAATGCAATTATTGTGATAGACGGAATTCTCGCCACGTTGGTTGCGCAATTGCTCTTTTGTCGGCTGCACATAGCCTGTGTCGTCCATGGCGCGAGCTTGCAACAGCATCGGCGCGCCGTCCCAATTTGTATCGAGATAAAAACGTGTGAGCGCTTTTTTATCGCCCTGCTTGCCTAAGCGTGCTGTTTCCCAAGTGATACCGCCATCTTTGGAAACATCCACCCGCGTGATCTGCCCGTGGCCGGACCATGCAAGGCCTGAAATCACCATCGGTCCCGCACCATGTTTGATGGGCATTTGCGGGCTTGGCGATGTAATGACAGATTTTGCGTCCATCACCCATGTCCATTTACGCGCCGAGCCATCTTCTAGCACGTCGGTATATTTTGATGTCTCCTCACGGCTTTCAACGGGCGCGTCGGAAACCTCAATTCTGCGCAACCATTTCACCCACATATTGCCTTCCCAACCGGGGACAACAAGCCGAACTGGATAACCATGCTCCATGCGCAATGCTTCGCCATTGGCTTTGAATGCAACCAAGACATCATCGAGCGCTTTTTCCATCGGGATCGAACGACCGTTGGATGATGCGTCTGCACCTTCCACATAGACCCATTTATCAGATGAGATATCAGCGCCTGCTTCGTTTAGTAATGCGCGCAAAGGAATACCTGTATATTCCATATTATGGATCATGCCATGGGTGAATTGTGCACCATTGAGCTGAGCTCCCGCCCATTCCATACCGGTATTGGCTGCACATTCGCAGAAATAGACATGGTTTTCGCGCGGGAAACGTTCAAGATCATCATAGGTGAACACTAACTCGCGATCGACCAGACCATTGATCATCAAGCGATAGTCTTCTTTGCGCAATTCAATCGCACCCGAATGATGACGCTCAAACGCGCAGCCTTGCGGCGTGATCGTGCCGTCTAAAGCATGGATGGGTGTAAAGTTGATCGACGAAATTGGATCCGCTGTCAGCCATTCAACATTGCGGCGGACGACATGTGATTCAAAACTAATCGGCATGCCATAGGGCGTTTCATCAACCCCTACCCCGGTGGATGATGCCCAGTCCTGCAATTCGGTAATTAAGGGATCAGGATCGCTGGCTTGGGAAGAGCCAGCAACAACTGATCCGGTGAGAACGGCTGCACTGCCTTTTAAGAAAGATCGACGAGATCGGACCTTGCTTTTTTCATGCATATTTTTGGACTCCGTCATTCGTTATATGCCTTTAATTGTGACGCTGTTATTGGGCTCCACTTTGATGGTGCCTTGTTTGCGAATGTGACTTTCAACCACATCCCAAATTTGCGGACCTTCGGTATCTTCATTCACCGAAGCCCAACCGGCGACGATATATGAACGGCTTGGTTCAATTGCTTCGCCTGTTTTGAGAAGTGTGAGATTTGAAATGCGGTCGCCTTGCGGTTGGCTCACATCAATGTGGTAGCCAAGACCACCGGTTCGAACCATGTCCCCACCTTGTTGGTAATAGGGATCAGGATTGAAAATATTATCGGCAACATCTTCCAAAACGATCTTCAAGAATTCGCCGGTCATTTCAGCTCGATAGGCTTCTCCATAGCTCATAGAGGTGACGTTAAAGAGATCTTCTCGGGTGATATCTTGCCCCGGGATTACCGATGGACCCCAGCGAACGCCAGGGCTGAGCGCTATTTCAGCATCGCGCTCAGAAATCAGCGCATCGCAAATCACGTCATCCCATGTGCCGTTGAAATTACCACGGCGGTAAAGCAGGCTTTCGGTTTTACCGATGACTTCATTGAGCTCAGCCTCAAAAGGTGCGCGCTGTTCGTTGATCAGCTTTGCGACCTCTGCATCAGGCTCGATAATATCTGAGAAGATCGGAATGAGTTTGTGGCGATAGCCTTTCATGCCGCCATCGCGGATATCTAAATCAACGCGCGAAACAAATTTGCCGTTAGAGCCTGAGGGAACAATGATCGTGTTTCCTGAAAGCACAGGCTCCGGTAAAGCGTCATGGGTGTGGCCGGATAAAATGACATCAATGCCAGACACAACTGTCGCCATTTTCTTATCAACATCAAATCCATTATGGGACAAAACCACAACGCATTCCGCACCTTCTGCTCGGACTTGATCAACCATCTCCTGCATGTTTTCATCGCGAATACCGAAAGAATATTCTGGGAACATCCAACCCGGATTAGCAATGGGCATATAGGGGAAGGCTTGGCCGATCACGGCGATTTTTGTGCCGCCACGTTCAAACATTTTATAGGGCGGGAATAGCTCAGCAGGTTCGTCCCATTCCGCGTCAAATATGTTTTGGCCCAAGGCTGCAAATGGCAGGTTTTCAACGATTTCTTGAACGCGCTCTGATCCCAAAGTAAATTCCCAGTGAAAGGTCATAGCATCAGGATTGAGCGCGTTCATGACATTGACCATGTCTTGGGCATTGGTTTTGTAACAAGTGTATGAGCCGTGCCACGTATCACCACCATCAAGTAAAATCGCATCTGGTCGATCGGCTCTGATCGCATTGATGACAGTCGCAACCCGGTCAAGACCACCGACCCGACCATAGCCTTTCGCAAGGGCTGAGAAATCTCCGGAACTCAGCGCATAATGGCTATAGCTGCCATCATCGATGCCATAGAGTTTTCTAAAGGAAGCGCCGGTGACATGTGGGACAGCGCCCTTATTGCCGCCTACCCCAATATTGACAGAAGGCTCACGGAAATAAATCGGCTTGAGCTGTCCGTGGATATCCGTGACATGAATAAGCGAGACATTTCCAAATGTATCAAACTCGAGCAATTGATCTTGGGTCAGTGATTGCTGCGCCGCGAGTTTAGCCCAATTGCCAAAACCCGACGTTCCAACCAGCGCGGAAGCTGCCATGCTGACTTGTAAGAAATCACGTCTCGATATCATTAATTTACCTTACCTAAAACACATTAGAATATTTGAATGTGTTTAACATAGAAATACACCGCAACCCATGCGAGGTATCATTTTAAATTAGTTTCGAACGGATGGTGTTTCGACCGCCAAACCTTGTCCGCGAGATGCGATATAAAGTTCTAATGCTTTGAACTCATTGCCACCTTCTTTAAACGGTGTCGCGCGAATATTGCTCATGCAACCTTTAAAACGGGCGTGAACTGAATTCAGCTTTGCGTTTTTCAGACGATAAGTCGGAAAGCCATTGATCTGCCCTTGAGATAAGTGATCAGCTCTGATCATCACACCATAATTGTCCTCATGGCAATTGGAACATGCCATATCGAGCTGGCCGACACGGGTGTAATAAAGCTCTTTACCCTTCTCCCAAAACTTAGTAGCATCGCCATCGATTTTCACGCTCATAGGCATGCCACGAGATTGGAAGCCGATAAGACCTGTCATCGCAGTCATATTGGTGGATGACCATTTCCAGGCATCAGCACCCATACGTTCGGTCCGGCACTCATTGACGAGATCTTCCATGGCGACAAGCTCACCATTTTCTACGCGAGGCAATGCGGTACGAAGGCCTGCAAAGTCCTCAACATTTTCATGGCACGATTCGCAAGACTTACCCTCAGAACCATCAACTTTACCAAATAAATCAATGCCTTGATCGATAAATACCATGCCAGGATTATCAAAATCATCAAGCTGAAGCGCTTGCGTCTCCCCCGAGCGAAAGTGCCAACCGGAATAGAGTGTATCGACATTTTCCATATGCGAAGGCGCAGCAACAGTACTTGCATAAATTTCCCCTTCGACATTGAGCTGGTTGCTGTCTTGCGCATAAGCGCTGCTCGCGAAAACCAATGCTGATACAAATGTTATTGCTTTCATTCCCATTTCTACCCCTCCCAATGGGTGCGACCAATTCAACTTACGAAACAGTGATCTTTTTCTTTGTCTCGTAAACGTCTCCGTCATCGTCATACCAGGTGAAATGAAATTCGCCTGATTCCGGAACCATTGCGTCAAATTGAAAATATGGATTTGTTGAAATTGCTGGTTCCAGTGTCACGTCAATCACGTTTTCACCGTTAAAATCAGCAACAAATCGATTGATGATTGAGCGTGGGATGACATTTCCGTCGCCATCTTTGCGCTGGCCACTTTCCATTTTGTGGCTGATCAAAGTTTTGATTGTGATCACATCACCAGCAGATGCTTTTTTTGGCACTTTAACCCGTGGTTTTACACCCGAAGCCATGAATATTCTCCTTAGTCGATTTTAGCCGCCGCAGCCGCCAATTGTTACTTTCACGTTTGCTTTGGCCATCTGGAACGAACCATCTTCCATTTTGGCGATTGCAATCACGTTTTGTGTTTTTGACAGCCTGATGCGTGTCGAAGCACTGCGGGATGCGTTCAATTTGCCGAAGTTGAAAGTCGCAACATTCGGTACAGGATTTCCATCAGCGAGAACTGTGACAGATACTGCACCTGGTGCACTGATTTCGATTGGCACCGTGTTGCCGTTCTCAGCGATTTCTGGCGCTGTTAATTCCAACGCCCCCTCGCCCAACTCGGCACCGCCTGTAAATTTTGCAATCTCATCGTCGGCTTTACTGGCAAAAGCTGGCAATGTTCCCAAACTCATTAGGGCAATTGAGCTAGCGCCCATCGCCAGCAATTTTCTTCGTGAAAGCTCCATGCTTCTCTCCAATAGACTTCTATTCTTCTTTCAATGTCAGCAGATAAGCGACAACATCTTCAACTTGTTCTGCAGACAGGATTGATTTTCCGGCAAACTTTTCCAAAGGACGCTCGTATCCAGCATCGATATAAAATGCTGGCATGATTGTGCCTTCAAAAATCACCTTCGAATTGGCAACGATTGCGCGCAACTCAGCTTCTGACCAACGGTCAGCGACACCGTCCATGGGTGGCCCCACTTCGCCGTGAAATGACTGCTCGCTCAAATCAGAATTGATGTGGCACGCTAGGCAATTGCCAAGTTTGCGATTGGCAAATACAGATCGGCCTGATTTGGCGTCCCCGGCCTTGCCGGTTAAAGATGCCATAACGCCATCATCAGTGAATTTTACGCTAGATGGCGATGTTGTTTCAGCAACTGCTACGGATGTTAAAAACCCGCTCGCAAGTACCACTCCCAATAAGTACTTCATATCTCCTCCTCAGAACATTCCCCAATGTTCATCTGTGCGACATAATGGCAGATATTTCGAAGAACGCAACAACAAATTCAATTAAATGAATTTGTTCATATGTTTTTTGACGATAGCTATTTTTTCTGCTCCGTAAATTTACGGGCATGATATTTCTGAAAAGGCTCATCCGTTAGATATCCCTTCTCAACCACCCAATTGAGCATGTTAAACGTGGTATATCGCCCGAAAGCGCCGGGAATAGAGGCTATTGCAGCCTGTGCCGCTGTTTTATCGTCCGCTACCTCGTCCTCAAAAAACAAAATATTGGGAGTGAAAAGGACACCCCAATGTTTAACCATTTCTTTTTCAGATAATGTTTGGCCATCAAAATCAGTGACTTCCACATCGCCAAACATATTCAGCTGTACGACGAAGAAATTGTCCTCGATAAACTGCTCAATTTCGGGAATCACAAACACTTCTTCATGCATTTTTTTGCAATAAATGCAGCCGCGTTGTTCGATGATAACCATCAATCTTTTGCCCTCAGAATTAGCCTCTTCGAGATCCTCCTGTAGGTCTTTAAATGTATCGCGCATCCACGCTGCTTTGTGGAGACCATCATCTCCGATTTCAGCCGCGTTTAAGGCTGTGCATCCAACGAAAAGCGTTAGAATAATGAACAAATATTTCATAAAAGACCTCCCTATTTGATCAGCCGATCGCACTGAACCATGGAATATGTTCCAGCATCCACTGTGCGATTATGCTGACGGAATTTGTGGCGATGAGAATGCCGAAGACAATGAGAAAAAGCCCCATAAGCTTTTCGACCAAACCTAAATGTTTTCGGAATTTTTGAGCCCAATTTAGAAAATTCTTTGTGAACAAGGCTGCAATGACAAAGGGTAAAGTCATGCCCAGGCCATAGAAAAACAAAAGCATTGCACCCTCTTGCGCAGCCTCTTGGCCTGCTGCTGTAAATAAAATCGCAGCAAGTACGGGGCCAACACAAGGCGTCCACCCAAAGGCAAAGGCTAAGCCTATTACAAAGGATCCGGCATAGCTGAGTTTTTTTGGCATCTCGGTATCGAGGCGCAATTGCCTATAAAGCAGACCGATCCGCAATATGCCTAAAAAGTGCAAACCCATGAGGATGATAATCGCCGCCGCAGCCCATCGTAAAACATCGAAATATTCGCGGACCAATTGACCAAACATGGTCGCTGTTGCACCTAATCCCACAAAAACAAGAATAATACCCGCCGCAAAAAACAACGACGATATGAATGCTTTCTTGCGAATCTGAGGGTCAATATCACCACCTGATGACAGCTCATTGATGCTCGTGCCTGCCAGGTAACTTAAGTAAAATGGAACGATGGGCAGAATGCAGGGGGATAAAAAAGACAGCAAACCTGCAAAAAAGGCCCCGCCAATGCTGATATCGAACGCCAATTTTGCTTCTTCCTCTTGATATATTCAAATATTAGATTATGTTGAGATAAATCGATAAGTCAACAGGAGCTGCAACAGCCAACGTGCGCTTACTAACCCGACTATTTGTGTTGATGACGCTTGCCCTGCCCGCTTCGGCATCTGGAGAAACCTATCTGCTGATGGCTGAGGAAGATGGGTGTTATTGGTGCGGCAGGTGGAATGAAGAAATTGCGCATATCTATCCCAAAACGACTGAAGGAAAGATTGCTCCGTTGAAACGATATGACTTGCACGACGAAAATCCAAATGTAGAGTTAAAGCAAAGGGTGCATTACACACCAACATTTATTCTAGTGCGGGATGGCAGAGAAACTGGTCGCATAGAAGGATATCCAGGGGAAGATCATTTTTGGGGCTTACTTACGATGATGTTTGAAAACGCAAAAATCCCAATAGACGTCAAAGGTTAGAAGGGTATAATAGTCAGATGATGGAAAATTCTGATACTGATCTTGCAACAACAGGCGAACGCACCTCTCGCCTACCTGTATTCGACAAAAATACATGTCCTGAAGACATGGAAAAAATGATGAAGAATGCGGAAGCGGCCTCAACATTTTTAAAGGCCATAAGTCATGAGGGACGCCTTATGATTTTGTGCCATTTGGTCTCTGGGGAAAAATCCGTGACGGATTTAGAAGATCTTTTATCTTCGCGACAATCAGCCGTTTCTCAACAGCTTGCGAGGCTCAGACTTGAAGGTTTGATTAAACCACGCCGCGAAGGCAAAGCGATTTACTACAGCTTGACAGACGATCGCCCCAAGCAGATCATGGAAGTCGTTTACGATCTTTTTTGTAGGAGTTAAAATAGCTGCGCTTAAATGATCTGGTATTTGGGAGGATGCCGGTTTGTTGGATACACTTGGTGAAGCAAACGCTGTTGCGTTGGTCGGACTTTTCGGCGGAATTTTGTTGGGATTAGCCGCCCGCATTGGGCGGTTTTGTACTCTTGGCGCGATTGAAGACGTTATTTACTCATCTGATAATCGACGCATGCGCATGTGGGGTATCGCCATTGGCATTGCCATAATCGGCACGCATTTTGCCGTAGATTACGGCGCGATGGATTATGAACAATCAGCCTATCTAGATCGTGTTTGGAATCCGGCAGCGACCGTGATTGGTGGCCTGATATTTGGCTACGGCATGGCGCTGAGCGGCAATTGTGGCTATGGCGCATTAGCGCGATTGGGCGGAGGAGACTTACGCTCTTTTGTGATTGTCATCGTCATGGGATTATCGGCCTATTTTGTGATGTCCGGACCATTAGCGCATCTTCGCGTTATGTTGTTTTCCGTTGAAGATAATGCTTCCTCTCCCCAAGGTATTGGACAGCTCTTACAAGATACCTATGCCATAAGCCCGGCCGTTATAGGGCTTATATTTGGTGGCGCAATCCTGGTTTTTTCTCTGGCAAGCAGACCGATGCTTTCATCTAAATCGCATATTTTTTGGGGCATTGTTGTCGGCCTTGCCATTGTCTCAGGCTGGGTTGGCACCCACTGGGTTTTTGCGACTGGGTTTGACGCCGAGCCAGTGCAAACACATTCATTTGCAGCTCCCATTGGCGACACGATATTTTACACAATGACCGCATCTGGTAACACATTATCGTTCAGTGTTGGATCAGTGGTTGGCGTTTTGATCGGGGCTGCCTTAGGCTCATTTAAAGAAGGACAATTTCGTTGGGAAGCCTGCGAAGATCCGCGTGAATTGCGACGTCAGATTTTCGGGGCAACTCTGATGGGCCCCGGTGCTATTCTTGCTGTGGGCTGCAGTATTGGCCAGGGAATTTCCGCGTTTTCTGTTTTGGCCTACAGCGCCCCAATCGCGTTCATTGCAATATTTATCGGTGCCGCATTTGGGTTGAAACAATTGGTTTCGGGCTTTGCACGGGTCGCATAAGCTATTGAGACATTAAAAAATGCCTCGCATTCTCGTCAAAAAGTTTCGATAGCGCAGTGCAAGTTCACAGCCACGTAAATATACGGTACCAATCCTCCTGCGCAGAATTTTTGAAATTTGTCAGTTTTTCAGGAATGACGCACTGGAAACTCATACTTTTGGGTGATTGTCTCCTAACGAATTGTTGATTATCAAAGACTTGTGTTCTGAGGAAAGATAGTGAAAATTAACACCCAATAAATAATAATAAGGGACGAAGACTTGAAGTTTTTACCAAACACTTCTGTGCAATTTTTTGCAGGTGGTCGTTATGCGTGATCCCGTTAGAATAGCAGTGGTGGATGATCACGAACTATTTGTTGAGGGCGTTTGCAATCTCATCAAACAAATCTCTCCCACATATGAGGCAATTGGTTTTACCACAGCTGAAGACCTTCTCAAATCAGTAAATTCCGGCAGTCTTTTCAAACTCATTATCACCGATATGGCGATGAAGGGCATAAACGGGTTGGCGCTGATCGCCGCATTACGCGCCAATAAAGTACACACACCAGTTGTTGTAATGTCAGGCGTCGTTGAAAATCACTCATTATCAGAAGAAAACTTACTTAAAATGGGTGCGCATGCTTTTGTGCATAAAACTGCAGGAAGCGATAAACTTCGCCAAGCGATAATGCGGGCATTGGAAACGGATATTGATGCAGTTGATGATCGACTTTACACCGCACCACAACATCCTTCGACGATTAGTGAAATCAAGCCTTCCAAGATCGAGCTCCCTTCCTTGGGAATGCGGCAACTTGAAGTGCTTAAACTAACCAGCAGTGGCATGAGCAATCAGGAAATCGCGGAAACTCTTTCCATAAGCCAAAATACAGTCAAATCGCACTTGCAATCCGTTTATGCTGAGTTTGGAGTCAATAATAGAACTGCCTGCGTGAACCGAGCCCGCGAATTAGGAATTATCTAAAAGCTAGATAATTTCCTCTGCTGATTTTCTCAAATCTGAAGCCTTAAATCCGGGAACGATGGTGCGAATTTCTCTTGAAAATTCCAGCAACCAATCTGGATTAATTTGATCGTCAGAAATTATTACCGGCACCCCGGCCAGCGCATTGTTTTCAAGCTTTTGCAAATCTACTATTAATTCGTTTTGATTATTATATACATTATCCAAAACAATGAGATTTGGCTTCAGATTGGCAATGGAAACCAATGTAATTGCATCATTTAATGTATTTGATTTGAAACACTGCCATAGCCATGATGAGGTTAAGTTTTCCCAACCACCAAACTCATCCCTATCGTTAATACCTACAACCAATATTAAAGGTGTTTGTACGACTTCCTCTTGGTCTGATTGTGCACCATTTGTCTCGCCATTATTAGGAATGAATAAAAAAAATTTCGGTGCCCTTGCCCAATTCAGATTTAAGATGAACCTCAGCACCAATCAGGTGGGTGAGTTTGTGGACAATCGACAATCCCAACCCCAAGCCACTTATATGCTTGTTTTGGTCCAACCTGACATATTCATCAAATATACGTTTCTGGTCATTTTCACTTATCCCTGGTCCATTATCAGAGATTTTGATTTCAATGCCATTCTCCGACGAATCGCTAGACAGAGTAACTTTGCCTCCATCTGGTGTGTATTTGATCGCATTGGAAAGAAAATTCCTAATAATTCTTTCAACTAACAAAGGATCAGAAAAGGCCGTAACCTTTTGTGAATCAAGCGACAAATTGATATCTTTCTCTCGGGCTGAGCCTGAAAACTCTGAGTGGAGCTTGTCTAATACCAGGCTGAGATCAAACACCTTTTTGGCAACCACGATTTCAGATTTTTCAAATCGACTATGTTCGACCAGTTGTTCGAGTAATCTCTCCTGACTCTTTTGAACGACGCCTAACTTGGAAATGACGCCAAGTTGTTTTTCATCCTTAATCTGAGCATTTAACATGTCGATATATTGCCGTTGTGCGATCAAGGGCTGGGTCATATCATGGGTAATAGACGCCATAAGCCTAATTTTTTCCTCGTTAAGCCGCTCAATCTCATGTTGTTGATCAATGATTTTTTGCGCCGCTTTCTTGTTGATTTGAGCCACCAAACCATCGTTTATAACGCTGTCCATGGGCTTGCTCATAAAAAATCCAAACCCTGCATAGACGAAGAAACCAAAACCAATGACCTTGGCATAAAGCGTTCCAAACACAACTAAATATAAGCCAAATGGTAACAGTGCAGGTACCAGGAGCGCCAAATAACCAGCGCGATATACTGCACCCTTCATCATGCCACCGAGAGTGATACTAATCAGAAAAAAACTGGCGAGATGAACTTGCCAATGCGCCGAAGGATCCGTGAAATAAATCGCAAAGAAACCCCAGATGGTTCCCGTGATAAATGTAATGACCAAATGCCAGCGCAGATATTGAGTTACATTGCTGCGCGTTATTCCTTTTGGTGCCATATATTTTGCGTAAACAATCGTCACCATCACCATAGACATTGTGATGACAATCCAAAAAACAGCGTCGGTCCAGTGATTTGTGACAAGCAGTAACAATCCCGCGGCAAGGATCACATAAGAGACCATTTGGGCAGAACGTATGGCGCCAGATTTTAAAAGTCGCGCCTCTTCTACACGAATATCTAATTCATCAAAGGAATTGAACGGGTCTGTTTTATCCATTTTTGAGCGCAAGTTCGGCGTTTGCAACTGGAGAAAATTTAACAACAAAAAATGCAATAACCCTCAGGATTATCGGTAAAATCGCAAAGAAAAATATGAACGCAAAAATTTGCGCGGAAGCGTTTTGCCCCTTTTCCTCAAAACCAATGAGATCAAGCACGGGAAACGCCAGCCCCATTGGTACAACGAATGTGAGTTTGGACACAGCATTTTTAATGGCTAAATAGGTTGCGCCGTAGCGGTTTTGACCTTCATTTTCTGTTTCAGAAACAACATCTGCCAACATAGAGGTTGGCATGATGGCGTCACATCCAAATGATGCGCCCAAAATAATGCTAAAGACAACAAAACCGATGACATGTCCCTGCCCTAAAAAGACTGCAAAAACCAAACCCAAGGAACAAATCACAATGGAAATCATCCAGGATGTTTTCTTGTTGAATTTCCTGGATAGGATAACCCATACCGGCAGAAACAAAGCGGTTGATAAAAACAACAGACCAAGGAATGCCCCGACAAGTTCTGGACTTCCAATCACATGGGTAACATAAAGCACCATTAATCCTGCAGTGAGCGCATTGGCGGATTGGATGATGAAAAACGAACTGAGCAAATATCTAAAAACTCGATGTTTGAGGATGAATTTAACAGATTTAGCAAATCCCAGCTTTTCTGCTGTTACGGGACGTTCCGCCTTGGGCATAAACACAAGAAATAACAACAGCCCAATTACGCAAAGTGCGATAACAGATTGTGCGATAACACCCAATGACTGGGGTACGGTTAATGCCAATACAAACGGGATGGATGCCGCAGAAATTGCACCGATAATCTGAAAAACAGCCTTTGAGCTGGCCAGTAAGGAACGTTCGTGAACATGTGGAGATATCTCTAAACCAATCGACGAATACGGCACATCGACGATGGTATAAAAGAGAAAATATGCACCGCTGACCAAGATGAGATAGACTAGCGATACATCTTCAGGCGGCATGAGAAGTAGCCAAACCGAAATGCAAAAGAACGGCATACCCACAACCATCCATGGTTTTCTTGCGCCAAATTTTGATCTTGTTTGATCGGAAAAATGACCAATTAATGGGTCGGTAACCACATCAAACACGCGGCCAAAAACAAAAACAGCACCAACGGCTGCGAGCCCCAAGCCCATATCAACGGCATAAAATGTTGGAATAAAGATCACGAGCGCGAGGCCACCCATTGCAAGCGGTGTCGTTAAAACACCAAAACACAACAATTGCCATAAACTCAATGATTTCGAAGATTTATGCAAAATTGAGACCGCCATTCCCCTAACTCGCGGCAAACCTATTAAGCATAACCAAAGAAATCAATCACTTTATGCAGGAAAAATGCAGAACTCATACTTTCGGGCGATTGATGCCAATCACAGTGAAACCTAAAAATTGCCTGTGAAATATCACTGGTATGTTTTTGGGGATACAGCCTGCAATGCTTAAACTGGTTCAATCGGGGCTTGCACCCGTATGGAAAATTATGGATCGTATATCATCGATCGCAAAAATCATTGCAATCGCCAGCTTACTTGCTTTGCCAGCCATTGGATTGGATGCAACTTCATCTCCAGCACATGCTGATCCAGATCTGGATGTGCAGAATAATTCCACTGTCATAAATAACGGTGATCTAATTGGCGATGTCAGTGTTGCCAACGGGACTGATTTTGGCAGCGTGATTATTACTAAAGGGGCGACCAACACTTTCCTTGTGGTCAATCGAGGGACCTCTGATCTCACATTCCAAAATCCTGCCGTTATCGTTGATGATCCAACAAATTTTTCGGCTGGCAGTACCTCATTTAACGGGCAGACGATGGCTCCGGGTGACGCAAGATCGTTTTATTTAACATTTCACCCGCAGGTCGCCAGCGCATTGTCTACAACTGTGACGCTTCGAAGCAATGACCCAGATGAAGATCCTTATACTTTCGTAATCTCAGGCACAGGTCTAGACGTCCCAGAGATCAACATTTCATCTTCTGAAACCAACGCGATTACCGATGGTGGTACTGATACTCACCTTTTTGCCTATGCAGGCAATCAAAAGACGGTCACATACACGATCCAGAATACAGGCTCACAAGCACTTAATCTCACAAACTCTGCACCAACCCTCACCAATGCAACGAATGTAGGAACTCCTGTTGTTTCGAATTATTCAGTGACAACGTTACCTGACGCGAGCACGACTGCGACCTTCACAGTAACGTATACACCCGTTGTTGCTGGCGCTATTAGTTATGATCTCGATATCCTGTCGAACGATCCGGATGAAGCAACTTTCGACATCGCGGTGAGCGGAACAGCAAGCGGCACGCCTGAAATCAATGTTCAGGGTAATGGCCGGGATATATCGATTGGCGACACCACTCCTTCCACGGCGGACAACACGGATTTTGGAAATGTAATTGTGGGCACGCCCAGCCAACAAACTTTTACAATTCAGAATACTGGCACAGAAGTTTTAAACATCTCAGACATCTCTGCCCATGGCGATGATTTCAGTATTTCCAACGCACCTACCACAGTGGCTATCAATTCTTCTGAAACATTTAATGTCGATATAACAGCATCTGGTATCGGAATCCGGCCCGCATCTGTCATCATCAGAAGCGATGATATCGATGAGGGAAGTTACAGCTTTGAAGTAACCGCAAACGGGATTAAGCCGGAGATTGCCCTTTCCTCTTCAAAAAACATCAGCATTTTAGATGGTGGAACTGAAAGCTATGGCACGGAGGGTATTGGTGTTGCCAATACGGTTATCTACTCAATTAGCAACACAGGCTCAGCGCCTCTTACTTTGACCGGTTCTGCACCAACTTTGAGCAATCCATCAAATGTTGGGACGCCGATTATCGGCAATTATTCAACAACGACCGTCGCAGCTAATGGTGGACAGTCAACATTCACTGTGACCTACACGCCTGATGCAGCGGGTTCCTTCTCATTCGATCTGCTGATAGTTTCAGATGATTTTGATGAATCAAACTTCGATTTTACGGCATCCGGTACAGCTGCCGACCTTACAGCACCCTTTTTGCTTTCAGTCGAGCGACAATCACCGACAACAGAAATCACAAGTGCGGACAGCCTCACTTGGCGTTTAAATTTAGCGAAACCGTGACAGATGTAGATGCCGGAGATGTCGAGGTTGATGGTGCCACAGGAACCACTGTTACGATTACTCCTGTTTCCGGCTCTGTTTATGATGTAACGCTAACGGGTGGAGATCTCGCCACATTTAATGGTGAAGTTGAAACTGCGTTTAATGAAAATGGTGTTTCGATCCAAGATACCGCTGGTAATGATGTCGCGCTCGCACCCCCGACAGGTACAGACAACAACACGTTCCAACTGGTCAACGAACTCATTCCTCCCAGACTTGTTTCCATTGATCGCGCAAACCCAACTAGCGAGACCACAGGTGAAGATGCGCTAACTTGGCGGGTTATATTCAACGAAGATGTAACTGGCGTCGATCCGACCGATTTTAATGAAAGTGGCACAACGGCAACGGTCAGCAACGTGTCAGCCGTCTCCGCGACCACGTATGATATTTCCGTGTCGGGTGGTGATTTAGCCAATCTCGTTGGTACAGTCACGCTGAGCCCGATCGCTGGCATAACCAATATCCAGGATATTTCTGGCAATGGATTTGTCGATGCCACACCCACGACGACGAACAATAATACTTATAATATATTTAATGATATTGTCGGGCCATTATTAACGTCGATCACACGTCAATCTCCAACAACTGAAACAACCGGTGACGACAGCGTAACCTGGCGATTGGTATTTAATGAAACTGTCGTAAATGTGGATATAAGCGACTTTGGCGTCACAGGTACAACGGCAACAGTCACCAATGTTTCAGCAATTTCTGCAACCACCTATGATGTTACCGTATCAGGTGGAGATCTGGCAAATATCGTCGGAACGATTACCCTCAATCCAATTTCAAGTGGTAATGATATTCAAGACAGTGTCGGCAATAGTTTCACATCGGCCACGCCAACAGGAACAAATGAAAATACCTATAATATTTTCAACGACATAGTCGCACCATTCTTATCGTCGATCACGCGTCAATCGCCGACAACTGAAGTGACAGATGCTGATAGTCTGACTTGGCGTTTTGTCTTCAGCGAACCGGTGGTAAATGTTGATGTGAGTGACTTTGACATCTCCGGTACAACTGCCAGAATTTCAATTGTTAGCGCGGTTTCCAGCACAGAGTATGATGTCACTGCTTTAGGTGGGGATTTAGCGTTGCTCAATGCTGTGGTACAAGTTTCATTAAACAGCAGTGCCTCTATTGAAGATGCGGTTGGACTTACTGTTTCAACGGCGTCCCCAAGTGTGAACGAAAACACCTTTACGCTCGTCAATGATGTAGCCCCACCGCGTATCGTATCCGTCACCCGCCACAATCCTTCCACAGAGACCACTCAGGAAGGCACATTGATTTGGCAATTTACTTTTGACGAAGCAGTAACCGGAGTGGATACGAGCAACTTTATAGTTTCCGGTACAACAGGGGCCGTGACAAATGTCGAGGCAGTTTTAACATCAGTTTATAACGTGACAGTAACGGGTGGCGATTTAGCGACTATCGCCGCAACAGTCTCAATTGATGCGAATGCCAGTGGAACCCCGATTACCGATGAAAATGGCAATCTGTTTAACAACGGGACGCCAACCGGAACAAACCAAAACTCTTATAATATTGAACTTCCGATCTCTTCAACAACGGTCCAAGTCGTGACGGACGAAGGTAAACAAGTTTCAGATGGTGGTTCGGATGCCAAACCAGACGAACCTACCGGCTCAACCGTGACAAATACATATACTTTCACCAACACCAGTTCTGATCCAATTACAATCGATGGCACACCTACGATCACCGGATCCAACAATGTCGATAGTCCAACGGTTAGTAATTTTTCAACACCGGTCACAAACAGTTTGCGAAAAGCCAGCCTGACATTCCAGCAAAGAAGTTTTGCCTTCGCAGAGGCCATGACTTTGGATGTTTTGACTGCCATCTCAAATGCTGTCATCACCCCGGCTTACGCGAGTGGGACGATTACACTTCAACCTGGAGAATCAACCTCTTTTGACGTTACCTTTCGCACACAAGCTCACGGCACTTATTCCGTCGATGTTGACATTGTGAGCTCTGTCGGAACATTTGACATCGAAGTTAGTGGAGCTGCTGTGGATACAACAGCCCCGACCGTGTCGATCGATGGGGCACCGGTCTCTCACGACGGCGCGGCAACTTTTAAAGTGACTTTTGAATTTTCTGAAGACGTAACTGGATTTGATTCAGCCGATATCACATTGAGCAACGCGAATATTTCAAATTTCTTTGCCGTCGATGGAAATACGTACACGGCGGATATCATGCCTACCGGTGCGTCAGATATTACGATTGATATCGCGAGTGCTGTTGCCATTGATGCGGGGAGCAACCCAAATATTGCCGCGACACAAGTGCGGATCAGCGGAGGTGCCACCGTTGAAGAAACGCAAACTGCAATCGCCAACTTCATGATGAACCGTGCAAACAATCTATTGAGTAACCAACCTGACATGATCGGCTTTTTAAACGGATCAAATAACCAAGGTGGCGGTCCTTTGGGGAATTTGCAGCTAGAAAACGATTTGAACAGCGAAACTACCTTGTCATTTTTCACCTCTCGCAGCAAAATTTTGCAAGCGCGCGAAGGCGGGTTTGGCAAAGGCAATCGCCCTACCCTTGGTGATCCCGCGCCGTCTTTTGCCTCCGCAGAGCGCTTTGGCGATGATTCTCAGACCAATTCAAATCTTCTGGCAAAGAAAGAAGATGATCACGAACCGGAGCCGCAAGGTTTTAACACTCATGATCGAACCGGTTTATGGGATTTCTGGACGCAATTAAACGGGTCTAAATCCAACCAAACAAATATTAAAAGCGAATTCTGGTCAGCTTATTTTGGCACGCATTATTTTATTTCCAATGATCTACTCGTCGGTGTGCTGACGCAGTTTGATTGGGCAGAAGAAATTAATACTTCTGCCAATTCCACAGTGTCTGGAAATGGATTTATGGTTGGACCTTATATCGCTGGCAAGCTCAAAGATCAGGATCTTTATTACGAGGCACGCGCGCTCTGGGGGCAGTCATCAAACAATGTCACACCAATTGGAACTTACACCGATAGCTTTGAAACCGAAAGATGGCTTGCGAGACTAAAACTTCAAGGTTCTTACGATTTAAGTAATCAAGTTTCCGTCAAGCCGGAGGTATCAATTTCCTATTTCGAGGAAACTCAAGCGGCATATACTGACACGAATTCAAACTTGATCCCTGAACAGAAGATTTCACTGGGAGAATTTAAATTCGGCCCCACAATCACGCGGTCATTTGACATTGGCAGTGGTTATACAATGCGTGCAACAACCGGTTTATCTGGTATTGCAAATTTCTCGGTGAGAAACGCCAGCAATTCCACTTCCAATGCATTTGCGGATGAAGACTTACGAGCCCGAATTGATGGAAAGTTAGAAATTGAAAACGAATATGGAATTCGGTTCACAGCTGCCGGTTACTATGACGGCATTGGGGCATCGGACTTTGAATCATATGGTGGCTCTCTCGGCCTGATTATTCCGATATACTGATTTGCTCATGGTCAAATAAGAGAAAAGGCGTTGATGTGGGAATATCAACGCCCTTTATATTTGAACACTCAGCTTTTTGATCTATCTCGCCCTAATGTTAGAAGAGACAAAGACGAACATAGCGGCTATGCGTTCAAATGCTCAAACAAGCGCGCCACAGCTTCAGCACCTGGATCTATATGCCCCTCCAATTGCTGGGCATTAATGTATGCCGCGCGTCCCGCTTTCGCCTGCAACATGCTGGCTGTGTGGTTGGCGCCGCTACGTGCTGCATCAGCGGCTTCCGGAATACCCTTTTCCAAAGCGTCCAATGCAGGCGCCAATGCATCAACCATCGTGCGATCACCAATTTGCGCACCGCCAATTTCCTGCATGCGCGCAAGTCCCGCTTTTAATGCATCACGCATCGGAAGACCGCTGGAAGCACCATCACCTGTTGCCGCGAAGAAAATCGCAAGCAAGACACCTGATGAACCACCCATTGTTTGGCTAAGCTCCAAGCCGATAGCGCGATATAATTGCGTGTGATCTGCGAGCGGCAAACGATCCATTGCATCAATCAGTGCACGTGATGCACCCGCAAGCGTGGAACCTGTATCGCCATCGCCAGATTTTGCATCCAACGCATTTAAATCATCTTCTGCCGCGATCAATACTTCGCAGCAACTACGCAAGAACTCTTCAGTTTGTTTGTGAGCTGATGGGATTGGTTTAATCGCAGTCAGACCATCATTTAAAGGCTTAATTTCAATCGGATTGATTTCCGATACGCCCGGCCAAGCTGCCAATGGCGTTGCAACTTTTAAAAGCTCCAACTCTTCGCTATCGGCCGGAAAGATCGAAACTGAAAATCCGCGCATGTCGAGTGATGTCATCATCGATGCAGGGCTAACGACATGCGTGATATTCTTACCCAGTGAGGAGCTGACCATTTCATTCAAGATAATTGACATCTCGAGCACGGATGCGCCACCAAGATTGTTTAAAAGTGCCACATGAGGTCCATCTTTCATCGCGGCTTCAAGTTTGGCGGACATGGCCGCAAAACCATCTTTTGCGCTACTAAAGGCAATTTGTTCAAACCCAGCTTCACCGTGGATACCAAGGCCTAACTCAGCCATACCATCGGGTATACGATCTTCCTTTGGAGACCCTGGCACGGTGCAGGTATCAAGCGACATGCCGATACTTTGAACGCTGCCGATGACTTTCTTTGCAGCTGACGCAACTGTATCCAAATCGGCACCATTTTGCGCCAATGCACCAGCCACTTTATGCACGAAGAGAGTTCCAGCCACGCCTCGCGCCTGTGGCAATTCTGGTAGAGCAACATCATCATCAACCACCACCATGCGCACATTGAGACCAAAGGCACGTGCACGCTCGGCTGCTAGGCCAAAGTTCAAACGATCGCCTGTATAATTCTTCACAATTAAAAGACATCCTGCCGGACCCGTCACAGCCAAAATACCTGCGAGAACAGCATCTACGCTAGGCGAAGCAAAGACATCACCACATACGGCGGCGGCTAACATGCCCTCCCCGACAAATCCTGCATGGGCAGGTTCGTGCCCGGAGCCACCACCCGAGACAAGTGCGACCTTTGACTTATCCCAATCATTTCGGACCACAACGCGGATATGCGGATATCCATCAAGTCGTGCAAGTTTTCCGCCAGAAGCTGCAACAATGCCATCAATTGCATCAGTGACAATGTCTTCCTTCTTATTGATAAATTGCGTCATAGCTTCCTCCCTTACACAATACGTGCACCGTCTTCATCGAAGAAAAACGGTTCTTTTGGTTGAATTTTAACGACCTCTCCATACTGCAACGGCGTATGAGCATCCGTGACAGTGATAAGGTCATGTTCTTTGAATTTGAGATGTAATCGCGTTTGATCACCTAAATGCTCGACGCGCGTCACATAGGCATCCTCGCCTTTGCCTTGGTTGATTTGCTCAGGACGTAGGCCAATTGATTTGGCATGTTTGGGGCAATCGCCTTCAAACAAATCAGCTGGCAAAATATTGATGCGCGGTTGGCCTAAACGGCTTGCGGAATAAATGCTCACTGGGTTTTCGTAAACCTCACGCGGGGAACCAAACTGAACCAATTTGCCATTGTCCAACACACCAATATGCGTGGCCATCGTCATGGCTTCAATCTGATCGTGCGTTACATATAAAAGTGTTTGGCCAGAATTGGCTTGAATGCGCTTAAGCTCAATGCGCAAATCAGCACGCAATTTAGCATCTAACGAGCTCAATGGCTCATCCATCAAATAGATATTGGGTGAACGAACAAGCGCGCGACCAATGGATACCCGCTGCATCTCACCACCGGATAATGCGGTTGCCTTATTATCAAGTTTATGGGCGATCTGAAGTACTTCAGAAACGGCTTTAACCTTTTCATTGATCTCAGCCTGCGGTGTTTGCAACAAAGGCGATTTTAATGGAAATTCCAAATTTTGCCGCACTGTGAGATGCGGATAGAGCGAATATTGTTGGAACACCATTGCCACATTGCGTTGTGCGGGTGTTTGACCCAATATCGAATGCCCATCAATGAACACATCACCGCTATCGGGTTCATCCAAACCAGAGATCATACGAAGTGTTGTTGTTTTACCCGCACCTGTGGGTCCAAGCAGCACAACAAAAGATCCATCGGGAATGGTGAGCGACACATTGTCGAGCGCGACTTCATCACCAAAGCGTTTTGTGACATTTTCTAAAACGATCTCAGCCATGATTAAGCGCTCCCTCATTTGCTTCAGACACCAAAGCTTGCCCATTGGTATTGTCGAATAAGGTCAGTGTGCGGGCATCAAATGTGAGCCCAATCATTTCACCATTATTGACCTGAATATCTGATGCGATCCGCGATTTGATCGTTCCATTTGGCGTGAGCAGCGTGATGATTTGGGTGGTTCCCAAATATTCAACGGCCGTAACTTCGCCCTTATAGTTTGAATTATCGTCGAATTTGATGTGCTCCGGCCTAACGCCAAGCGATAAATCTCCAACTGCACCGTCTCTCGATGTTGGAATATCGATCTGATGCCCATCGATGCTGACTTTATTCGCGTTGGGTTCAACATTGCCGGTAAAATCGAGGAAATTCATCGATGGTGAACCAATGAATTGCGCGACGAATTTTGTGGCCGGCCAATCATAGATTTCTTGCGGTTTGCCAAACTGCTCGACAACGCCGTGGTTCATGACAACAATCTTGTCACCCATTTGCATCGCTTCAAGCTGATCATGGGTTACATAAACGGTTGTGGCACCCATTCGATCATGCAAGGCACGTAGTTCTTCGGCCATGTGTTCACGAAATTCAGCATCCAGCGCGCCCAAAGGTTCATCCATGAAGAAAGCCTTGGGTTCGCGCACTATGGCTCGACCTAGTGCAACACGTTGGCGGTCACCACCAGATAGACCACCCACGGGTCTATTGAGCATATCTTCAATGCCGAGAATTTTCGCGACTTCCAAAACGCGTTTTTGTGCGTCCGCCCGGGACATGCCCTGGCTGATCAGAGGATAGGACATGTTTTTACCGACATTCATATGCGGATAAAGCGCAAACATCTGGAATACGAAAGCGATATCTCGCTCGGATGCGCGCTTCATGCCCACCTCTTCACCATCGATGTAAATTTCACCGCTGGTGGGTAATTCAAGACCAGCCATCATGCGCAAAGTTGTTGTTTTTCCGCAGCCTGATGGGCCCAGGAGCATAAAGAATTCGCCGTCTTCAATGGTAAAGCTTGACGATTGGACCGCAGTAAAAGATCCAAATTCTTTACGCACATTTTCTATTCTTATCTGTGCCATGGGTTACTCCGGAAAATGGCTAACAATGATAAACATCACTGTTCCGACTAGTGTTACGAGGAAGGAGTAAGTGAAGAGCGTAAGGACAAATGGCTGCATGAGCATAAAGACCCCTAATGCAATTAGGATTGATGCGACCATTTCCCAAGCCCCACGCCGTAGGCGCAGTAAATCGTTGAAAAAACTACTCATTTGCGAACTGCTCCGAATGTGATGCCGCGTAGCAAGTGTTTACGAAGCAGAATTGTGAAAACCATAACAGGCACTAAGAAGATCGTGGCGCCGGCAGCAACAGCTGGCCAATCTTGCCCACCAACCCCAATAATGGTTGGGATAAAGGGTGGTGCCGTTTGTGCAGTGCCCGATGTTAAAAGAACCGCAAATGCATATTCGTTCCAGGCAAAGATGAGACAGAAGATGGCAGTGGACGCGATGCCCGTTGCAGCTTGTGGCAGGACCACTTTGTAGAAAGCTTGAAAGCGAGTGTAGCCGTCAATTAAAGCTGCTTCTTCATATTCAATTGGGATCTCGTCAATAAAGCCATTAATCAGCCAGACAGAAAGCGAGAGGTTCACTGCCGTATAGAGCAAGATCATGCCGGCATGCGTGTCGCTCAAACCCAAATTTCTGAACATAAGAAAGATCGGTATCGCAACGGCAATGGGGGGCATCATCCGCGTTGACAGGATGAAAAAGAGCAAATCATCTTTCAGCGGGACCTTAAAGCGCGAGAAGGCATAGGCGGCAGCTGTTCCTAAGACAATGGCAAAGAAAGTTGAGCCAAAGCCAATGATAATGGAGTTGAAGAAACGCTCTGAATATCGAGACGTACCGACAATGGTGTTTCCGCGTTCGCGCACCAATTGCTCATACCAAGGCAGATCATCAACAGGTTCGGCTTTTGCTTCATTGCTAAGACGCGTTTGCGTGGTGAAGAGGTTCACATAACCTTCAACTGTTGGTTCAAAGGCGATCTTTGGTGGATAAGCAATGGAGTCTGGGCCAGATTTAAATCCGGTTGCAACAATCCATAGCAAAGGCAGTAAGGTAATTAATGCGTAGCCAACCACCAGAATTCCGGCGAACCACTTTTGTCCGTGAGACGGTTCTGTAACTGAAAAACTCATCGTTGTTTTACCCTGTTTAGTGCTTTTACGTAGATTGAGGCGAGGCCAAAGACTGTGACGAAAAGGATGACCGCATAGGCGGAGGCAAAGCCGGTACGCCACTTTTCAAAAGCCTCTCGTTTAAGGTCAATTGACGTAAGTGTTGTTAGATTACCCGGACCACCACCTGTGAGCTGGACCACAAGGTCGAACATTTTGAAGTTTTCAATGCCGCGGAACAGAACCGCCAACATGAGGAATGGCAAGACCATGGGAATAGTAATTGTCCAGAACTGTCGCCATTTCGATGCGCGGTCGCATTCCGCCGCCTCATAAATGCTATCTGGGATCGAGCGAAGGCCGGCCAGACATATGAGCATCACAAAGGGGGTCCACATCCAGGTATCCACGATCACAATGGCCCAGGGCGCAAGTGCGATGTCACCGATCATTGAGAAACTAGATGGGTCAGCGCCCGTTACGAAACTAATGACATAGTTGAACAAACCAATTTGCGGTTGATAAAGGAAGGTCCAGAAATTACCCACCACCGCAGGCGATAACATCATTGGGAACACGATGATTGTGGTCCAAAGGTCATTGCCTTTAAATTTCTTATTGATCAGATATGCGAGTGTAAAACCGATCAAAACCTGCAGGACGATTGTCCAAATGAGGAAATGCGCAGTCGCCTGCATGGTCGCCCATGTGTCGGCATCACCTAAGATCCGCTCATAATTGCGCAAGCCAATAAACTTTACTTCTCGGTTTGGCCTGTTCACAGCATAATTTGTAAAGCTGAGATATACGGTCCAGATCAGCGGGAAGATATTGATTGCCAGCAATATGAAGATTGTCGGCGCAACAAATATCCATGCTATTGCACGATCTGAAAGCCCTTTTACTCTATGCGCAATAGAAGGCGGTGTGGCGGAAGCCACTTTGTCTGCAACATTGTCCATTGTGTTCTCTTAAAATTCTATCATAAAGGTGGAGCCGGAAAAACCCCCGGCTCCAAGGGTCCGCTTGGGAGAAAGCGAACGGGGGCTTACTTTTTGCCCTCATCTTCAAAGACCTCGTCCCAGTCTTTCACAAGACCGTCGAGTGCATCTTTTGCCGAACCTTGTCCCGCAACAACATAGTTGTGAACACGCTCCTGCATTGGTAGCAATAGAGATGCATAAGCAGGCTCTGCCCAAAAATCTTTCACGATTGCCATTGAATCAAGGAATGTTTTGGCAAATGGCTGGCTGTCGTTAAAGCCTGGGGCTTCAAGGACTGCTTTCATCGCTGGTGCACCGCCAACATCCCACCATTTTTGCTGAACTTCTTGTTGGGCAAACCACTTGATATATTCAAGCGCTGCATCTTTGTTGTCTGAATTGGCAACAACCGAGATGCCCTGACCACCAAGCTGAGCAAACTGACCAGCAGGACCTGCAGGATTTGCGAAATAGCCTGATTTGCCGCCACCTGTGTTTGGATCAGCTTCCACACCTGGCCAAATGAACGCAAAGTTCATCTGCATAGCCACCTGCCCTGATTTATACGCATCAATATTGGCTGACATATAAGCATCAGATGCGCCTGGAGGTGTCGATGTTTCGTAGAGCTTTTTGTAAAATTCAAGCCCGGCAATTGCGGCGTCCGAATTTACAAAACCTTCAAGCTCATATGGGTTTTCAGGATCTTCATAAAGGAAACCATAGTTATACAAAGCGTTTGTCACACCCATAGTGATGCCTTCAGATCCGCGCTCTGTATAAATCGCAGCACCATAAACTGTTTTGCCATCAATTTCGCGACCTTGGAAAAACTCGCCAATTTGCTGAAGCTCTTCCAAAGTTGCCGGCACACCCAAGTCACGGCCATATTTTTCTTTAAATTCGGCCTGAATTTCAGGACGCTCAAACCAGTCTTTACGATAAGTCCAGCCCACAACATCTGCGTAAGCAGGAAGCGCATAATAGTTTGGTGTATTTTTTGGCCATTCAGCATAACCAGTCACGGTTGCTGCTAGGAAATCGTCCATTGAGATGCCTTCTTTATCGAAGAAATCGTTCAATTTCACATATTGACCATTTTCTGCCGCACCACCAATCCACTGGCTATCACCAATTAGGAGATCGCAAAGCTTACCACCTGAGTTCAACTCATTGAGCATACGGTCGGCAAAGTTTGGCCATGGCACAAACTCAAAGCTCATGCTGTGTCCGGATTGCGCCTCAAATTCTTTACTGAGCTCAACTAGCGCATTTGCCGGATCCCATGCAGCCCAGCATAGTGTTAGATCTGCGGATTGTGCGGCTGAAACACCGCCGAACATGGATGCTGAGGCCAACAGACCTGTCGCAGCGACTAAATTCAAAAACTTAGATTTCATTTTTATTCCTCCCTTATGCTCTGAGATGAAGCACAGGCACGTTTGGTTTAAAGTCCAAGGGCAAAAAGGCCTCCACCCTTCTGCTTTCTGTTCAATTTTTAACTTGAATTTTTCTCGCCAAGACGAGTGCAACGTTTGATCAAGTTGGCATTCATATAATTGAGGTTCGTACCTCAATGCAAGCAAAAAATGATGTACGTACCTCATTTTTCTTGATTTTTGCGCAAAAATGTTGGAGAAAGCCTTGGAAAACAAGGTTTAAGGAAGGCAAATTTTTTGATTGTCCCAACCACAAAAGACTTGGCGGAAGCGGCTGGTGTGAGCTTAGCAACGGTCGATCGCGTCTTAAATGACAGACCAAATGTCAGCCAAAAGACTCGCGATAAAGTGCAGGCTGCAATCGAACAAATTGGTTTTGTGCGCAATCTCGCTGCCGTCAATTTGCTGCGCAATAAGCCTTATAGGTTCCGCTTTATCCTTCCAAAACGTGGCGATCTTTACCTTAAGGAACTTATTCAGCAGGTCGAACACGCCAATAAATCGTTGCGCTCGGATATGACATTTGCCGATGTAGAGCAGCTTGATATGGGCGACCCTCACCTTGTGGCGAATTATATCTCATCGATTGATCCATCAGATCTTGATGGTTTGGCAATCATGGCACCTGAATCGCCTCCTGTTCGAGATGCGATTTCGCGCTTAAATGAGCGCGGTGTACATATTGTGCAATTTTTATCAGCGCAGGAAAATTTAGAGCAATTAGATTTTGTTGGCGTGAACAACTATGCAGCTGGCGCGACAGCGGCGAAGATTGTTGGAAAATTTAGTGGATCAAAATCCGGCTCGATCATGATCATCTCCGAAACCATGTTATCGTCTGATAGCATTGAACGTCGTCACGGTTTTGATGCGGTGATCAATGCACGTTTTGAAAACCTGCGCCCACTTCCTTCTCTTGAAACCTATGGCGAAGTTTCGCGTGCCAAACGTATTGTCGGAAACCAACTCGAACACTGCGATGATATCGTTGGCGTTTATATTATGAGTTCAGAAGCACGTATTCCCATCGAAGTTATATGTGAAAAGCTCAATCTAAACGATATCACAGTTGTCGTGCACGAACGTACGCCCTTCAGTGAAGCGGCTTTAAAGAATGATCAGATTGATGCAATCATTGCGCAAAACCCTGGGCATGCCGTTCGCAGTGCGTTGCGGATATTGCGTGCACGCAGTGAAGCGCGAGAACCCAATTCGGCGCAAGAAAGCATTCGCATCGAGATCCTGCTGGATGAAAATCTATAGATCCATTTAGAAAATGCCATTAAAATCAGATATTTACTTGCCCTTCCAAACAGGATCACGCTTTTCTGCAAAGGCAATGGCGCCCTCTTTATTGTCTTCGGACCCATAAAGCACGTCGACAGTTTTGAGCTGGCGCTGGGTAATTCGGTTCATTGCATCTTGGAATTTGGAATCTTCCGCATCACGGATTATCTCTTTGATGCAGGCATAAACAAGGGGTGGGCCAGACGCGAGTGTGCGCGCAAGTTTCCAAGCTTCAGCGTTTAATTGGTCACGCCCATACACATGATTGACGATCCCCCATTGATTGGCTTCTTTGGCATCAAACCAGCGACCAGTTAGCAGCAATTCCATTGCGACGTGGTAAGGAATGCGCTTCGGCAATTTCACAGAAGCAGCGTCGGCAACTGTCCCCGAGCGTATTTCGGGTAAAGCGAATGACGCATCATCTGATGCTAAAATCATGTCAGCAGAGAGTGCATATTCAAAACCGCCGCCGCAACAAATGCCGTTCACTGCTGCAATCACGGGCTTATTGAGATCTCGCAGCTCTTGAAGCCCGGCAAAACCGCCAACACCATAGTCTCCATCAACTTCATCACCAGCTGCTGCTGCTTTTAAATCCCAACCGGGGCAGAAGAATTTCTCATGTGCCGAGCTAATAATAGCGACGCGCAAATCTGGATCATCGCGGAACTTAGCGAAGACATCGCCCATGATACGGCTGGTGGCCAAATCAATAGCATTGGCTTTTGGCCTATCTAACACCACTTCTATAATCGGACCTTCGATAATACACTTAATAGGGCTTGTGGTTGGATATTCGTTCATTTAGACCTCACAATCAGCGCATCAACAGCAATGGCAGCATCTTTGGAAACTAAAAGTGGATTAATTTCCACTTCCATAATTTTCCCAGCATTTTCAATTATATAAGACTGCAATTTATCAATCACAGCAAGCAGCTCATCGAAATTGACATTCGCTTTGCCCCGATAACCCTTGAGCAGTTTATATATCTTGGTTCGCTCAAGCGCGCTTAAAACTTGTTCGCGATTTGCCGGAACCAAAAGCGAAACTTGATCCGACAAAAGCTCAGTGAGCATGCCCCCTGCTCCGATCGTTAAAACATAGCCATGCGCTTCGTCCAAAACAACGCCGATGAGCAATTCGATATTTTCGCCTGCAACCATCTCTTCAACAATAAAACTTGAGGCTGGCATCGCATCAGCCGCTTGATTAAGTTCATCAAGCGACGCTAAATTGAGCGCGACCAATCCTGCTTCTGTTTTATGTGCTTCGCCCTCACCTTTTAACACCAATGGATATTGCAAATGCTTGGCTTTTGATGCGAGTTCTGCGATTTTTGCGATATGCGCGGATTTCGGCACCGATATCCCTAATTTGGATAATTCCAATTTCGCGTCATATTCGCTGATTGTTTCCGGATGTTCAGGCAGAGCTCCAAGACAAACAGGCATGGTTACCGGCGCTTGCCATTCTTGCGTTTTCGCCAAGGTTGATATGGCATCATCGGCTGAGAAAAACGGCATAATGCCGTTCATAATCGCAAATTCAGCCACCTCTTCCGGCAAATTCTCCGGCAATGTTGAAATGAGGGCAAATTTTGAAGGTGCTGAACTATTGGCCTGTTGAAGCGCCTCAAAGGCAATGTCGTGTCCAGTCGGTTCACACCGATCACTACGGGGAAAATCTAATATCAGGCAATTAAGATCAGCGTCCCCAGACGCCATTTGTTCAAACACGAAACGCATCGCATCAACATCGCGCCAAATCTGTGTGTGATAATCGAGCGGATTTTCGATTGTTACCAACTCGCTTAGGCACGATTTCAAATTTGTTTTTTGATCTTCTGTTAAAGTGCAGAGTTCAATGGGATGTTTTTCAACAATATCGCTGATTAAAACCGCTTCGCCGCCCGAACAACTCGATGACGTGATGGATTTTATATTCGCCGAGCCAAATAGATGCCCCATGGTGAGGAGCGACAAAAATTCGGATAATCCATCGGCACGCGCGATACCGCATCGCTTAAGCAAGGCATCAGCGCCCGCATCGGAGCCAGCAAGAGACGCTGTATGGGATAAAGTTGCGTTTTGCGCTGCATCGGACACACCAACTTTTAGCACCACAACTGGCTTTCCAAGCAGATAGGCACGCATGGCAAGGTTTTGAAATTTATGAATATCGCCAAAACCCTCAATATGGATACCAAGTGCAGTCACACGGTCATCTTCCAAAAGATAGGTACCGATATCGGCAAAGCTGCTTTGAACCTGATTGCCACATGCAACCACATGTGAGATCGGCAATCCTCGCTTTTGCATGCCCAGATTGATCAACATGTTGGAAGATTGCCCAAGGATCGCCACGCCTTTGTCGACGGGTTTCATGCCATGCTCATCCGGCCAAAGCGCAACGCCATCAACCATATTTAACAACCCATAGCAATTGGGCCCCAGAATGCTCATATCCCCTGTGGCTTTGAGCAATTCATCACTCAACTCTTTGCCGTCATTGGTTTCAGCATAACCGCTGGCAAAGCAAACCGCGCCTTTGGCTCCAATTGCGTTGAGTTCTTCAAGCGCCTTGATCGAGGCTTTGCGATTAACACCAATGAAGCTCACATCCGGTGCTGCCGGAAGATCGGATATGGATTTATAGGGCCTTAGCCCGGCAAATTTGGTTTTTGTAGGATGAACGGACCAAATATTGCCGGAAAAATTTAATTTCCGGCACTGCTTGATGACATGCGCGTTCCAATCACCACCACCAATCACGGCAATGTTTTGTGGCCGGAATATGTGATCGAGCGCGTGCATTTATGAGCCTAACGGACGCAGCAATTCGCGCCCAATTATATGACGCTGGATTTCAGACGTTCCATCCCAGATGCGTTCAACACGCGCATCACGCCAAAAACGTTCGATGGGGAAATCATCCATCAAACCCATGCCGCCAAAGACCTGCAGCGATGCGTCCGTTACCCGGTGCAGCATTTCAGAGGCGTAGAGTTTTGCGCTGGCAATTTCGCGATTGCTAGGCAACCCTTCATCCAAACGCCAGGCGGCGGATAAAGTGAGCATATCCGCTGCATCGATCTCAGTGATCATATCCGCAATCTGAAAACTAACGCCCTGAAACCGCCCGATAGGCTGGCCGAATTGCTTGCGGTCGGCGGCATAATTTAGCGCCAAATCAAAGCATCGTCTCGCCCGCCCCACACACATGGCCGCCACCGTGATCCGCGTGGCATAAAGCCATTCATTCATGATCGCAAAACCGCCATCCACCTCACCCAAAACCTGTTCTCGCGGCAAGCGGCAATCATCAAATTCCAAAATCATGTTTTTATAACCGCGATGGGAGACCGATTTATAGCCTTCGCGAATGGTAAAACCTGGTGTGCCGCGATCTACGAGAAAGGTTGTGATCCGCTTTTTCGGGCCATGCGGGGTATCATCTTCGCCGGTTGCAATAAACACGATGATGAAATCAGCATGTTCCGCACCTGAGATGAAATGTTTGGTGCCATTTATCAACCAATCGCCGCCATCGCGTTTTGCAGCGCATTTCATCCCGCGTACATCAGAACCTGCGTCAGGTTCTGTCATGGCAAGCGCATCCATTTTTTCGCCCCGCACAGCAGGGAGAAGATAGCGTTCGATCTGATCGTCTTTACAAGCCATAAGGATATTTTGCGGCCTGCCAAAGAAATGCGTCAGCGCCATAGAGCCGCGACCAAGCTCACGTTCGACAAGTGCGAAGTCGACATGCGAGAGCCCTGCACCGCCGACACTTTCGGGGAAATTTGACGCGTAAAAACCTAGATCGATGCATTTTTGTTTGATCTCATGAGCAATCTCGTCCGGCACTCCGCCCGTTTGCTCTACCAAATCTTCATGCGGATAGATTTCCTGCTCAACAAAATCTCGAACGGTGGAAACAATCATCTCTTGTGTTTGCGAAAGACCAAAATTCATCATCATGCCTCCCCTTGTTCATCAGCCACCGCGTAGTTGGTACGCAGCGCTTCGAGATTTTTAAGAATATACGCTTCAGGCGGGCATGATTTACGTGTGTTGAGATCAACATGAAGCAGAAATTGCGTACAAGTGGCGAGCGTTTCACCATCTGAGGATTTCATCTCATGCAGAAGCTTTAGTTTCTTGCCTTCCGCTAATAGAACACCGGTCTGAACATAAAATTCGTCCCCTGCATGACATTCCTGCAAGAAATTCGTATTGGTTTCAGCGGTAAAATAGCTAAGGCCCGATTTGATGTAATCTTCATCCGCGCCAATGAACTCGATTATGAAATCTGCTGCATCTGAAAAGACTTGGCCATATCGCCCTTCATTCATATGCCCGTTATAATCGGTCCAATCGACCGGCACGACGCGGCGCACGGTTTCCAATTGTTCACCGGTATTAGCAGAATTTGCGGATTTGAGCTGTTTATCTGCATGATTGAGCAAAGCACCGGCACCCCAGTTTTGGGTTTTTAATGCCCGCATCATGGCGACCAAATTATTATCGCGAATTTGCTCTAATGCGCGGATTGAATATTTGCCTGATTGCGCATCTGATTGGCTGGCGATTTTATCGACCAATTCATCGGTTAATTCGGGCACATCCATGAGCTTGGTCCATGGCCATTCAAGACAGGGTCCAAATTGCTCGATGAAATGCGCCATACCTGCTTCACCACCAGCAATGCGGTAAGTTTCAAACAGGCCCATCTGCGCCCAGCGCAGGCCAAAGCCATATCGGATAATGTCGTCGATTTCCTCGGTCGTTGCGATATCATCATTGACCAGCCACAAAGCTTCACGCCACACAGCTTCGAGCAACCGATCGGCCACATGGGCATCGATTTCCTTTTTCACTTTGATGGGCTTCATCAGGATTTGATCGAGAATATCACTTGCGCGATCGAGTGTTTGAGCATCCCCGACCAATTCGACCACGGGAACCAGATAAACCGGGTTAAAGGGGTGCGCGACAAAGATCGCGGACTTATTCTCACTCTCGCTTGAAAGTTCGGATGGCTTAAAACCTGATGTTGACGATCCGATCAACGCATCTTGTGCGCAATGGGCTTGGATCTCGCCGAAAATCCGATGTTTAATGTCCAATCGCTCAGGCACGCTTTCCTGGATCCAGGATGCATCTGAAACGGCTTCTTTGATCGAAGACGCAAATGTAAGTTGCCCCTCGTCAGGCAGTTTCACATCATAAAGCGCAGGCAGAGAGCGCCGTGCATTGTCTAAGACTTCACCCACCTTGCGCGGCGCTTCAGGATCAGGATCAAAGAGTTTAACATCCCATCCGGCCAGCAAAAACCGTGCGACCCATCCGCCGCCGATCACACCGCCGCCTATAATCGCGGCTATTTTTGTTGGATTACTCATGAGCGCGGCGCCTGTTTGGTGAGATTGAGTTTCTCGCGAACAGCAGCAGGACCCATAATGTTGGACCCCATAGCTTCAATGATTGTCACAGCACGTTCAACAAGCGCTTCATTGGTGGCAAGCTCGCCTTTGGCCAGCCATAGATTATCTTCCAATCCGACGCGGACATTGCCACCGGCGAGCACTGAAGCCGCGACAAAGGGCATTTCATTGCGGCCAATAGAAAAAGCCGACCAATTCCAATCTTGCGGCACGTTATTGACCATAGCCATAAATGTATTGAGATCATCTGGCGCACCCCATGGGATGCCCATGCATAATTGGACCAGTGCAGGAGATGAAAGCGTGCCCTCTTCGACCAATTGTTTTGCGAGCCATAAATGCCCTGTATCAAAGGCCTCGATTTCAGGCTTGACGTTTAATTCTTCCATCATGGCACCCATGGCCCTTAACATGCCGGGTGTATTGGTCATGACATAATCGGCTTCGGCAAAATTCATGGTGCCGCAATCAAGTGTGCAAATTTCCGGCAGACAGTCTGCGATATGTGCGACGCGCTCTTTTGCGCCGGCCATATCTGTACCTTTAGACAAGGGTAATGGCGCGTCGGACGATCCAAACACCAAATCACCACCCATGCCAGCAGTCAAATTGAGAATGACATCAACATCTGCATCTCGAATGCGCTCTGTGACTTCGCGATAGAGCTTTCCTTCACGCGACGGTGCGCCAGTTTCAGGGTCGCGAACATGACAATGGACAATGGCAGCACCTGCTTTTGCCGCTAATATCGCTGATTGCGCGATCTGCTCAGGGCTTCTTGGCACATGCGGGCTGCGATCTTGCGTTCCACCTGAACCAGTTACAGCGCAAGTGATGAATACGTCTTTGTTCGTTTGTAATGGCATGGCGGTCTCCAATTTCTCCCGCAAACAGGTTGGCAAAACTTGCCAAACGCTTATATGCCATAGTAGACATAATCATGCTTAAATGGACAAAAACGCAACCAAAATGCATTGATATTGCTGTTCTCATCTTTGATGAATTTTCCAACCATTGCCTTGCTAATTCGGTGGAACCGTTTCGCGCACTCAATTTCATGGCGCAAAAGCCGCTTTATAATTGGCGGTTTTTAAGCCTGGACGGCGGGACAATCACCTCATCCAGCGGTTTAGAGATCACAACTAAGAAAGTAGAATTGGAGAATTTCCAATCCGATTATCTTTTTGTTGTGGCAAGCTATAATTATGATCGATTGGCAAATGCCAAAATTACCCGTGGCCTCAAGCAGCTCTCCACAAAAACAAAGGCTATTGCTGGATTGGATACGGGTTCGTGGTTGCTCGCCTCAGCAGGATTATTGGATGGTAAGGAAGCCACAATCCACCGGGAATTGCTCGATAGTTTTGCAGAGAAATTTCTCAAGACCAAGGTCGTCAATGCCCGCTATGTAAAAGCAGACAATTGCATTACCTGTGGGGGTGCCATGGCGGCCTTTGATCTTGCTGCTGCATTAATTGCCGAACATTTTGGCGAATCGGCACGGCAAGATGTTGAAAGCTTCTTCCTTCATCAATTGAAGGATGAACCGCAAGGCATTGAATTTGAGTCGAAAATCTCACTGGTTCATGAGTGCCTTCAGATCATGGATGAACATATCGAAGAACCGCTTTCGGTTTCGCAGATCGCGGTAAAACTCGACGTCGATCAGAAGAAATTGCAGCGAAAATTCTTAAGCGAATTTGGTGCGACACCGCATCAGGTTTATCGCCACAAAAGGCTAAATTTCGCCCGTCTTCAAATCTTAGGATCCACCCTTGCGATCAGTGAAATTGCGGTGCGCTGCGGCTATGAAAATGCCAGCGCCATGACCCGTGCGTTTAAGGCCGAATTTGGGATTACACCGACGTCGTTGCGTAAGTGAAAAACGAAAAAGAACCATCGACAAATAGTTGTATTTGAATGATACTACATCTTAAACGAATCTAGGAACTAAGCAGTGGATCTACAAACTGTCGTAACATTTTGTGCAGCATTTGCGATATTTGCTGCAAGCCCTGGCCCGGACAATGTAACTATTTTTTCCAAGACACTCTCACATGGCGCTACTTCTGGTATTGCCTATGGATCTGGGGTCGTTGCCAGCATTTATTGCTTCGTCTTGTTGGCAACAGCCGGGTTTAGCGCCATTGGCAATTTTTTAAATACGAATTTGTCTTTCTTGCAATATCTCGGCGCGGGCTATCTAATTTATATGGGAGTTTCAACTTGGCGCGCGTCTTTTAACATTCGTCCCAATGTTGTCACAGGCTCTAGCTTAAATGTATTTTTAACTGGCTTTATACTCAATATCAGCAATCCAAAAATGCCATTTTTTTATCTGGCTCTTCTTCCCGGCATATTTGGTATTCGTACATTTACGTTAACCGATATTCTAGTCATACTGGTTTTGATAACAATCATCGAAATACTGGTCATCGGCGGTCACGTGATACTCGCGCTTAAAGCAAAAAAGGCATTCAGTGATTTATCCCAACTGAAATTCATTAATAAGATTGCAGGTGGGCTTATGGTGGGCGCCGGCATTTTTGTCGCGAGCCGCTAGCCTCATTGTTAAGCCAATTAAATCTGTACCAAACCGACATTGGTATTGAGGAAGAATTGCGCAAAGATCGGCCCACTTGCAGCGCCAATGGCACGCGCGTCGCGGCCAATACTGCCTGCTTCAGTCAGCGGACGAATGAGGCCTCTCACGTCTTGGTTGGCAAGATATCGCCGCGTCCGCTCAACCAATTCATCGCGCACATCCGCCGGGAAGGATCCATCAATCACAATGGCTTCAAAATCAATTACGGAGCATGTTGATAAAGCAGCCTTGGCAAGTTCCTGCGCGGTTTGACCAATCCATTGCTCAACATATCTTGAAATGCTTGACCAATCCTGCGGCGAATCCCACAAGATTTTCGGATCAATATCCACTTGCTCCAGCCGTTTTTCTAAAAGATGAAGCGAAGCAATATCAATCAATTGGCGGCTTTCACCGTTTGGACCAATACTGCGCAGTGATCCCAATGCCCCGGCATTGCCCTGATGGCCTTCAAATACCGAATGATTTAAAACCACGCCGCCGCCAATATAAGCGGCAATAAAGAAATAAGCGTAATCGCGGAACTCTTTGCCGCGGCCATATACGTGTTCTGCTTTACATGCCGCCGTCGCATCATTGGCCGGATGGATAGGCAAATTGGTGAGATTGGCGATTTCTTCGACTAGGTTTACATCGCTCCAAGCCGCAAAATCCTCGTAGATATTATCCTGCTGTTTATAGGAATTGGTTAGCTCAAAGGGAGCGGCAATGCCTATTCCGCAAATACGCGACCGTTCGGCCTCCGATAAATCCTGCAACAATTTATCTATGCCCTCGGTCAAGAAGCTGAAGATTTCTTCTGGCATCGGCGCCGCATAATTAATGCTAATTTGATCGATGATCATGCCGGTGAAGCCAATGAGGATCAGCTCCGAACTGCGCCGTCCAATTTTAAGACCAAATGACAACACGCCTTTTGGCGCCAGCCCCATAGGAACCGATGGCTTACCAACACGGCCACCGCGTTGCGGCTCCCCTCTCTCAAGCAAACCATCATTTTCCAGCTTACGAAGGATCACCGAAACCGTTTGAGACGACAAGCCAGCGAGCCGTGCAAGGTCACTTCCCGGCATCGGTCCGTTGCGCAAAAGCATAGAAAGCAATAGGCGTTCATTGTAGTCTCTGAGACCACTTTGGTTCGCCCCTCCGCTTAATGATCTGATCTTTGGCATGTCCATGCGATCTCTTTTATACAAAACTCTTCAAAGTTAAAAGATGCCATATTTAATTAATAAATCAACTTTATTTATTTATTGACAAGCGCACAAGTCTTCTATTATGAAAGTTAGCGTTGACATTTAAACAGCTCGGAATTCTGGCCCATTTGGTCGTTCGGAGCACTAGGGAGGAATCTATGAAGAAATCTATTTTTGCAGCTCTAGCATTGTCGCTCGCTGCGTCTACTGCTGCGATCGCACCGGCATCAGCTGACGGTCACGGAATCACAGCTTGCTTAATTACAAAAACCGACACCAACCCATTTTTTGTGAAAATGAAGGAAGGTGCAACGGCCAAAGCTGAAGAGCTTGGCATTACACTCAAAAGCTTTGCTGGTAAGGTTGATGGCGACCATGAAACACAAGTGGCAGCGATTGAAACCTGCATCGCAGACGGTGCAAAAGGTATCTTGCTTACAGCGTCTGATACATCATCTATCGTCTCTTCCGTTGAGCAAGCACGTGATGCTGGTCTTGTTGTGATTGCCCTTGATACACCGCTGGAGCCAATTGATGCAGCGGATGCAACATTTGCGACTGACAACTTCCTTGCGGGCGAATTGATCGGTAAATAGGCTGCAGCGTCACTTGGTGATGCCGCAAAAGACGCTAAAATCGCTATGTTGGACTTGGCAGTAAGCCAGCCATCTGTGGGTGTTCTGCGCGATCAGGGTTTCTTGCAAGGTTTTGGTATTGATCTTGGTGACCCAAACAAATGGGGTGATGAAACCGATCCAAGAATTGTCGGTCATGATGTGACTGCTGGCAACGAAGAAGGCGGCCGCAAAGCGATGGAAAACCTTCTTGCCAAAGATCAAGACATCAATGTGGTCTACACAATTAACGAGCCAGCAGCAGCAGGTGCTTATGAAGCGCTGAAAGCAATTGGTCGTGAAAATGATGTATTGATCGTCTCCGTTGATGGTGGTTGCCCAGGTGTGGATAACATTGCTGATGGCGTGATCGGCGCGACATCTCAGCAATATCCGCTGCTCATGGCATCTCTTGGTATCGAAGCCATTGCCGCATGGGCGAAAGATGGGACAAAACCAGCCCCTACCCCAGGCAAAGACTTCTTTGACACAGGCGTTGCGCTTGTGACGGATCAGCCTGCGGATGGCGTTGACTCCATTTCCGTTGCTGAAGGTAAAAACCTCTGCTGGGGTTGACCTTCAACACGTAAATCGCAAACCTTACGGGGCGACCTTATCGGTCGCCCTTATTTTGAGACTTAAATTGAGATCGGGGAGGTCTTCATGGCTGCTCAGAAATTTGAGGAAGTTTTATCTGATAGTTCGGATCAGGTAGCTGACTTTTCACAACAGCATCGCGGATTCGTAGCGACTTTTCAGCATCGGCTTCATGAAAACCCGGCATTGGTGCCGCTGATTGTTCTGGTGATTTCCATCGCCATTTTCGGCATCTTATTGGGGACAAAGTTTTTCTCAGCCTTTGCTTTGACGTTGATCCTTCAACAGGTGGCAATTGTCGGCATTGTGGGCGCAGCGCAATCGATCGTTATTTTAACAGCGGGTATTGATCTATCCGTCGGGGCGATCATGGTTTTATCCTCGGTCGTGATGGGACAATTTACATTCCGCTACGGTCTTCCGGTTGAATTGTCAATTATCTGCGGACTGCTGTGTGGGACAATCTGCGGCTATATCAATGGCGTTTTTGTCGCCGTTCTCAAATTACCACCCTTCATTGTCACACTCGGCATGTGGCAAATTATTCTCGCAGCAAATTTCCTTTATTCAGCCAATGAAACCATTCGAAGCAAAGAGATCGAGCAAAATGCTTCTCTCTTACAAATGTTTGGCTGGAAGTTTAAAATTGGCGCTGATGAGGCTGGTCGAGGTGGCGCAACCTTCACCATTGGCGTCATATTCCTTGTCGCGTTGGTGTTGGCGCTCGCCTATGCACTCAGACACACCGCATGGGGACGGCATGTCTATGCAGTTGGCGATGATCCAGAAGCTGCTGAATTGTCCGGCGTTCAGGTCAAGCGCACGTTGATCTCGGTTTACACCCTTGCGGGCCTCATTTGCGCTTTTGCCGGCTGGGCATTGATTGGCCGCATTGGTTCGGTCTCTCCAACATCGGGTCAGCTTGCTAATATTGAATCGATCACAGCCGTGGTGATAGGCGGGATATCGCTCTTTGGCGGCCGTGGTTCAATCCTTGGCATGCTATTTGGCGCCCTGATCGTGGGTGTGTTCACACTCGGGCTCAGACTGTTGGGCGCAGATGCACAATGGACTTATTTACTCATCGGCGCGCTGATTATTGGTGCGGTTGCAATTGATCAATGGATTAGAAAGGTCGCAGCATAATGGAACCTATTCTGAAAGCACATAATCTCGTTAAAAAATATGGGCGTGTAACGGCGCTTGATCATTGCGACTTCGAATTGATGCCAGGCGAAATTTTGGCTGTTATCGGCGACAATGGTGCAGGTAAATCGACTTTAATCAAAGCGGTGTCTGGCGCGGTTCAACCCGATGAAGGGGATATATATCTAGAGGGTGAAAAAGTCTCCTTCGCCTCTCCTTTACAAGCGCGAGATCGCGGTATTGAAACCGTCTATCAAACGCTTGCCATGTCCCCTGCTCTCTCGATTGCTGATAATATGTTTATGGGTCGCGAAATCCGCAAGCCTGGCATTCTTGGTACTGTGTTCCGCAAGCTGGATCGTGCAAAAATGGAACAGCTGGCGCGCGATAAATTGTCTGAACTCGGCCTCATGACCATTCAGAACATTAATCAGGCTGTGGAAACATTGTCTGGTGGTCAAAGGCAAGGTGTTGCGGTTGCCCGCGCAGCCGCCTTTGGATCAAAAGTGATCATTTTGGATGAGCCAACGGCTGCTTTGGGCGTGAAAGAATCCCGCCGCGTGCTTGAACTTATCCAAGATGTGAAATCTCGCGGCATTCCGATCATTTTGATCAGTCACAACATGCCACATGTATTTGAGGTCGCTGACCGCATTCACATCCATCGCTTGGGCAAACGCATTTGTGTGATTGATCCAAAGGATTACACAATGTCTGACGCGGTTGCCTTTATGACTGGTGCGAAAGAACCGCCAGCGGAACTCGCGGCTTAAATATGCAAAGCATGACCCAAGGCTAAATGCGCAGTTTCCTGCACTGTCTCTCCCAGTGTGGGATGCGCATGGATCGTGTCAGCAATATCGGTGAGTGTCGCACACATTTCTATTCCCAGTGCGAACTCACCGGCAAGTTCAGACACACCATTTCCCACCGCCTGCAGGCCTAAAACCAATTCGCTATCCGCATCATAAACCACCCGCACAAAACCATCTTCGCGTTCCATGGTCATGGCGCGACCATTGGCGGCAAATGGGAACATGGCAGTTTTTGTCTCCGCGCTTGGCAATTGACCAACGGTAACAATCTCAGGATCGGTAAAACACACCGCTGGCACTGCGCGTTTATCCCAAACGCTCGGTTTACCAGCAATATGCTCTGCAACGATGACACCTTGTGCCATGGCGCGATGCGCTAACATGGGATCGCCGGTAATATCACCAATCGCAAAGACATTGCGCATAGAGGTCGCGCAAACATCATTAATCGCAATGTGACGACCATCCATTTTAAGATCGAGATCTTCAACGCCGAACCCTTTGATATTTGGTGCACGACCAATTGTAACCAGGATCTTATCTGCCGCGATTTCTTGCATGCCTTCGCTTGTACTAATCTTTAGCGCACCGTCGGTGGTAACACCTTCAGCTTTTGCCCCTAAATGCAATGTAACACCAAGCTTCTTTAGGCGATCCGTGACGGGTTTGACGAGATCAGCATCATATTGCGGGAGGATCTGCTGATCCATTTCCACGATGGTGACATTTGCGCCAAGCTTTGCCATGGCAGTACCAATTTCAAGACCTATATAGCCGCCGCCAACAATTGCGAGATCTTTTGGAACATCTGTAAGAGAGAGAGCTTCGGTGGACGAGATGACGTGATCACTAAAAGGCAAAGACGGCAGTTCCATGGGTGAAGATCCCGTTGCGAGCACGAGATGTTCGCATTCGATGATTTGTTCACCCTCGCTCGTCACAACTTTTACCGTCTTGCCATCAATGATGGAGGCATTGCCTTGAATCAGGCGCGTTTTGGCTTTCTTTAAAAGCCCCGTCACGCCGGTATTTAGTTTTGTGGCAATCCCATCTTTCCACTTTTGCGTTTTAACAAAATCGATTTCAGGGTTTAACAGCGAAATACCCAGCTTGTTATCCCCTCGAAATGTTTTCGCTTTATGAAATTCGTCAGCGGCATGAATAAGCGCTTTTGATGGGATACACCCGACATTTAAGCATGTGCCACCGGGTTTTTCGCCTTCAACCACAATCGTATCCAATCCCAATTGACCAGCGCGTATACCACACACATATCCGCCCGGTCCCGCGCCAATAATCAAAACTTTGCATTGTTCTCGTTTCATGATTAAGCCTCGACAAAAATTAGTGCTGGGGTTTCAAGGAGCGATTTAATCTTTTGCACAAAGACCGCTGCATCCCAGCCATCGATGATGCGGTGATCAAAACTGGCGGAGATGTTCATCATCTTACGCGGAACAAATTGATCGCCCTCCCATACAGGGCGAATGGCGATTTTGTTCACGCCAACAATCGCAACTTCCGGCAGATTGATAATCGGTGTTGTGACAATCGCGCCCAATGGGCCGAGCGATGAGATTGTGATGGTGGAACCAGATAATTGCTCTCGATTTGCTGATCCTTTGCGTGCCGCATCAGCAATATCTTGGATATCTTGCGCAGCTTCAAACAAACATTTGGCCTCCGCATGACGTAAAACGGGCACCATCAATCCAGCATCCGTCATGGTCGCAATTCCGATGTGAACGGGGGCATGGCGGATCACCACGCCTTTCTCATCATAATAATGCGCATTCATTTCAGGATGGTCATAAACCGCTCTGCTTAAGGCTGCCGACAGGATCGGCAAAATCGTAAGCTTTGGTTTATCACCGCGTTCTGAATTGAGCTTGGCGCGGAGATCTTCAAGCGCTGTGACATCCACCTCTTCGACCACTGTGATATGCGGTACATTGGCATTGGCTTTGGACATGCGTTCGGCAATTTTGCGTCGCATGCCGATGACTTTAATCTCTTCCGTGCCTTCGCGTTTTGCCTTGCCTGATCCATTCGCACTGCCATTTTGTTGCGACGGGCTTTGCGCATATTGATCAAGATCAGCATCGGTGATGCGCCCTGCGGGGCCTGTTCCGTGCACGAGGCGTAAATCAATCCCGCTATTGCGTGCTCGGGCTCGAAGTGCGGGGGACGCCAATACAGGCGCGCCTTCCGCACGCGGCATAGCAGGCGCTGAGGTAGATGGCGTGGAGGCTTGTTTTTCAACCACCGACACAACCTTTTCGGCGGCTGGTGCAGGCTTTTTAACCTCTTCTACGACAGCGGGTTCAGGTGTTGATTGCTCGACTTCATCGGGTTCAACGCTTGCCCCTTCGGCTTCCGTTTCAATCAGCACAAGATCGGAACCAATGGCTAAGCTGTCGCCGATGTCTCCATTGGTTTGCACAATCGTACCATCATAAAGACATGGAATTTCAACGGTTGCTTTATCCGTCATCACAGCTGCGATGATATCGTCCTCGCGGACAAAATCGCCGACTTTTACGTTCCATTCAACGAGTTCGGCTTGGGTGATACCTTCGCCAACATCTGGCAATTTAATAGCTAGAATATTCACTTATGCCTCCATCGCTTTAACGAGTGCACGTTCCACTCTGTCAGGTCCGGGGAAATAATCCCATTCAGCGGCATGCGGATAAGGTGCGTCCCATCCGGTCACACGTTCAAGCGGTGATTTTAGATGCCAGAAACATGCCTCTTGAACTTCAGCGATGAGTTCTGCACCAAAGCCGCTGGTGCGTGTTGCTTCATGAACAACAACACATCGTCCGGTTTTCTCAACGGATTGTTTTATGGTTTCTAAATCAAGCGGCAATAAGCTTCTCAAATCAATAATCTCAGCATCGATATTGGCTTGCTTGACCGCAGCTTCTGCGATGTAGACCATCGTGCCATAGCTTAGAATTGTCACATCATTACCTTCACGGCAAACTTTGGCTTTGCCGATAGGAACTGTGTAATGACCTTCGGGCACTTCACCATCAGGATGCTGACCCCAACCGAGCGATTTACCGCTGTGATCCCCATAAAATGGACCGTTATATAAGCGTTTAGGTTCTAGAAAGATCACCGGATCCGGATCCTCAATGGCGGCAATCAGCATGCCTTTTGCGTCATAAGGATTAGATGGGATCACCGTTTTTAAACCCGCCACATGGGTGAACAATGCCTCTGGGCTTTGGCTGTGGGTTTGGCCGCCAAAAATGCCGCCACCTGTTGGCATACGGATCACCATTGGGCAGGTGAATTGCTCATTGGAGCGGAACCTTAAACGCGCGGCTTCCTGTGTGATCTGATCATAGGCTGGGAACATATAATCAGCGAACTGCACTTCCACGCATGGCCGCATGCCGTGTGCTGCCATACCAATGGCCATGCCAGCAATTGCGCTCTCATTGATGGGCGTATCAAACACGCGCTCATTGCCATATTTAGCCTGTAGTCCGCTGGTGCAGCGGAACACACCGCCGAAATAGCCAACATCCTGCCCGAACACGACCACCGACGGATCATCGGCAAGCTTCACATCCATGGCATCGCGCAGAGCTTCGATCATTGTCATATTAGCCATGATTACGCTCCCATTTCCTGGCGTTGCCGTTTGAGATGTTCAGGCATATCGGCGTAAACACCTTTGAACATCACCGTTGGAGACAGGCGCTGCTCGTTGACAAGCGTGCCATGAGCTTCAACTTCTTTTTGAACACTGGTGACTTCATCCAATAATTCCGCTTCAAGCTGAATATGACGTTCCTCAGACCATTCATCTAATGAGATGAGATGTTTCTTTAAGCGCTCGACAGGATCACCCAATGGCCAGGATTGCGCTTCATCTTTCGGTCGATAAGCGCCGGGATCATCTGAGGTTGAATGTGCAGCGGCGCGATAGGTGAACCATTCAATCGCTATGGGTCCATAACCTTTGCGCGTGCGTTCAATTGCCCATTTTGATACAGCGACAACAGCCAAATAATCATTGCCATCAACGCGTAAAGCCGGAATACCATAGCCACGTGCGCGAGATGCATAAGTGCGGGATTTACCTGCCGCTACACCGGTATAGGTCGAGATTGCCCATTGGTTATTGACGATGTTTAAGATCACCGGTGGTTGATAAACGGAGGCACATAATAATGCTGAATGGAAGTCATTGGATGCCGTCGCACCATCGCCAATCCATGCGGCGGCTATTTTACCATCACCAGTTAAAGCATTGGCCATGCTCCAACCCACAGCCTGAATATATTGCGTGCCCAAATTGCCGGAAATTGTGAAGAAACCATAATCGCGCGCTGAATGAAGAACCGGCAGCTGGCGCCCTTCCATCGGGTCCAATTCATTGGAATAAAGCTGACCAAAGAGATCGCGTAATGGATAATCGGCGCCAATTAATAGCGTTTGCTGTCGATAGGTTGGGAAATTCATGTCGCCTTTTTCAAGCTGACGCTGAAATCCGCACCCAATTGCCTCTTCGCCTGTGCATTGCATGTAAAACGAGGTTTTGCCCTGACGTTGGGCGGTAATCATACGTCGATCAATGGCACGCATTTTGAGCACATCGCGCATACCCTGACGAAGATCATCAACTGAAACGTCTTTTATTAACTCTGCCCAAGGGCCAACGGCGTTACCATCTTTATCCATCACACGGATGAGGCCATTGGCATATTCCCGCCCGTTCTTTGCTTCAAATCCAAAATCAGGAACGCCAACTGCACCCGGTTCGCTGATTTTAATATTGGAAAAATCAGGCACTTCATCAGGCCTGGCTGGTGGTTCTGGAAATGTAAGCTTGGGCGTTTGGGTCATTTGGCTTGCATCCTTGTGGCAGTTTCCAAACGGAGGGTTTCTCCGTTTAGCTTGGTGTTGGAGAAGGTCAGCGGTGAGAAATATTGGAGATTGTTGTGATGATCGCGCGAGATTGAATTTTCGGCAGCACAAGTTACGCCGAAAACACCGATTGGTAACCGTTTTGCTCCGCAAGTGACGATATCAACCAAATTCAATCTCCTTCCTGGTCAAAATTTCACATTCAGAATTGTGCCATGGCTTTCGCGGGAATTTGATTTGATTTATGGCCATTATTCAATTAATTTGCATAATTGAGCTAATAATTACGTAATTACGAGGAAATTCATGCATAAACTTGATGAAGCTGATCTAAGAATCCTCCGAGCGATGCAAAACGATGGTAATCTGTCGGTTTCGCAGATTGCCGAGCAAGCAGGCATATCTCAATCGCCCTGCTCTCGCCGCATTATCCAATTGCAAAAAGCCGGTATTATCCGAGGTAAGATGGTGGATTTAGACCGCAGAAAGCTTGGGTTTAATGCCATTATCGTGGCGCGGGTGAAGCTTGATAAACATGATGGATCCGCGCTTGAAGATTTTCGCCGCGAAATATTGGCAATACCAGAAATTCAATATGCTGTGCTGCTGATGGGTGCGTTCGATTACGACTTGCACATTGTTGTGCGCGATATCGATCATTATCATCATCTTTTGCATAAGCGTTTGGTAACGCTGCCCGCGGTGAAAGAGATTGAAAGCTCGGTGGTCATTGATGTGGCTAAAAAGACCAACGCACTTCCACTTTCTCTCGACGCATAAAATAGCATTTACATTTTCAAGCTCTTCCTATAACTAACATGTTAGTTTGGAGGAGAATGAGTTATGCTTGGAAATGTTGCTGTGCTTGAGCCTGGATATTCCAGTTACGAAATTGAAAATCAGGCGCTGGCCGATTTAGGTGTCAATGTTGTTCCTGTTCAAAGCAGTGATGCAACCAACAAAGCCCTTGAGGATGTGAACCCCCTTGGCATTTTTGTGCGGCAAGCGGATGTGACATCGCAGATAATGGACGCCGCCCCCAATCTTAAGGCGATTGTTCGATATGGCATTGGTTATGATAATATCGACATTGAAGCCGCCACGAAACGCAAAATCGCTGTGCTAAATGTTACTGATTATGGCGCAGAACACGAAGTCAGTGATCAGGCGCTTGCTTTTTATCTTGCTCTTAACCGAAAGGTCTCCTCCCGCGATCGCGATGTGCGAAAAGGAAGATGGGGCGGCGGACAAGCTGACCTTATACCTGGTCGCCGAAATGCAACGCTCGGCCTTATCGGCTATGGTCGTATTGCGCAACAAGTGGATAGAAAATTTCGCGCTTTGGGATTTAAACAAACTTTGGTCTACGATCCTTATGCGCCTTCTGAGTTGTTATCAGCGCACTCAGTTCAAGCTGTTTCACTTGAGGAATTGTGTGAAAATAGTGATGTTTTAAGCATTCATGCACCGCTTACACCCAGCACAAAACATATGTTGGATCATCGATTATTATTGAAGATGCGCCCAAATGCCATTCTCATCAATGTTTCGCGCGGTGGTATTGTGGATGAATATGCGCTGGCCAAAGTCCTGACCAGCGGGCATTTATTTGGCGCGGGTCTTGATGTGTTTGAGGTCGAACCACTTAACATCGATAATCCATTACTCGCAGCACCTCGAACACTATTATCTGACCATAATGCTTGGTATTCTGAGGATTCAGTCGTTGCACTTCAGGCATCAGCAGCTGAACAAATGCGTATTGCGCTATCAGGTGGCAAATCGCCAAACTGGGTTAATCGCTGGTAGAGTTTTATATTTCCAGCGAATATGTTAGATCGAAGTTCAATTTGAACAGGATGATATCTATGCCGAGAGCCCGGGGCGCACAATTGGTTCAAGACACCGTCTTTGAACGCATCAAATCAGATATCATCGAAGATCGTTTGAGTTTGGGCCAAAAAATCTCAGAAGCGCAGTTGGCTGAAGCATACGATATCGGCAAAGCGCCGATCAGAGCGGCCATTCAAAAACTAACCGCTGCGGGTCTGCTTCTCACAAAACCTCAATCTGGCACTTATGTGTTTCACCTCACATTGCGGGAGCTGCGCGCCTTGTGCGAATTGCGCGCAGCCCTTGAAATTGAAGCGGTCACATTGGCATTGCTGCGTGCACCGGATGAATTGGCAGAAAAAAGCGCTGATATTTTAGCTAAAATGGAAGATGCGCATCAGGCAGCTGACCGCGCTCAATATTTAGATCTTGATACGCAGCTTCACGCTCTCTTCTTTGAACTTTCTGACAGTGATTTACTTTTGGAAATTTATCTGGAACGCGTGAGTTCGAAATTTGAAGCGCTTCGCACACGGTTTGGGCGCGAAGATGATCACCAGCAAAACTCTATTCAGGAGCATCGCAAATTGGTGGAAGCGATCCGCATTGCAGATGTTCAAGAACTGACACAATTGCTGCGTATTCACGTTGCAAACACACAAAGCTACTATGCCCGATTGCTTCAATAATTGCAGGATTGCGCAATCAACTTCAAGCCAAATGTAACATGTTAGATCATCGAAAGTGAAGCCGGCAGATTGCCGACTTCGTAATTTCACAGCTTATTATTTTAAATAATCAAGCCACGGTGATTGCTCGGCAATCATGTGATCGACCAGCTCTGTGACCCCTTTGGACTGTATCACTGTTGGATCAACCAGCATGGCTTGAATGACGAGATCGCGGCTTTCTTGCAAAATCGCCTCGGCCGTGAGTTCATGAATACCGATCTGGTTGCTCAACAATCCACGGATCCCAACGGGGATATCGACGGCAATGCCATGAATGCCTTTTTCATCAATATTGGCTGGTACTTCAACACATATCCAATCTGGCAGATTTGGAATAAAGCCGTTATTTGGAATATTCACGGCACCCTCTTCATATGTTGGCGCACCTAACAATGCTTCCATGATGGGCACAACGCGCTCTTTTAATACCGGTTCAATGGCCGGTTCAGTTAGCCCCAAGAAGTTGCGGTAATAGGTGTAAAAGTCCAAAATGCCCTGATGATCAGCGCAATCATGCGCCCATTGGATATATTCACCAAAATGGCTGTCATACGTGATTGGCAGCGCTTTGAATTTTTCCAAGATCTTGGCAAATAACCAACGATCCGACCAAGGACGAATGGCATCGATATGGCTGAGATCGACATCCATCCAGCCTTCGGTTTCAATTGATTTACCGGATTTGCGGGACGCATTTAAAACTTCTGAATAACCAGGTTTTTGCGAGAAATAAGCTTCTGCCTTCTCCAAAACATCAGGATATGCGTCTGAGCCATCCTTGGTGTAGGACACATCAGTCATGACGGAGAAATGATTCAACCCGCCCGCGCGATAGCGGATATCGGAGCGTTCAACACCCAATAATGGGGCAAGGTGCCGTTCGAGCGAAACGATTTCGTGGCACATGCCAACGAATTTTAACTCAGGGAATTTGCGGTGAACGGTCGTGCAGATACGGCTCATTGGATTTGAATAGTTAAACACCGTCGCATCTGGGCAGATATCCATCACCTGCTGGCAGATATCCAAGATTGGTGGGATAATGCGCAGTGAGTGGAACAAACCGCCCGGGCCACCATTTTCGCCATAAATCTGCTTGAACCCGTATTGATGCGGGATTTTCCAATCCTGATCCCAAAGGGCAAATCTGTCACCTACTTCAATGGAAATAACGACAAATTGCGCGTCTTTAAGCGCAGGCTTTAGATCAACCGTTGCAGAAAGCGAAAAATCCAAATTATTGGATGCGACATATTCCTGTGCCACTTTCAACGTGCGCTTGGCAGCTTCTAAGTTAATGTCATGCAATATGACCTCAGAGCCAGACATATGTGGGCTTTGAAATAAATCTCCCAGCATGCCAATGCCAAATTGGAGGCTACCAGCCCCGACGAGTACAATTTTCGTCATCTTATGATTCCTATAATTATAAGTGTTAGAATGATGTTTAACCGATTATCTGATCATTTTCATCAAATCGGTGAATATGTTGATCAATGGGGCTAATCCCAATTTCGGTGCCTACTGGAATGCGATGGCTGCCGATTTGTCTGACAATCACGGGCTCTGTGTGGCCGATATCGACAAATATGAAGCTATCTGAACCCAGATTTTCTGTGTGAACGACTTTTCCGCGCCATTTCGCAGCGCCATCGGTTTGAATTTCGATATGCTCTGGACGAATACCAACCGTTGTGCAGTCAAAATCATGAGAGAATGCACCTTGCAACAGGTTCATTTTTGGCGATCCGATAAACCCGGCGACAAAAACCGATGCCGGTTTTTCATAAAGCTCATCCGGCGTTCCAACTTGCTCCACCAAGCCATCGCGCAGCACGCATATCCGATCAGCCAAGGTCATAGCTTCAACTTGGTCATGGGTGACGTAAATCATGGTTACGTCTTTCATATTCTGATGCAGCTTGGCGATTTCCAACCGTGTGGCCACACGCAATGCTGCGTCCAAATTGGATAATGGCTCATCAAACAAGAATACACGCGGATCTCTAACGATTGCGCGTCCAATGGCAACGCGCTGACGCTGTCCACCTGAAAGCTGTTTTGGCTTTCGATCCATAAGGTGATCAATCTGCAGCATTTTTGCAGCATTATGTACGCGTTCTTTGATCTCGCCTGGGTTTGATTTTGCCAGCTTCATGCCAAAGGCCATATTGTCATACACGGACATATGCGGATAAAGCGCATAGGATTGAAACACCATTGCAATGCCACGCTTTGCGGGAACATCGTTATTGACGCGTTTTTCATCAAATTCGAGATCACCTGCGGAGATTTCTTCAAGTCCAGCAATGAGCCGTAAAAGCGTTGATTTCCCGCAGCCTGAAGGGCCGACGAAGACCATGAACTCACCTTTGCGAATTTCAAGATCAATGCCATGGATAACTTCCACGGATCCGAAGGATTTTCGCAAACCTTTTAAATTTATCTGTGCCATATGTCCTCCAGTTACCCTTTGACACCGCCAGCGGTTAAACCGGCTACGATTTTTTTCTGAAATATTAAAACGAGGATAATTAATGGCACTGTGACGATCACAGATGCTGCCATGAGCATGCCCCAAGGCGTTTCAAATTCGCTCGATCCTGACAATAGCGCGATGGCTACAGGTACGGTTCTTTGCGTATCTGACGCTGTAAATGTCAGCGCGAATAAAAACTCGTTCCACGCGCCGATAAAGGCGAGCAATCCCGTTGTGACCAATGCTGGCCATAAAAGCGGCAAAAACACTTTTGTAATAATTTGCCAGGGGGTTGCGCCATCAACAATTGCGGCTTCTTCGATCTCCATTGGCAGATCGCGCATAAAGGTTGTGAGCACCCAGACCGTAAATGGCAGTGTGAAAATGGTGTAGCTCAAAATCATCGCCCATGGCTTATTGAAAATACCCAAAAAGCGTACGAGTTCAAACAATCCTGCAAGCACCGCAATCTGCGGGAACATCGAAACAGCTAGGATTGTCATCAACAAAAGCCCGCGGCCCTGAAACCTTACACGCGCTAACGCATAAGATGCTGTGATGGCTAAGAACATGGCAAAGCCAACGGTCGCTGATGCGATGAAAACGGAATTAAAAATGCTTCGAATGAAGTTCGGACTTGCAAAGACTTCGGCGTAATTTGCGAGGTTGAACGACGTGGGCAGATAATCGACTTCAAATAGCGCAGTGCCGGCTTTAAAGCTTGTGATGATCGCGTAATAAAATGGGAATACTGAAGCGATAACGATGATCAACACCAATAGATAAAAGCAAGTTTCTTGGACGTAATATTTCATCGGTCCCCCTCCCCAGCGAGATCAACTTTCCCAAGCCAGATATAGGCTGAAACAAAGACGGCAATGATGGCGAATAAAATGGTCGATTGCGCTGCGCCATAAGCGAATTTGTCAAAATCAATTAGGTTTTCACGCGCGATCACAGACATGGTCTTGGTCGCCTTCGAATTGGGCGTGAGCACATAGATCAGATCAAATATGCGCAAGGCATCGAGCGTTCTGAATATGATCGCAACCATCAGAGCTGGCCGAATGAGCGGCAAGGTGATGCGGAAAAAGACCTTTATCGGATGCACACCATCAACGCGCGCCGCCTCATAAATATCTTTTGGCACCATCTGCAATCCCGCGAGGCAAAGAAGTGCCATAAAGGGCGTGGTTTTCCAGACATCGACGATTAAAACAGCGGTCATGGCAGTTTCAATATTTGCGGTCCAGGCAATTTTGGTTTCGATAAGATGCAGCTTGAGCAAGATATCATTGATGATCCCAAACTGATCATTCAGCATCCAACCCCACATGCGTGCAGACACAATTGTTGGGATAGCCCATGGGATCAGAATAGCGGCGCGCACCCATCCACGACCAACAAAATTGCGGTGTAAAATCAACGCGACAATGATGCCAAGAACCGTTTCTATCGCCACGGAAATCACTGAAAAACGAACGGTGTTCCAAACCGCGTTCCACCAAGCCGGATCCACCAAGGTACCCTTCCAGATGACACGCCCGGATGAAAGCTGGCGGTAAGAAAGATAGTTTTTAAAGCCGATCCATTCGCCACCATAAAGGTTCGTCAGAGTTGTGTCTGTGAACGAGAAATAAATGGTGCGCAGCAACGGCCAGGCGGCGACGAAAAACAACGCTGCCAGCATGGGCGCGAGAAACCAAAAGGCGGCTTTGCGACGCTGGGCGGCAAGGCTCTGCCCGCCAGAATGTTGAGGATAAGATGTCATGATGTGCTCGATATCAATCCGTAATTGGGGTCGGATGCACAACGCGCACCCGACCCGTCCGGGAGGTTTATTCTACCAGCTATCGCCGCGAAGATCGGTTAGCTCAGCTTCGAGCAATTCCAAATTCTCCGCTGCACTTCCATTGCCTGAAAGCGTGTCATGAAACGCTGACCAGAACAATGAAGACACTTCATTATAAGACGATTTCGTTGGCGCTGATGGACGCGGAACAGCTTGCAGGAACACGTCTTTCCATTGTGGAATGATTGGCTGTTCTGCCGCAATTTCAGCATCATCATATAGTGATACAATCGTTGGCAATTGAGATGCTAGCAATGCACGCTTTTTCTGAGCTTCAGGCCCTGCAAGATATAGTGCGAGCGAGACCGCCGCTTCTTGTTGGGTTGAATATTTGGAAACGGCAATGTTCCAACCACCTAATGTTGCTGCACTTGTGTCATGACCGCCACCTGTAGGAAGCGTTGTGACACCAAACAGACCCTTAACCGGGCTATCTTCACCATTGCCCAAACGATAGGCGTAAGGCCAGTTGCGCATAAAGACAGCGTTACCTGTTTGCCAGACGCCACGCGCTTCTTCTTCCTGATAAGCAAGAACACCTTGTGGTGAAATCGCACCTGGCCATGATGCGGCCAACTCGAGTGCGGCAATTGCTTTTTCATTGTTGATGGAAATTGATCCGTCTGGCTCGACAATTTGTCCACCACCAAATGATTTAATCCACTCTAGACCATTACATGTTAGCCCTTCATAGGCATTACCCTGCCAAACAAAGCCCCACATGTCGCCATTACCGGCGGCGCGTTCTTTGTCCTGAACAATCTTGGCTGTTGTTGTTAGCTCTTCCCAAGTTGTTGGCACTGCTGCCCCATGCTTTTCGAGCAAATCTTTACGGTAATAAAGCGCTGGCGCATCGGTATAAAGCGGCAAAGCTACGAGTTTACCATTTACAGTTTGCGATTCCATGATGGATGGGAAATGAGATTTCATCAATTCCGCTGCTGGCTCTGCAAGATCAATGAACTGATCTGCCAATTGCGGCGCCCAGATCACATCAGTTGAATAAAGATCGATATCCGCATTGGCTGCAGCCAACCATAGTCGATATTGACCGAACTGATCAGTTGTTGAAGCTGGCATCGGCACAAGCTTCACTGTGTGCCCAGTTTCCTTTTCCCAAGGCGCTACGATTTTTTTGAAATTCTCCACCCCATTGCCCGTAATTCCGGAAGCAACGGAAATTTCTGCTGCGTTTGAAATACCTGCCATCAGCGTGAAAGCTAACCCTGCGATTACGCCTACAGATGTGCGCATGCTGTTTGAAATTTTAGTCATCGTTTTCCTCCTATATACGAAACATAAAATTCATCCAAAACGTTTTGGATTGCTTAAAAATCATATCCGAAACGTTTCGGAAATGAAAAATAGATAAGCTTCAAAAATTGTCAATAGGGATTTTTATAAAAAATTTAAGCAGGTTTGTCGGTCGAGGCGCGTTCGATAAATTTGAAGGGAACTTCGACGCTTTCAACGTCTTTTTGAGACGGATCAATCCTTGAACACAGGATATCAGCGATGACTGAATAACCATCCTCAAATGGCGATTTTGTCACTGTTAATGCAGGATAAAATGCAGATGCACGAATGCTACTGAGCACATCATCATGGGCAATCACGGACACATCTTGCGGGATGCTCAAGTTTAGTGCGGATAAAGCATGATAGGCTCCTTTTGCGAGCAAAATATTGCTGCAAATGAGCGCTGTAGGCGCCGGATCTATGTCTTGAAACATTGCAATGGTTGAGATTAAAGCCTGATCTTCGATCATCGGGCCGCTTCGGATGAGGCGATCATCAAAAGCGATTCCTGCTTCCGCCAAACCATCTTTATAGCCATCGATGCGACTTTCAGAATAAACATAGCCGTCCCGACCGTTGAGCAATCCAATTCTTTTGTGACCAAGCGTAGTCAAGTGCCGAACCTGGTGCAGCGCAACGCCATAATTATCGATATCGAAATAGGCATGTTTGGGGTCTTCACCGACACGACCGTGAACCACAAATGGTACACCAAGCTCCTCTAAAAGCGCCACACGCTCATCGTTGACTGTGGCATCGGTGAGAATAAATCCGTCAAATGAGCCACTGGCGACCGCTTTTTTATAAACTTTGACAGGATCTGTGCCTTCTGGTGTCATTTGCAGGTTGAATTGATATCCCCGCTGTGAAAACTCCATCGACAGACCGGATATCACTTCGAAACCTGACGTGTGCTCTGGGAGATTGAGGTGCCCGTCCCTGATCAAACACACCATGCCTGTGCGGCCAGTGACCAGCGAGCGAGCTGTGAGATTGACCGAATAGCCAAGTTCTTTCGCTGCTTCTCGCACGCGTTCTTTGGTGCTTGCACTTACATCATCATGATCATTAATCGCGCGGCTGACTTGGGTGACTGAAAGGCCAAGATGGCGGCTTAAGTCTTTTAATGTCGTCATATTTCCCTGCGTCAGTCTGATGAGTATCTGGTCAATACTTAGCTTTTTGTAGCTTTTTATGTCAAACAGTTAGGGACGGTTTTACCAAGTTGTTTGGTTAAAACACTGATTTAGGGTTCAAATGTTGGATAGTTTTTAACAGGCGTTATTTATCCATCATTGTCGATACGTTTGAGCTCAATTCGCACCCACATTTCATCTTTTGGTCCGACATATTCAAGCCGCGCACCGCGATATTCTAGTTGCGCATCATAAGCGACAAATTGTGGGAGCGTGCCTTTGATTTGCACATTTTTGATCCGCTTTTTACTGAAAAGGTAATCTGCATCAAATCTCATGGTAAATCTGCCATTATTTGCAAGATTACCTGAAAATTTTGCAAACGGATTACGGTCGTCTCCTCTGGAATCACCCGCCTGATTTTGCCAGTCAACAATGTTGATATCGTTTCCGCGAATTCTCATCTGTGCCGATGAAAGAAGTGTTCGCATGTTAATATGCGCAGGGTCTTCAGGATGGGGATTAAACCGATGAACTTCTAAATTCCACAATCCATCATAAGTCTTGGGTGTTTCTTCAAACACTTTGATTAAGTGCAAGAGCGACGCATTATCAATAAAACCGGTCTGTTCAATACGGTTGGCGACTTGAAAAGATTTCAGCGCTTTTCTTGATTTCCCACCAAAAACGCCATCAGCCACACCGGCGTCAAAACCTAACATGTTCAATGCATTTTGGATCTTCTCAAAACCGTCTTTATCCAGTCCCAAGCTGGTTTCCACGTCCTCAGGTGTTAAACTTGCAACTTCGGTCGTAGTGTCAGATGATTGCGCCGCATCCAGCTTTTTCAAAAGATCCGCGGCAGAAATCGCCACCTGCTGATTAGATGACGCAGCTCTCTTTTGTTGTTCGGCGAGCGTATCAAGCTTTTGCTTTAACAATTGGTCAGCAATATCAGAGGCGTTGGTCCCCGGAAATGCGTCAATCACTGCTTGGAACGAAATCGGACTATTGATCACCATAGCGTTTTGGAGCGCTTTTGTAGCGAGCAGTTCTTTTTGCGCATCGGAATCATAAGATACAGTCGTTTGTGGCGCGATTTCATTTTGAAAAAAGTAGAATTCTGAATCCATTGACGCGACAACTTCGGGGCGTTGCTTGAGCTCTGTTTGCTCCAAGACGTCCCGCGTCACACGCTTAAGCATGGTTGAAACTTCGATATTTGCGGTTTCAATGTGTTGCGCCAAGGAGGCTGTAAAAGGCGAGTTTTTACCATCACCATCTGCTGCAATAGCGCCAGGTTTTGTTGCAAAAGCAATCAATGTATTGGCAGTATGTTCGACAGGCGCTAAACCACGCCCGATGCCCAGTGAGCGGCTTTTACTCCCCAGGCGATCTACCAATTGATTGGCCATTGGGTTATCGCGGCACGCATCAACAAAAACCAAGCTTAGTGGAACCTTGCGCTCCATAATTTCAATGATGCTTTTAAGATCACGCCCGGATGTTGATACATCATGCTCATCTCGAAGGTTTGCATCTGTTGCAAGCAGGTAGTTCTCTTTGCGAAATTGCATGCCATGACCTGCATAAAAAAACAGAGCTGCTTCAGCACCTTCCAATTCAGTTTCAAACTGCCTTAGGACATCACTGAATTCGTTAAATTTCAAATCAGTATGCAATAATACATCAAAGCCGAGATTGGTGAGCTTTCCTCCAAGTAAGACCGCGTCATTTATGGGATTTGCAAGTTTTCCAATCCGCTCATATGAGGAATTTCTAATGACCAATGCGACACGTTTTGCTGCATGAGCTTGCCCAACAAACCAAACCAATACCATTGGTAAAATGCACAAAAATATCCGATTGAACTTTCGCATATGCACCCCCTAAACGAAAACTTCCCTACAATTTATAAGTCTATTTGATCAGAATTTGTAGTCAACAGTTGCTGGGATGTTTGGCTTATCCACAATGACCAAATGCATCTGAAAGCTCGGTCAGAGATTGAATGTTGTGACATGAAACCATCTTATCAACATGAGGTAATATGGTTTTAATGCCGCTCGCAAGGGGTTGGAATTCGTCAAAGCGCAAAAGCGGATTGAGCCAGATCAGTTGATCACACGAAAGTTTAAGCCGCTTGATTTGGCTATCCAGCATTTGCATATCCCCTCGCTCCAAACCATCGGTCATCAGCAATACAACCGCATCTGAAGATAGAACCCGCCGCGACCAATTGAGATTAAACGCTTCTAAATTTTGACCGATTTTGGTACCGCCATCCCAATCTTGCACGGTTTTTCCTATGGATTTGAGAGCGATATCGGGGTCTTTATCTGCAACTTGTCGCGAGATATTGGTCAATTGCGTGCCAAAGGTGAATGTATGGATTTTCGCCCAATCATTGCCTTTTTTACGTTGTCGATTGGTTGAAATCGCATTGGCAAAATGCATCATCATCCGTGAATAAGCGGACATAGAACCTGAAATATCGATCAGAATGACCAAATTGCGGGGCTTTTCTATGCGTCGTTTGCGCAGTAATTTTACCACTTCGCCGCCATTTAACCGGGCATTGTGAATGCTCGCGCGGATATCAATTTTCTCGCCCCTAATGCTTTTGCGGGAACGACGGGACAACAACTTTGGCAAGTGAAAATCCAGTTGCGAAATGGCCTGCTCCGCATCGGCGATTTCCGCATTTGACATTTGCTCAAAATCCATCGACTTCAGCCTCTCGTTCTGAGAAAAACTGAACTGCGCGTCGAGAATGAGCTCGTCTTGATCTTTACTCTCATGCGCCATTGGCGGCGGCAAGTTATCCGACATTGCTTCAGCTGCGCGATTGGCACCAGCTTTGGGTTCTGGCGGTGTTTCCTCCATATTTTGTGCAAACGGCAGCAGGGTTTGCATCATCTTATTAAGGAATTCCGGATCACGCCAAAACAGATTAAAGACCTGTTCAAACACCTCCATATGCTCGCGTCGCGTGATGAGACAAGCACGCAAAGTTTGATGAAAATCCTGTTTGTGAGAAAAGCCAACAACTTCGACAGCACGAATGAGATCTTTGATTTGCGATGGCGCAACAGGGACGCCTGCGCGTCTTAATGCGCGGCAAAAATAGATGATATTGTCGACAAGACGTCCCTCGTCTATTTCGCTAGCTGACGTACCTGCACTAGCCATTGGCGCCAAGTTTGGCTTTGCTGGCTTCAAGGATACGCGAGACTTCAGATCCCTGCAGTTTGGCGATATCATCTTGATATTTCAGCATGGCACCAATGGTGTCTGCAATGACGTCTGGCGATAAAGCCACCACATCCAAAGCCACAAGACAGCTTGCCCAATCAATGGTTTCAGCCAATCCTGGTTTTTTAAAGAAGTTTTCGGACCGCAGTTCTTGCACAAAAGCCACAATCTCTCGGCTCAGCGCGTCGGCAGCTTGAGGAATCCGTGATTTGATGATCTCCAGCTCGCGATCAAAATCCGGATAATCCACCCAATGATACAAACATCTCCGTTTGAGCGCATCATGGACTTCGCGGGTCCGATTGGAGGTTAGGATCACAATTGGAGGCGAAGGCGCTCTGATAGTGCCGATTTCAGGAATTGTAACTTGATAATCTGATAGAGCCTCTAGAAGAAACGCTTCAAACGGCGCATCAGTACGATCAATTTCATCGATTAAAAGAACAGGCGGCCCACTTTCATGGGGTTCCATCGCTTGAAGCAGCGGTCGGCGGATCAAGAACTTTTCATCATAGATATCAATATCTTGATCGGAGCCTTTCATGGCCAACATTTGTGCCGCGAAATTCCATTCGTAAACGGCTGTGCTTGCATCCAAGCCTTCATAACATTGCAGGCGAATGAGGTCTCGCCCTAGAGCTGTGGCAAGAGTACGCGCAAGTTCTGTCTTGCCCACACCCGCCTCACCTTCGAGGAAAATTGGACGATCCAGCGAAAGCGATAAATATGTCAATGTCGCAAGACTTCGATCACAGACATAATTATTTGCCTTGAGCAGATCTAAAGTCGCGTCAATGGAACTGGGAATTGGGATCGAAGGCATATTGGTCATAATTTGAAATATCCCCGAAGCAAAAGCGCCTCGGGGATAGTTTGATCATTTCATCACGCGTTGGCAACCGCACGTGCGGCCATGACTTTGACCAAATTTGCACGATAGGCTGCGTCACCATGAATATCTGACAAGAGATTATCCGCTGATACACTCACGTCAGACACACTATCTGGGCTCCAAGACCCATCGAGAGCTGCTTCCATATCTGATTGACGGAAGACACCATCTGAACCAGCCCCAGTGACCGCAACGCGGGCTCCGCCGGATGATTTAGCAGCAAAAACACCCACCATGGCATAGCGAGATGCAGGGTTCGGGAACTTGGCATAAGCGCCTTTTTCCGGTGCATCAAAGCTGACCTTAGTGATGATTTCACCGTCCTCAAGCGCAGTTTCGAACATGCCAACGAAGAAATCATCAGCTGAGATGTCACGATTATTGGTAGTGATCGTTGCGCCAAGTGCTAAAAGCGCAGCGGGATAATCTGCTGCTGGATCATTATTGGCAACAGAGCCGCCAATTGTACCTCTGTGACGAACAGCCGGGTCACCAATATTGCCCGCAAGTGCACAAATGGATGGGCAAACCGCGTTAAGTTCAGGATTACCCGCCACATCTGCATGGGTGGTCATTGCACCAATGGAAACAGTGTTTCCGCTGATGCTGATACCAATCATGTCGCTGGCGCCGCTGACATCAACAAGATCGCTTGGCGCTGCCAATTTGGCTTTCATGGTTGGCAGTAGTGTTTGGCCGCCTGCCAAAAACTTACCATCTTCAGTACCGCTGATCATGCTTGCAGCTTCAGAAGCGTTAGATGCTTTGTGATATTTAAGTTCAGACATAATAACTCTCCTATTCTGCTGCTTGTTGCGTTGAAACTTCTTGCAATGCGGCCCACACTTTTGAAGGCGTGGCAGGCATCGACAAATTGTTATTGCCAATTGCATTACAAATCGCGTTGATCACAGCTGGAGGCGCGCCGATGGCACCCGCTTCACCACAACCCTTCAAACCAAGCGGATTGCTCGGGCTTGGCACATTATTGTGCTCAATCGTGAAGGATGGAAGATCATCTGCACGCGGCATGGCGTAATCCATATATGAACCTGTGAGCAGCTGCCCGCTGTCATCATAGACCACGTTTTCCAGCATGGCTTGGCCAATACCTTGTGCGATACCACCATGGACCTGACCTTCGACCACCATTGGATTGATGATCACGCCGAAATCGTCAGCCGTTGTGAACTGAAGAATATCGGTCACGCCGGTATCAGGATCGACTTCAACCTCACAGATCAAAGTGGCTGATGGGAAGGAGAAGTTGATCGGATCGAAGAACGCACCTTCTTTCAAACCGGGCTCCATACCTTCAGGAAGGTTATGGGCTGTATAAGCCGCCAAACCAACTTCGTGCCAGGCCATTTTCTTATCCGTTCCTGCAATCTTGACCTCGCCTGCTTCAATGACAATGTCATCTTCAGAAGCTTCTAAGACATGCGCTGCGATCTTTTTAACTTTCGCTTCGACCTTATCAAGCGCTTTGACAATCGCATTCATGCCAACGGGTCCTGAACGGGAGCCATAGGTTCCCATACCAAATTGCACCTTATCGGTATCACCATGAACAATTTGTACATTATCGATCGGAATGCCAAAACGGTCATTGACCAATTGCGCAAATGTTGTCTCATGACTTTGACCATGGGAATGACTTCCGGTCAGAATTTCAATGGTGCCAACAGGGTTCACACGAACTTCTGCAGATTCCCATAGACCCACACCACAACCCAGCGAACCAACTGCCGCAGACGGTGCGATACCACAAGCCTCAATGAATGAGGAATAGCCAATACCACGCAACTTACCACGCGACGCGGATTCTGCTTTACGCGCTGCAAATCCTGCAACATCTGCTGCAGCTTGCGCTTTATCCATACAGCCTGGGAAATCACCTGAATCATAATTCATGATGACTTGTGTTTGATACGGGAAGGATTGGATAAAGTTCTTCCGGCGCAATTCAGCTGGATCGACACCCATTTCAAGCGCCGCGGTATCCATCATCCGCTCGACCAAATATGTCGCTTCTGGACGTCCTGCCCCACGATAAGCATCAACCGGTGCAGTATTTGTATATACTGCACGGACATTACCATGAATGGCTGGCATATCATATTGGCCAGACAGCAAAGTCGCATAGAGATAAGTTGGCGTTACCGATGAGAACAAGCTCATATAGGCACCAATATTGGCGATGGTATCAACCTTAAAGCCAACAATCTTGCCATTTGCATCAAAGCCCATTTTCGCGCGTGTCACATGATCACGACCATGCGCATCGGTTAAGAAGGCTTCACTGCGAGTGGAGGTCCATTTGACAGAACGATTGGTTTTCATTGATGCCCAAAGACATGCAATCTCTTCAGGATAGACATAGATCTTTGATCCAAAACCGCCACCAACATCAGGTGCGACCACACGCAATTTATGCTCTGGCGCAACTTGATAAAACGCTGATAAAAGCAATCTTGCAACATGCGGATTTTGGCTTGTTGTATAAAGCGTATAGTGATCTTCCGCCTCATCAAAAATCGCAATTGCCGCACGTGGCTCCATCGGATTTGGTGACAGGCGATTGTTGATAATCTCCATTTCCGTCACATGCGCAGCGCTTGCAAGACCTGCATCTGTTGCAGCCTCATCGCCCAGCTCCCAATCATAGATCTGATTGTTAGGCGCATTATCGTGAATTTGCGGTGCGCCGTCTGCCAATGTGGCTTCAGGATTTACCTCTGCGGGCAAAATATCGAAATCGACCATCACAGCATCCGCTGCATTGCGGGCGATCTCTTGCGTATCTGCAATCACAATGGCAATTGTGTCGCCCACATAGCGGACTTTTTCTGTACAAAGTGCAGACCATGCACCCATATTCATCCCAGAACCATCTTTGGACGTGATCGCCCAGCCGGCAATGATATTGCCAATGCCATCTTCAGTAAGTTGATGACCATTTAGAACGGCAACAACACCTTCCATGGCTTCAGCTTCAGATGCATCAATTGATTTGACCACCGCATGGGCATGGGGTGATCGAACAAAAGCTGCATAAGCCTGGTTTTCTTGTCTAATATCATCGGTATATTTGCCTTTACCAGTGATAAATCTTTTGTCTTCTTTACGGCGGACACTCGCGCCAATTCCTTCACTCATTTCGCAAGCCTCCCTTAAGCGTTCGTCATTTTGGACGCACCGTCCGCAATGGCTTTGACAATGTTATGATAACCTGTGCAGCGGCAGATATTACCTTCCAGCTCGTCACGAATGGCTTCTTCCGTCAGCTCTTTGCCGGAAGCATTGTACCGCGCGACCATATCAGTTGCAGACATGATCATCCCGGGTGTACAGAAGCCGCATTGCAGACCATGATTTTCCTTAAAGGCAGCCTGCATTGGGTGAAGATCACCATTGGCTAAGCCTTCAATCGTGGTTACATCAGAACCTTGTGCTGATGCAGCGAGCATAGTGCAGGATTTGACAGCTTTGCCATCCACATGCACGACACACGCGCCGCACTGACTTGTATCACAGCCAACATGCGTGCCGGTTAATCTGAGGCTTTCACGAATATAATCCACTAAAAGCGTGTTATCGGCGACATCAGCTTTCACCGATTTGCCGTTCACGACCATAGAAATTTCTGTCATCCATTCCTCCCAATTTTATAGACTTCGTTTGTGTTTATCCGACCTGCTCTGGCTCCTCCGTCAAAGCATTTCGGAAGTTATCGAAAAACTGATTTGCTAGTTTTTTTGATGTTGAATCGATGAGACGTGAACCCAATTGAGCGATCTTGCCACCCACTTGTGCTTTGGCTTCATATTTCAAAACGGTCTCATCTCCGTCTTGTTCAAGCGAGACATCTGCCCCGCCCTTGGCAAATCCGGCAATACCACCCTTTCCTTCTCCTACGATGGAGTAAGAATTTGGTGGGTTTAGATTTTCTAAAGTGACTTCGCCGCCAAATTTGGCTTTGACCGGGCCAATCTTTAAAACAACCTTGGCCGTCATTTCTGTGTCAGAAACCTTCTCCAGCTCCTGGCAACCTGGAATACAGGCCTTTAAAATTTCCGCATCATTGAGCGCTGCCCAAACTTCATCGACAGTTGCATCGATACGCACTTCGCCTGACATTTCCACGTAGCATCACCTCCATTTGCTGGCTTAAGTGAACCAATGGGGCCGTTTTTAGTCAATTATTGCTCTGTTTAATCAGCAGGCGGAGTGTTTCAGATGTGATACACTTTTAAAACACAAAGCTATTGCCGGCTGATATTATGCTTCTTCATCAATCGATAAAAAGTTGCGCGGCTGACATTTAAGCTTTTTGCAGCAGCGCTCATATTGCCATTGGATCGAGCAATGGCTTTGTGAATTTCAGACTTTTCAGCCGCATCCAATCCAGATCTTGCACCACCATTGGTGAAAAGGTCATTGATAAAAATCGGCGAAGAAAACGTCTCGTCTTGCAAGTTCAACATACGGCGCGCAGCGCGATTTGCACCCACAATGAACTCATCCCGATTAGACGCTAACAAAGGCGTACCTATGGGGCTAAAGCCATCTGCTACGATCACAGTTGCATCAGTGAAGGAAGCTCTGAAATATTCTGTCTCAATACGGTAAGCTGTTTCTGCAACATGAGACGTAATCAACTGCGCCAGCTCGAAAGTAAAATCATCGCGGGCGCTTGAAACATCCAAGACGGCCATGAGTTTGCCATTCACATCGAAGATTGGCGAGCCCATGCAAGTCATACCGATATTGTGAGAGCTGAAATGTTGGTCTTTGTGGATCAACACCGTGCGTTCTTCATTCACACAGGTGCCAATGCCATTGGTGCCTTGTTGCTGCTCACTCCAAACAGAGCCCATGCGCAAATTCCAGCCGTCAAATGACAAATCATCTCCAACATTGCTAAGGCGATCTAAAACCACACCTTGCACATCAGATAAAATCACGCAGCAACCTGAGCGGCCAACCGTGCGGAATAATTGCTCTAAAATGGGTCGCGCAACATGGAGCAAAAGTTCCATGCGTTCGCGGATCAATTTCAATTCTTGAGCTGATAATTGATTCTCGGATTTTGCCTGATCCGGGCTTAGACCATAATGCAGCATCGAGCGACGCCAAGAGGCCGCAATAGCAGAAACCGCAGAAGCGTCTTCTGCGATTGAATTGTGCACGCGCTCGGTATGCGTCAACACCATATTCTGATCTATCGGCATCATTCCTCCCAACTAAATGCTAACACAAATTGCAAATTCGGCAACCGGCATCTGAAATTTTGGAAGTTGGTCGGAGAATTTCCCCGCGCAGAAAATGGCCATATTGGCCATCTTCTTTGTCAGTTTTTAGTACTTTAACTCGTTTGGATTTTGATTCTTTTCATTCCGATAATATGTTGTAAATATTTAGTATTTTCAAATCAAACTACAAGACTTTATTCAGGACAAGGCGTTCCGGCGGCCGACCACTTCATCAAAGCATCCATGGTCTCTTGAAGTGAATGTGGAGCGGGTTCTCGCGTGCCTCCAGGCTCCCAAGCCCAATGCAATATAAGGTCATGGTCTAGGTGAATTGCAACTTCTTTGATCGTGCGTTCACCGTTGCGCGTTGGATCTTTCAGCTGGTTACAAATGTAGCTTGATGACTTGCCAAACCATTCTGCTTCCACCGGTGCAAGCTGCCAAGCCATGGCAACTTTTGGTGCAGCATGGGCGATGGAATTGGCATTTGGATCAGGCTCTTTAAGCGTCACATGACAGGTTGAACACAACAGGGTTTCAGCCCCTATGCGGCTTTCTCCAGCATTAATATTCATGCCGTGTACGCGCGCTTTATCACCAAAACTTGGTCCTGACCACATGGGTTTGTGATCCGCGCCCACATGACAATTAGCGCAGCGTGGATGTGATGCAACCTCGAAAAATTTCTGCCAATTTTCCAGGCCTTCTTCCTGCGAAATTGACCCGTCCGGAAACTCATTGATCACGCGATTGGTGCCAACAGCTTCTGCTGCAAATGCATGGGATACAAATGCAAAGGATGCTGCCAAAACAGCTAGACTTAGTTTCTTCATCGCCCTGCCCCCTTAGACGAAATCAATGAATTTATTAAATGGCATTTCCCGCAAACGGGTACCGGTTGCAGCAAAAATCGCATTGGCAAGCGCAGGCGCTGCCGGTGGTACCGGCGGCTCACCGATACCTCGGATCTTTGTGCCATTTTCCAAACCTTTGACGATAATATCCGGGCATTGATACATGCGCATGGCTTCGTGCATATGATAATTGGATTGGTCAGCCTTACCATCTGAATATGTGATTTCAGAATTGATCGCGTGACCTAGGCCAAACACGACGCCGCCCTGAACCAGATTTTCAAAGTTGATCGGATCGACGATCGTACCGACATCACAGACGCACCAAACTTTATCGATTTTAATGCCGCTATCTGTATTTGTGACTTCCACTACTTCTGCGACCGGAACACCAAAGCTTTCGACAAAAGCAACGCCCCGTCCGCGATTTGGTCCTAAATCTGAGCCCCAATTGGACAGTTCAGCGGCGGTTTCCAAAACTTTACGCGACACATCATGGCCCATGAGGCGGATACGCTCTTCCATTGGATCAGCGCCAGCTTCATGAATAAGTTCATCTAAGAGACTATCAAAGAAGAACCCAGCGGCAGGCGCCCCCACCGCACGCCAAGAAGATGTTGGTGCAAGTTCTGGCGCACGATAGGCTGTCATACGATAAGTATCGATATTATAAGGATTATTCCACGCCCCGGCAGCCAATTGGCTATCTGGTCCAGGGAATGGCAGATTAGCCCTGCCACCTTGCGATGCCATCACCGATGGTGCAGCAAGTGAGAGATCAATCGCGGTGACTTTGCCATCTTTGACCATGCCTTGACCGCGCCCCATGGAAATATGACGTGGGAAATCATGGGCGAAATCCTCTTCGCGGGAATAGGTCATCTTAATCGGTGTGCCACGCATTTTATTGGCGATTTCAGCAGCCTGCTTCACATGTTCAAATTCAAGACGATGGCCGAACGACCCACCCATAAACTGATTATGCAATATCACTTGATCTTGCTCGTGACCCGTTATTGCTGCAACAAGAACCTGTAGCTGACGTTGCAATTGATGCCCTGTCCAAACCTCGACCTGATCATCGGTGACCAACACAATCGCATTCAGTGGTTCAAGCGGTGCATGCGCAACATATGGCGAGCGATATTCAGCTGAGAAACTTGCGCCTTCTTTAAACGCTTCTTCTGCATCACCATCATCACGCCAAGTACTATCTAACAGCTCTTCTTTAAAACTATCGGATAGAGTTGCCCAATGCTCTTCCTGTTCGGGTGGGATGGTTGCATTCCCCCAATCAAAGGAAATGGTCCGCATTGCGTTAAACGCACGCCATGTATTATCAGCGACGACCGCAACACCATCTGTTATTTCAATCACGTCTTTTACGCCACGCATCTGCTTAGCTTCGGACGCATCAAAACCATTCAGCGAGCCACCCTTTTTTGGGTTGACGCAGACGGTCGCATGCAACATGCCTTCAACAGAGATATCAATACCATAAGGCAGAGTTCCTGTTGATTTATCAATGATATCAAGGCGCTCCATGGATTTACCAATGAGACGCCATTGGCTTTCATCACGTAATTTGACGTCTTTTACCGGCTCAATCGTAGCGGCCAAGCTAGCAAGCTCAGTATATTTAAGCTCTGTGCCATCCGGCAATTGTACAGCGCCATTTGCCGTTTTAAGCTGCCCAACGGGTACACCAGATTTTTGCGATGCTGCCAGCTTCAGCGTCTCGCGCGCTGTTGCACCCGCTGTGCGCAACTTGTCGAAACTATCGGCCATTGATGTTGATCCACCTGTGCCTTGAACGCCAAGGAGTTTAACAACACCACCCATGATCGAGCGCATGGTTTCAGCGGTAAAGCCATGATCTGTCGCCATAAAGGGTACACCCTCTTCAGCAAAGGCGCGGTTCCAATAGGCTGGGCTCGGCTTACCAAATGAGGTTTCAAACTGACCAAATTCAATATCTAGTTCTTCGGCAATCAATGCCGCTTGGGATGACATAACACCCTGGCCTTTGTCACCATGTGGGGTGATCAATGTCATCTTTTCGCTGTCAACCAATACCCATGGGTTAAATGTGGCCGAGCCATCTGATAAATCCGCTGATAATGGATTGTCTGGATCTTTTTTAACCGCATAGACACCGAAAGCCACACCACCAGCAATGGCAGCAGAACCGATTAAAAATGTTCGTCTTGCTATTTTTGCAACGCGTCCCATCTTATGCCTCCCGTATGTTTTTAGCGGCAGTTTTGATCGCCGTTCGAATGCGTGGATATGTTCCGCAACGGCATAAGTTTGCGCTCATAGCGGTATCGATCTCTTCATCAGTTGGATCATCATTGAATTCCAAAAATGATGCTGCCTGCATGATTTGGCCAGACTGGCAATAACCGCATTGCGCAACCTGATGCTCAATCCATGCTTCTTGGACAATGTGCAATTTCTCAGCTGAACCTAACCCTTCAATGGTGGTCACTTCGCCATCCAGATCACCAACACGCATTTGGCATGAACGCACAGCAACACCATCGACGTGAACGGTGCAAGCGCCGCATTGCGCGATGCCGCAGCCATATTTCACACCAGTAATGCCCAATTCATCGCGCAATACCCACAATAGCGGCATGTCGGGTTCGACATTCACCTCTTCTGTATTTCCATTGACTGTTAGTTTCATCAGCTTGCCTCCAAGAGCAACATGTAAGATAAGTGTCGAAACGAAGCGGAATAGATTCGATCAACACTTATGGGTCCCATTATAGACAATTTGACAAATGGTTGATTTTTGTCAAGTTGTCGTATAATTGGACAATAATTCGATTTTTGTCAAGTTGTAATGGTATGAACCAAAAACAAATAAATATTCTATTGGCTGCGGTGGACGTATTTTCACGCTATGGATTTAAGAAGACCACCATGGGCGATATCGCCGATCATGTTGGAATCTCTCGACAAACGCTCTACGCGAGTTACGCCAATAAAGAAGAAGTGATGGCCGCTGCCATGTTGTTTTTGACCGAAAAAACAATGGTAGAAGTTCGCGAACTTTGGCAAAGCCAGAACACGGTTTCTAACAAAATTGATTCATTTTTTGAACTGACGATCATGAAATATTACCGCGCTGTGCAAAATATGCCGGATTCAGAAGACCTGCTCAGCGGGCCCGACGGATTTGGCAAAGACGCATTGAAACACGCAGATCAGCGCAAAACAGAATTGCTCGCAGAACTATTTGAGCCTTATGAAACCCAGTTGGCAACATTTGACACCACACCGGATGATTATGCCGATTTCTTTCTAAAATCAGCTGTAGGTTTCAAATATTCCGCGGATAATGAGGCGCATTTGACAAAGCTACTCAATGCACTGAAACAGTCAGCCTTATTGATGCTCGCGGTTGATTAAGCCTATTTGACGTCACGCAGCAATCACAATAGTCGTTGATTATAGTGGCTTTTTTGTTCGTTAAGATGCAACCAGCCGGTGCTGGTGCAGCATTACGAAGCAGGGACATCACTTAGAGGAATAATCAAATCATCTTCATGATTATTGCAGGTAGTTCTGCTCGGACAACATCAGCTGACCCTCGAATTTTGTGTTGCTGCGCACGACTTAAAATCAGAACAAAATTACCCTAAAAGTTGCAATTTACCCTAAAATATGCTCGTATATATCGAACTATACACATGTTAACGTATGTGGGGAACGCAACCATGAATGGAATTTCCAGAGCTTTTATTGGATTAATGGGCGGCTTCGCTGCCGCAACGTCAAAAATACTCGCATTAGATGTCGCGCGTTTGGGACAATTTGTCGAAACTGGTAATTTAGATGACTTATCAGAACTAAGGGTAACAATTTACATTTTCACCCCTCTCCTAATGCTCCTTGGAGGGATCGTAGCTTGGGCATCAAGCGAGGAACAGCGGATGAAGTTACTCGCGATCGGCTGCGCGGCGCCAGCTCTGCTTGCTCCATGGACAGCTGGAGATTTAACAAAAAGTACAGGCCCTGTTTTGGGTTCCTATTCGATTGTAACGCCAGCATTTGCGGAAGAAACTGGAGGAAGCAGCAAAATCTCAACATTCTCTGCAGGCGTGAAAGCGCTTTTTGGTGCAGATGAAATAAAAACTCAAAACTATTGGGTAATTGTAGGATCATACAAAGATGAAGTTGAAGCGGGCACGTACGTTGCGGAGATAAACAAAAGCGACCCGAGCCTTGACGCCTTTGTCGGCAAGCGAAAACCAGATAATGAATATTACCCTATTATTGTAGGTGGCACCGATGGTTATCTACCGTTTAACGAGGCGACTGCGCTTCGTGAAGAGGCTATTAAAAACCCTATCATTCCAGAGGACAGCTACTTATCTAATTTTCCAGATCGATAAGAGCAGAGCCGATGGTATCTGAGTTTTCATCACACCGTTGGCAGCCCACGAAGTTTGAGGAAACTGATGGATATTGTGCCTTGGACTATAAACATTCCCGAAACGCAGATGGTGTCTGGTTAAACCACCGCGTGAAAGCACGATAGAACGAGCTTTGTTCCTTATAGCCAAGTTCTTCCGCGATCGCTGAAAGGGATAAGCTTTGATTTGCAAGCAACGCCATTACCCGTTTTTTGCGTTCTTCATCCTTTAGTTCAGTGAGATTAAGGCCAGCATCCTTCATCCGGCGATGCAAAGTTGATCTCGACATGCCCAGTTCCACCGCCAAAGTTTTGCTATCAGGCCAATTCGCCAAAGGACGTTTCAAGCATTTTTGAACAATATTGAACCGCAGACCGTCCGCATCATTATAACCTCTTAAAAAAGCTTCGGGTAAAGTTCTGAGAAATTTCTTCAAATCGTCTTCTGAGTGGCGAACCTTCCGGCTAAGAAATTTTTGATCCATGACGATCCGGCTTGCGGGTGCTTCAAAGGAAACCGGGACACCAAAAAAATGACTATAATCATTAATCTGCCTTGGCTCTTTGCATCTAAATGAAACTTCTTTGAGGGGAATGCGTTCCCTTGCCGCCCAACAATTAAATCCATGAATAATGAGGAACAACGCGCGGTAGGCAAAAGCTGAATTGGGTGCGCCGGTTTCATGGAGTGTGATGATGCAATTATTGTCGTCTCGGCTAATCAAGCCATAGGGTTCTTCGATGGTGACTTTGAAAAATCTGAGCAAACGATTGAGATAGATTTCAAATGTCGTGGCACTTGCAACAGCATGACCGAGCAAAGTCGTGCTACCGGGTCGCAACGCACGTTTTCCAAGCCCGAAGAATTCGTCTTGCATCTGATATGATAGCTCCAACCATATCTTGCCAAATTCAATTGTATTGAGATGGTCAATATCACCTGGATTAATCTCAAGCTTAGCCAGCATCGCCTCAATATCGATATTAGCCTTATGAGCGCAGCCTAAGGCCTCGTCGACAAAGATTTTCGCTACCGGAATATGGGGTATATTTTTGTCATTTTGTGTCAGCATTTTGGAATTTTATGACACTATATACACATATTCGCAAGTGATATTATATCGATTGAGGAGAATTTTTTAAATGATAAATGGTTCCATTTTAGTATCTGGTGGCGCGTCTGGTCTGGGTGCAGCGGTTGTGGCAAAGCTAAGCCAACTCGGCTCAAAGGTTGCTTCTGTCGATTTAACTGAGAATTCTGATCTGACCGGTAAAGATGGTTGCGCCTCTTATATCTGCGATGTCACAGATGCTGAGAAAGTCACCGATCTATGCGCACAAATCTCAAACGAACTCGGCCCCATCAGCGCTGTGATTTGCTGTGCAGGCATTGCGCCAAGTTCTAAAATTCATGGCCGCAAAGGCCCACATGATGTTGATTTGTTTGAAAAAGTACTCTCCGTTAATGTGGTTGGCACATTTAATCTTATCCGTGCCGCAACACCATTGATGAAAGATAATCAGCCAGATGAAAATGGTCAGCGCGGTGTGTTTATCACCACCGCTTCAGTGGCTGCATTTGAAGGACAAATCGGCCAGATTGCCTATGCAGCGTCTAAAGGCGCAATCGCATCCATGACCTTACCGATTGCCCGTGAGCTTGCCCGTGATGGCATACGCTGTGTCTCGATCGCGCCTGGCGTTTTTGATACGCCGATGATGCAAGGCATGCCCGAAGAAGTGCGCCAATCTATCGCCGAGACCATTCCATTTCCGGCAAAACTTGCAGATCCGGATGATTATGCCAGTTTGGTTTCACATATATTGGAAAATAAGACGCTTAATGGCGAAGTTATTCGCTTAGATGGTGCATTGCGCATGGCCGGTAAATAATGAAATTTACCGCAATTATTTGCGCTTAGAAGAATTCATAGGAGGATTAAATGGAAGATCCAATCGTAATTGTCGCAGCAAAACGGACACCCATGGGTGGACTTGCTGGCGAATTAAGCCCCCTTTCCGCTTCGCAATTGGGCGCGGTGTCCACGCGCGCTGCATTGGAAGAAGCGGGCGCAAACAAAGATGATGTAGATGAAGTTCTCTTTGGTAATGTGCTTGGTGCCGGGCAAGGTCAAGCCCCTGCAAGACAAGTGGCACTTGGCGCGGGTCTTCCTGAAAAAACCATGGCAACCACGCTCAATAAAATGTGCGGCTCCGGCATGAAAGCGGTGATGTTTGGTCATGATATGTTATCGATGGGCTCTGCTGACATGGTGGTTGCCGGCGGGATCGAAAGCATGTCCAACGCGCCATATTTATTGCCGCGCGTGCGCGATGGATTGCGAATGGGACATTCTGAGGTCAAGGATCACATGTTCTTTGATGGCCTTGAAGATGTCTATGAAAAAGGCACTTTAATGGGGGTGTTCGCTGAGCGCACTGTGACGAAATATCAGTTCTCGCGCGAAGATCAGGATAGCTATGCGATTGAATCGCTTAATCGCGCACTTAAAGCACAGGCGAACGGATATTTTGAACATGAGATTGCTGCGACTGAGGTCAAAACGCGAAAACAGTCTTATATAGTTGATCGCGATGAACAGCCTGCAAAAGCCAAGCCAGAAAAGATCCCAAGTCTTAAACCAGCATTTGCCAAAGATGGTACAGTTACGGCTGCAAATGCGTCTTCTATTTCAGATGGCGCTGCAACGCTTATTCTCACAAGATTATCAACCGCAGAAGCCAAAGGGCTCACGCCTTTGGCAAAAATCAATGGTCATGCAACCCATGCCATGGCGCCGGAAGATTTTCCCGTTGCCCCAATTGGTGCCGTCGAGAAATTGCTGGAAAAGACTGGCACACAGCGGTCTGATTATGGATTATTTGAAATCAATGAGGCCTTTGCGGCGGTGACTATGGCAGCGATGAAAAGCCTCGATTTGCCACATGATATTGTCAATGTGCATGGCGGTGCCTGTGCGCTTGGGCATCCCGTTGGCGCATCCGGCGCGCGCATTTTAGTCACGCTTTATCACGCCATGAAAACGCATAATGTCGATAAGGGCATGGCGGCGATTTGTTTAGCCGGTGGTGAAGCAACAGCCATGTCTTTGGAAATGATGGAGTAATTTATGATCTTAAATGAAACACAAGCTGCCATAAAAGACATGGCACAGCAATTTGCCACTGAAGTTTTATGGCCAGGTGCTGAAGAGCGTGACAGAGAATCACGTTTTCCAAAAGAAGAGCTCAGCCAAATGGGTGAACTTGGCTTTATGGGCATGAAAGTTGCCGAACAATATGGTGGTCTGGGTGGTGATTTTGCCAGCTATGCCATCGCAGTTGAAGAAATTGCAGCCGGTGATGGCGCCTGTTCAACCATCATGTCTGTTCATAGCTTAACATGCGAAGTTTTTGAAAAATACGGAACAGATGCGCAAAAAGATAAATATCTGCCAAAGCTAGCGAGCGGTGAATGGATTGGTGGCTTTGCCTTGACCGAACCTCAAGCAGGATCCGATGCATCAAACTTGAAAACCAGCGCCGTGCGTGATGGGGATCACTATGTCATTAATGGCACAAAGCAATTCATCACCAACGGCAATAATGGCAATGTCATTGTTCTATTTGCGGTCACCGACAAAGATGCGGGGCGTAAAGGCATCAGCGCTTTTATTGTTGAGCGGGACACACAGGGATATGAGGTTGTCAGCGTTGAGAAGAAGCTTGGCATCACCTCATCCGACACATGTCATTTGGCCTTTGATAACATGCGCATTCCGGTGGAAAACCTATTAGGTGAAGAAGGCGAAGGCTATAAAATCGCATTGGCCAATCTCGAAAGCGGACGCATTGGTATTGCTGCGCAAGCCGTCGGCATGGCGCGCAGCGCATTTGATTACGCCCGTCAATATGCCAAAGAACGACAGGCATTTGGCAAACCAATTACCGAGCAGCAAGCAGTTGCTTTTACTCTAGCCGATATGGACACTCAGATTGAGGCCGCACGCCAAATGGTTATGCATGCGTGTTCACGCAAAGATGCGAAAGAGCCCTGTATTCGCGAAGCTTCGATGGCGAAACTCTTTTCATCTGAGATTGGTGAGAAAGTCTGCTCAAAAGCCATTCAGCTATTAGGTGGATATGGTTATCTTTGCGACTATCCGGTTGAACGGATTTATCGTGATATTCGCATTTGCCAAATCTATGAAGGTACGAGCGAAATCCAACGTTTGGTGATTAGTCGCGATGCGATTAAGAGAGATTAAATAACAGCCCTCTCCCACATATCAAATCTAATTGGAGCTGAAGTTTCTTTAAGCTCCAAAGCAATCCAAATTATTGAAAGGCAGATAAAATGAAGGTTCTCGTACCCGTAAAGCGGGTTGTTGACTACAACGTTAAGATACGGGTTAAGCCGGATGGATCAGGCGTTGAATTGGCAAATGTTAAGATGTCCATGAACCCATTTGATGAGATTGCTGTTGAAGAAGCTTTGCGTTTGCGTGAAGCTGGTACGGCAACAGAAGTGATTGCCGTTTCCATTGGGCCTGCTAAATCAGAAGAAACAATCCGCACAGCTTTGGCCATGGGTGCTGACCGCGGTGTGTTGATTGAAACAGACGAATTGGTTGAACCGCTTGCTGTTGCAAAAATCCTTAAATCTGTTGCTGAGAGCGAAGGCGCTGATCTGGTCATTGCTGGTAAACAGGCGATTGATGATGACGCGGGTCAAACCGGTCAGATGTTAGCCGCCTTGCTTGGTTGGTCTCAAGCAACTTATGCCTCTGAGATTAAGATCAATGGTGATACGGCTGAAGTCTCTCGTGAGGTTGATGGCGGCATGCAAGTTGTCTCACTGAAAATGCCAATGGTGGTGACAACCGATCTTCGTTTGAATGAGCCACGCTATGCCTC
>JAEPMD010000018.1 GCA_017644105.1 Rhizobiaceae bacterium | reverse complement strand
CGGTGGCAGCTTAATAAGGGTCAGAACGCACTTATAAACCAGATCAAAACTGTTCAGAAAAACCGATCCACTTCTCTAATTTGGATATCGCGCTCGATTATACCAATGTAGGTCCGTATACGACGCTTGATGTTTTGGAAGGTTATACGGTAGCAAGTCTCTTTGCTGAATATACCCCACAGCAGTATGAGGGTTTAAGCATCAAATTTGAAGCAAATAACATCTTTGATGAGGACTATGCGGATCGGGCTACATATGGCCAAGATTTTGCCTCCGTTGATAATTTGAATGAACCGGGTCGATCATTCAAATTTACCGTGAAGAAGAAATTTTAAAACTTATAAAAGTTTCGACAAATGAGGGTCTGTTCAAGGATAAAGCTTGATCAGGCCCTTAAATAATTCAAAAGCCTCATCCTTTGTTAAACGATCTCGAAGTTCGCTTTGAATAATTTTTTCATAGACGGGCCAGATCCCTTTATTCAGCGTTTTTCCTTTTTTTGTGATTTTCAGGTGGCTCACTCTTTTATCGTTTGAGTCCTGATCTTTGGTGATCAATCCATCCTTTTCCATCCTCGATAAGTGCCTTGAGAGGTTAAACTGTGACATATAGAGCAATGGTTGAAGGTTTGATGCGGTTATACCGTTTGGGCCGGCTTCTTCTATTTTGAGCAGCATTTCGTGCCACAATGGGCTTTTCATTCCATTTTTACGAAGCTCAGTTTGTACTTTAGGAAAGAGATTTCTATGCGCCCGCATCAAATTAAACCAAACTCGATTCATCATTTCTATTTCATCAGCATGTTTCCTGATCTTCTCGATTGTCGGATCCATACCCACTCCGCTTTCTATCGTAAAAATTGACAAACCTGTCCCCAGTCGACAGTTTGCGATGAATTTTCATCTCATGATAGGCCAGCCTGCTTAAAAAACAAACACACCGCATGGGTGTTTTTCACAGTTAGTTTCTGATGATGATTGGAATGGCATATTTTCGTTTTGCACCTTGTGGCGGGGCAGGAAAGGGAGCGGACCTTCGAATGTGGTCAAGGGCAGCTTGATCCACAGCTTTTGAACCAGAACTGCGGCTAATCGAAATACGAGCTAACCCACCAGTTGACGAAATTGTGAATGATACCACAACTTTACCTTTCTCTTTGGCTCTTCGGTGTCGTGTGCGCTTTATCTTTCTCGCGATCTTTCCGGGATAGTTTGATGCGGAAGCGTTGCCAATTTTTTTCGATTTGTTTTTAGCACTGCTATTATTTGCAGACTTGCCGGTCTTTTTGCCGGTGCTTTTCCCGGTTTTGGTATTCTGTTTCGCATTACCTCGGCTGGCAACTTGAACCTCCCGTTTAGTTTTTTTTCTTGTCTCCGTCACCTTTTTTGTTGGTTTTTTCCTAACGGGAACTTTGTTTTTTACAGTCTTGCTTGCCGTGTTTTGGCTTGAACTGACCTTTGGGGAAGGTTGAGGTTTGATATCCATACGTGATTGTTGTTTTTCGACGGTTTGATCCTTTAAATCGATCCTGAATTGTGGAATTGGAATCTCAGTTTTTGGCAATGACGCTATAGTTTGTTCCTCGATTTTCGTCACCGGTAATACCGTTTCAGTTAAAAGCGTGGTGGCGGCGTACTTTTTCAGTTCATTAGGAAGTTTTTGATCTGGTTTTGGTACGGGGAGTGATTGTTCAATTGGGCTTTGCGAGGCATTTTTTGTGATGCTCACCTCAACAGCTTCTTGCACGATAACTGCAGAAGAAACTTTTGTTGGTTCAGGTATACTTTGAACGCTTTCAGTTGGCTCTGATTGTTGTGTGACCTCGAAGGTAGTGGAGCTCGGCGTGATTTCAGATGGCTTAACGGATGTTAACATCGCAAGTGTTGGTTTTTGAGGCACATTTGGCTCTGGTCTTACTTGTACAACAGCAGTGGGTTCAGAAATGTCTTTTGTTTCTTCAACAACAGGTTTTAATGTGCGCTCGCGGTCATCAATTGTTTGGGCAGAGCTGATTTGTGTATTAGGCTCAATAATCTCTGATACTGTTGGTTCTGCTTGGTCAGGCGGAGGCGCTGCAGGTGCATTATTACCTTCGACTAGGTCTTGAAAGCTGTTGCCAAATGCTAAAACATGCTGAGGTGCAGCTCCTTCGATTTTCGTTACTTTTTCCAATGAAAAGATGCCTGCAACTGTCAGATGAATACCGAGCGAGGCGACAAGAGCAATCAAGAAACTCAATTTTGGCCAAAATCCGATTTTCATTGCGTCTCGTTTCTGAGGCTTCTCTCTGTCACCAGATAGATTTCTTTAACGCCAAATCTGCGGATTGAATTGGCTATATGAATTAGTTTTACGGCGGATGTGTCGCGATCAGGTATGATGCGAAGAACTTCAATTTGATCAGAATTGAGTTGTGCCAAAAATCTATCCAGAGCGATATCTTCTCCTTGATACTTGGGTGAACCGTCTTCGGATATGACCAGATGATTTGGTGGTGGTATTCGCTCAAGGTCATGTGTTTTGACAAGCTGTAATTCGCTGTCCAGCGGGGTTGAAACCTGCGCGGTAACCAGAAAAAATATCAACATCAAAAAAACAATATTGATGAGCGCAATCGTGGGTTCCGCTTTCCGTTTTGAAGACTTGGTTTTAAATATATCCATATTACTAATGTATTATCTGGAGTTTAAATCCATCGAGTGGGCGAATAAGGGTCATGACATTTACGAGACGCTGAGCCGTCACATCATCTGACACTGATAACAACAGGATAGTTGTTTCCGCGTTTTGCAAATCCAGTAATGCGGTAGCCAATTGATTTATATTATAGGTTGTTCCATTTAAGCTGAGACGGTCTTCGTTCAATTTGATGAATAATGGGGCTTGCGACGTAGTCGCACCCGCACCTGAACCAGCCGGAAAAAAGGGGATGTCGCTAAATCTTGAGAAAGTAGATGTTAGCATAAAGAACAATAACAATAAAAAAATTACATCGATAAGCGAGGTCAATGCCAGGCGTTTTGCCGTGTTTTTTGGTATGCTAATATTCATGTGGCAAATGCCATTTTTTCTGATGTTGGGCTTTTTTCCGTATCAGGTAAAACCACTGGATTTGTCACAGCTGACAAAATTTCTTCAATGGATAATTGCAGGCGTTCTAACTGACTCTCAAAATAACTTAAAAACATGGAGGAGGGCATAGCAATTGCTAGCCCGACCGCTGTTGTCAACAAAGCAACCCAAATGCCGCCAGCAAGCAATGAAGGATCAACCGAGTTCCCAGCATCTTGTAGTTTTTGGAAAGCTTCGATCATGCCAAGGACGGTGCCAAACAATCCTATGAGCGGACTAACTTGAGCTATTGTATCTAGGCCTCTCAAGCCAGTTGCTAGAGTTTTGAGGCGCCGCTTTGCAATCATGGAGAAGTGTTCAATCAATTCATCTTTTGCGTATACTTTTTGAATCTTCAACACGTCTTTGAAATATTCTGCAAGAAATGTTCGATCGTGATCTATCAGTATCAAAGCAGCTTTCTCGTCTCCTCGCTTGCACAAAAATAATGCGTCTTGAACGGCGGCAGTTCTTTTAATGCCAATGAACCAAAACTGCCAAAGCTTAAACAGGATTATGGCCACGGAAATGACAGAAATGCAGAGCAGTAAACCAACTACTGGCCCGCCGAGCTGAACGAGGTTAATAAGCGTTTCGATAATATTACTGAGCATTGAACTACCCCAGTAATTCTACATTTGTTAGAGATTTAACCGAAAGCTGGTCCAGGCAAACTTTCTCATCCAAATCAATGCCCTTGCAGGCTTCAATTCCGTTTATGAGTATACGGGAGAGATCACCACAATCAGTTTCTGGCAAGTCGAATTGTCGAACCCTTAGTTTGTTGTTTGGTATGCTTTGGAAATTAAACAGCGTGAGTTTTGCGATGCTACCTTTTCCGTCAAACAGAACAGTTTCTAGTGATAATTGCTCGATGGTTTGTTTCAAAGAGTTTTGTGCAGTGAAAATCATTCTGCACCCCGTATCAATTTGCTGAATAGCATTCAGCTCGATTATTAAACTATCTTTATCCTCTGCATTGACTGTAGCTGTTCCAAGAGCAGAGCTTATGGTGAAAAAGATCACCGAAAAAATTGAAGTGGGAATGTGACGTGTGCTTTTTTTCGGCGACATTTTTTCAGACTTTCTTTTTATATAATACCGCAAGCAGAAAACATGCACTTGCATATTAAATTGAAATATGAAATACGAGTAAATTAGTCAAGTTATATATTTCGCGCGATATTTGGCTGTTTTGTCTTTATAAAGCTTGACAATTCTATAACTTGACTTTTTTAGTCATGTTATAAGGTGCCAACTCAAAAAACAATTCTGAAATTGGCATCACACATAAATTATGGATTTTGCTATGAATAAATATTTCTTATCATTTCTCCTTTGCGTTTCGCTTGCGCTTTGCAAACCGGCTTTGACAGAGGAAGTTTCCATCGACACCTATCGTGGTTCTGCCACAGTAGAGAAGGGTGCTAAAGCAATCGCAGTATTGGACATTGCAGCGGTTGATACTCTTGATGCATTGGGAATAGATATTGCAGGCATGCCAACACCTCATTATGTCGATTATCTCGCAACGCTTGCTAAAGAAACGAAATCTGTTGGGAGTTTATTTGAGCCTGATTTTGAAAAGCTCGCGAATATGGAACTAGACCTGATTGTAGCTGGTGGTCGTTCTTCGCGACAATATGAGCAGTTAAGTGAAGTTGCACCGACTATTGATATGACAATCTGGGGTGAAGATCATTTGGGCCAGGTTTTAGCGCGCTTATCCGCATATGGTAAAATATTGAACAAAGAAGATGCAGCCGCAGCTTTGAGAGGCGAACTTTTAGCTAAAGTCGAGTTAGCTAAAAACACAATTGCCGGAAAAGGGAATGGGTTAATAGTGATGGCAAATGGGCCAAAGGTATCTGCCTTTGGTAAAGGGTCGCGCTTCGGCTGGCTGCATGCAGCACTTGATCTACCAGAAGCGGTAGAGGGTGTAGATGAACAAACGCATGGTGAGGTGGTTTCCTTCGAATTCATTGCAGATGCAAACCCAGACTGGTTGATTGTTATTGACCGTGCGGCGGCAATTGGACAATCAGGAGATACCGCATCAGAGACGCTAAACAATGCACTTGTTCAAACCACAAATGCCTGGAAAAACAAAAATCTTGTCTATTTAAATTCTGCAAATATCTACATCGCTGGCGGTGGAATACAGTCAATGAACCAAACACTTGATGAAGTGATCGTAGCATTTGGTGCAAAAAACTAAATCTTTTGGTGAAGTAAAATGAAACTTCATCATGAAAAAATTGCCGCGACACTTATTTTGGCTGGGTTGATTTTGCTATCAATTGTCATTGGGGTCGCGGACATCAATACCGAAACGATAGTCTTGAGTCGGATCCCAAGAACCATGGCTGCGGTACTCGCCGGAGCTAGCTTGGCTATTGCAGGGTTGATCATTCAAATATTGGTGCGAAACAAATTTGTAGAACCTGGAACAACTGGATCTACAGAGGCTGCGATGCTGGGCGTATTGTGCGTAACCATATTTGCGCCGGGTCTATCTATCATTTTGAAAATGTTATGTGCTGTCTTTTCATCGCTTGTTGGAACGATTGGATTCTTGTCACTGGCTAAAAATTTGCCCAACGACCAACCGCTGCTCATTCCATTGGTCGGATTAATCTATGCCGGCGTTATTGGTGCAGGTGTTACATTTTTGGCTTATCAGGGTGATTTGTTGCAGTATCTCGGTGTCTGGATGAGTGGTGAATTCTCTGGGATCTTATCAGGCAGATATGAAATATTGTGGTTAGCCGGAATTGCGGCCATCGTCGCCTATCTTAGTGCTGATCAGCTGACAGTTGTTGGACTTGGAGAGGCTGCCACAATTAATCTTGGTTTGAATTATTCTCAGGTGATGATGGTTGGTGTTGCAACGGTTGCCATGGTGACTGGTATTGTTGTTGTTACGATAGGAATTCTGCCATTCATTGGTTTGGTTGTTCCTAACGTCGTTTCCCGTCTTATGGGGGATAATTTGAAACAGGCATTGCCAAGGGTGGCTTTTTTAGGCGGAATTTTAGTGCTCTCAAGCGATATTATCGGTCGCATCATCAGATTCCCATATGAAATACCTGCGGGTACTATCTTTGGTGTAATTGGTGCAGCAGTATTTTTATATCTATTATTGAAAAGACCTAGTAATGGCTAATGCACGACTGTTTCTGCTTGGAGCAGCATTGATATTGTCTTCGTTGTTTTTTTTGTTTTGGGGATTGTCGGGGAACACTTGGTTCATATTTGAACTCAGAAGCAAGAAACTGATAACGCTGATTACAGTAGGCGGAGCCGTAAGCGTTGCCACTATACTGTTTCAAACGATTAGCGCGAATCGAATTCTCACACCGGCGATTATGGGTTTCGATGCGTTATACATCTTACTACAGACATTGTTGGTAGTCGTTATTGGTGGCGCTAATTGGGCATTGCTACCCGACAGCATCGTGTTTTTACTGACATCAGCGATTATGGTAGGAGCATCTCTTTTGCTCTATCAATTTCTTTTACAAAAGGATGGCCGGCATCTTCATGTCTTGATATTGGTCGGCGTGATCTTTGGTCTCTTATTTAGATCTCTAACCAGCTTTATACAGCGACTTATTGACCCTTCTGAATTTGCTATGATTCAATCTACGATGTTTGCGAGTTTTGGGTCGGTCGACGAAAATTCGTTGATTATCAGCTGTATTATTTTTCTTTTATGTACTCTGCTGGTTTTCAAATATTCTACATTTTTAGATGTAATGGCACTTGGGAAACAAATGGCTGTTTCACTTGGTGTATCTTACATCTCCTTTCAACGTTTAACGCTTGTGGTGATTTCTCTGTTGGTTTGTATATCAACCGCACTTGTTGGGCCCATTACTTTTTTGGGACTACTTGTTTCAGCGCTTACATATAAAATTGCTGGTTCACTTGAACACAAGAAATTGTTGATTATTTCGTTTCTCCTGGGCGCTTTGTTTCTCGTTATTGGGCAGACCATTTTTGAACGATTGTTGAGGCTTCAATCGACACTCTCGATTGTTATAGAGTTTTTTGGAGGGATGTTATTTTTGTATCTTGTATTACGAAAGCGATTTAAATGATCACAATAAATAACGTTAGTCATAAAATCGGTGCAAATGACATTTTAACGAATGTAACAGCTGAAATTCCAGCTAACGGCATCACAGCAATTGTTGGACCAAACGGGGCAGGTAAGTCTACTCTACTTAATTTAATCGGGCGTCAAACGACGTTAAATGATGGCGATATTCAGATTGACGGTAGTTCTTTACACTCGACATCTACAGACAAATTAGCGTTGAAGATTGCGTTGGTTGCTCAAGATGTTGGCGTTGCAAGTCGAATAAAAATCAAGGAATTGATAGCCTTTGGTAGGTGGCCACATAGCAAAGGCAGACTGAACGATTTCGACAAAGAAATCGTTGAGGCTGCAATGGAAAGGTTTGATCTTGTCGATTTAAAGGATCGATTTCTTGACCAGCTTTCTGGAGGGCAGCGGCAACGGGCGTTTATAGCAATGGCATTTGCGCAGGAGACAGATTGGTTACTCTTAGATGAACCTCTCAATAATTTAGACATGTTTCATGCTCGAGCTTTGATGAATGAATTGAAACTTCTTGCGGTTGAAAATCAAAAAAGTATCGTCATGGTGATTCATGACGTCAATTACGCTGCTCGTTGGTCAGATTACTGTATTGGGTTGGACTTTGGTAAAATTAAGTTTGCTGGTGCGACGCAAGACGTTTTGACCGCCAAAAGTGTCGAGCAATTGTTCCAAGTTAATGTGTCAGTCTTGGGTTCGCCAAATGGTATAATTTTAGATCATTATTAGTAATCCCGCGAGAAATTTATACCAAATAGTTAGTCAGCTATTTTTTGTATTTTTCGTTCAAGCAACGGAAATAATAATGAGTTCTTAGAAAGACAAGACACGCTAAATTTACAGCTTATAGTACTTTATTTTAGTTTATCTTCCCCGCCGTGTGATCGGCGGGGAATTCGACTGGGTTGCTTTCGCTGCCTTGTCTTGAGTTCCTGATTTGCATCATGAACCCCGGCCAAAAAATTGACCTTACTAATTGCATAGATTTTTTTCGAGTCGCCGCAATAGGCAGGCCTACTTTGAACTAATATAATTAAAAGTCGAGGATAATTTTTGATTTCTACCAAAGGCAGTGTATGCTCGCAAGGCATCAAAAGCTATGTGTTGCGACGAGCAGTCTTGGTTTTGTTAATTGGAAAAAAAATCATGGTGACGACATACAAATTTGTCGAGCGGCAGAACAACTTGAAGTTCTGCGTCGAACAAGCAGCAAATGCCAACATAGCCTGGTTCGCTACACGTTAGTTAATTGCCGATCTGAAAACAGTTCCGCATTTAGATGCGTTAAGGAAAATAGCTGTTAAATTGGATTGTTAGAAAGTTGGCACTGTTATATCTTCAATATGACCATTGATCGAAACCACTAATGAAAATGGTAAATTTGTTTGTCGCGAGAAATTATCATGACTTTGTTGGAAAACCCTTTGCTTCTAACTGTATAAATTTCACGCATATATATAATTGACTCCAACAGTTGAGCCCTATATTTTTAACAAATGTACCCAATTCCGTACCCAGACCGAATTTTGGCGACTAGGAATCAATAGGTTACAGCCAACTTGGCGGCGAATCCCTTCCTCTCCGCCATTTTCGAAGATCTTAGATTCGTTGCCGTTTCTCAAATTGTGTTCGTTTCTCCGGCCAATACTTTTCTCCTTACATAATATATAGCCAAAAAATACGGCGGTTTCCCTTTGATAGTGTCCCAATCTGAAACAGTCGCAAACATTCGATTCCGTCTACTGAAGCGTTATGTGCAGTCTGATTCCAACCGAATTTCGATATTTCGTTCAAATATCGTGCGAAAACCCTCACTTTAGACCAATTTAATGCGAATAAAAGTGCCGACGCAGCCAAGTAAGGTTAATAGAGACTAAACAAAAACGCTCGCAATCGAAAAAATGTGTCATTTGTGCAACAACTGCATTTTAAGATGATTGTGGAAAGCCTGAGTTTTGGTTTTCTTGATTGATATCACATCTCATCAGTTTATGTTCAATCTCGAAGCATGGCGGGTAACGTCTTTCTTCATAATTTGATTAGGGATGAGACAGGGGTTGCTGTCTTCAGCATTTCTCAAGCCCGCTTAAACTTTTGACTGGAGGTCAGAAAATGACAATTAAGAGCCTACTTATCGGTTCAGCAGCAGCAATCGTAGCTGCTTCAGGTGCACAAGCTGCAGACGCTATCGTAGCTGCAGATCCAGAGCCAGTAGAATACGTACAAGTATGTGACACATACGGTGACGGTTTCTTCTACATTCCTGGTACAGAAACATGCTTGAAATTCTCAGGTTATGTTCAGTGGCAAACAATTATCGACTCAGAAGATAGCATCGATGATGAGCACTCATACGAAGCTCGTCTACAAATCGACGCTAAAAACGACAGTGAGCTAGGTACAATCGGTTCAACTATCCGTTTGACAGCTGGTGGTACTGTTGCGAGCTCATTCAATGTTGACCGTGCTTACATGACTATCGGTGACGGTAACGTTTGGACAATTGGTCTTGCTGGCAACCCATGGGATTTCTCAATCGTTGGTGAGCAAAACTACCTAGATTCAGGCCCAACACGTCTTCTAGTTGGTTACACAGCTGCATTTGACGGCGGTACAATCGGTATTTACGCAATCGACGATCAATCAGGAAATGCTACTCCTGACTTTGTTGCAAAAGCAACATTTACTGCAGGTGATCTAGGTGTTGTTGCTGCATGGGCACACAACGAATCACAAGCTTCAGCTAACTCTGTTAAAGTTAACCTAACTTACATGGGCTTCGGCGCTCACGCGCAATGGTCTGAAGATGGTGCAGGTGCTAGTGTTGATTATCTAGCAGATTACGAATGGGTAGCCGGTATTGGTTACGGCTTCGATGCAACAGATCGTTTGAATGTTGCTCTTGCTGCTGACTTCGCAATGGACCGTGCGGGCGTTTCAGGTTCTGATGACTACGCTGTTTCAGCTAACTTCACATACGCTCTTGCTGAGGGCCTTGAAGCTGCAGCGCGCTTGACACACCAGAATGGTGATAACTTCACTGACGCTGAGAACGAACTACGTCTTCGCTTGAAGCGTTCTTTCTAATCTAACGATTAGTTTGGTTTTTAAGAACCCGGTAGCTTTTGCTACCGGGTTTTTTCATGCGCAGAACAAAAATATTAAAATTGGCGAGATAATCGCGCATTGCTTTGGATGAATAAGCAAATTAAAAATGTTGCCAGATCGCCTTGCATCAAGTGATAAGTAGGGCGAGGGAGATGCAAATGTGGAAAACATTATTCTGGCCAGGGATGGTAACTATTCTTAGCTTATCCATTTTGGCAATTTGGTTTCATCACAATTCTGTTGAATTTAAATTGCGCCAGGATGCACTTAATGTGCTCAGCGATGATCATGCCTGGGCAGATGTTCGCTTAAGCGGCAGGGATTTAACTCTGAATGGGGTGTCACCTTCAAAAGAAGCACAACAAGATGCGAAGGACCGTCTATCAACTTTAAAAGGTGTACGGATCGTTATCGATCAATCCTCGTTATTGCCGTTAGTCGAACCATTTGTCACCTTAATTACACTCAATGCCGGTGAAGTCAGGATTACCGGTCACCTAGCAAGTTTAGAGGCTAGATCCGATCTCATAAAACTATTATCTCAGGCAGTTCCAGCAGTTTCCATCCTGGATGAAACACAATTAGCCCGAGGAGGATCTGATCGGATTATGGTATTAATTGAAAAGGCATTGCGCGAAGTTACCTCATATTCTTCGTGGGGTATTGAAATCAGTGATGATGAGGTCAAAATATCCACACCGAGAGATGCTGGATAATACTGTTGGAGATCGATAAAGCGATTAAAAATGCGCTCGATAATCTGGCTCTGGTAAAATGTTTAAAGCCTGTATAAAGTTACGCAAAAATTATAAGGAGAGGGAAATGGGTTCATTAATAGGTCATATTTGGTTTTGGTTACTTGCCGCTTTCGTCATAGGTGCAGTTATCGCCTGGTATAAAACAGAGTGCGATCGCGCTTAAACGAATTGAAATCGGGGAATTAAATGTTTTTCTATATCATACAAACAATATTCTTACTTTTAATTGCATTTGCTTTAGGGGCCTTGGTTGGCTACTTGCTAAAAAGATATTTCGGTTGTCCTGCACAAACTGAGAGCGAAGTTGAAGCTGCGGCATCGTCATCGGCATCAACATCCACACTAGCTGCATCTCAGTCATCGGTATCATCAGATGCAACAAGTGCTGAAGTACCAGCAGCGGGCTTGATGGCTTCCACGGATGCGAGTGCATCGGCTGAGACAAGTGCCGCCGATCAGGAGGACGCTTCAAAAAGCTCTGCGAAAGCAGCTGCGCCGAAGAAAGCAGCCACTGCGAAGAAAACAACAAGTGCTAAAAAAGCTGCAGCGCCAACAAAGAAGGCAGCTGCATCAAAGTCTGCGGCGAGTAAAGCTAAACCGGCTGCCCAAAAAACAGCTGCGAAAAAGCCGGCTGCCCAAAAGCCTGCTGCTAAGAAACCTGCGGCGAAAAAACCAGCCGCTAAAAAAGCTGCTCCGGCAAAGCCTGATGATTTGAAATTGATCAAAGGCGTGGGTAAGTTGATTGAAACCAAACTTGCGAAAGAAGGCATCACACAATATTCGCAAATCGCTGCTTGGAAGAAAGCAGATATCGCTGATTTTGATGAGAAGCTTTCCTTTAAAGGCCGTATTGAGCGTGATGAATGGGTATCGCAAGCCAAGATTTTGGCAAAAGGCGGTACGACTGAATTCTCAAAACGCGCTTCCAAAGGTGATGTGCCTTCATCATCTTAAGTCTCAAGCGAGATTTTCAGCAATACAACAAATCAAGCCCGCAGGTCTTGCGGGCTTTTTTATGCAGACTTGAGAAAGTTATAGATTTGTTGCGGTAATTCACCGGATTGCAGCAATGGTGGATGACCTTGATTAACAACGGTAATTGCCGTGTGTTGGGGATGCCGTTTGTCCATCTCTTGCAAGGTCTCATCAGAAAACAACGTTGAGTTTTCACCGCGTATGGTCATAACAGGGATACCGTTTAACAGCGCAAATTGATCCCACATGGTGGGGAGTTCTGTTGTCTCATCTAGCGTCTTGATACTGTCGACGACTGCGGTATCGAAATCTGGCTTAATCACACCATCTTTCTCAATGTAGATCTCGCGCGCCAAATCGTGCCAATCATCCTTTGTCAATTCGGTAAATTCTTTGCCATGGACCATTTCTTGCAGATGTGCAGCATCATCCCAATCGCGGGGCAAACGCGCCTTTGAAAGATAATCTTGGATTTCCAGTAGGCCCTTTAATTCAATCTTCGGACCGATATCATTGAAGATAATTGAGGCGAGGGCGTCGACTTTCATAGTCGCAAGGATATGCAGGATCAATCCACCGCGTGAAGTACCAATAAAGTGGGCCTTTGGGATGCCCATAAACTCCATGGCGATTAACACATCCTGTGCTTCACGGACAATGTTGTAATTCTTTTTATTCTCATCCCACTCGGAATGACCGCGGCCTCGATAATCGAGCGTAATGAGACGGAAATTTTGGTCAAATTGGTGGCTCAGTGCCGAGGCAATTTTATCAAAATCTCGGGAATTACGAGACAGGCCGGGCAAACAAATGACCGGCAATGTTTCATGAGACCAGTTTTTGGCTTGGTATTCGCGAAGATAGAGCGTGAGCCCGTCATCGGTTTGATAATAATGTTCTTTATACATGGTGACCATATTCGCTTAAGCCGCGAATAGGTCAATCAAAATTTTTGGTTTAGCGACGTCCGAAGCGTAAATCTTTTTCAATATCTGCGCTTTGGCCCAATCTGGTTTTATAAACTTGATAGTTTTCCATCACGCGTTGCACGTAATTGCGTGTTTCCGTGAACGGAATCATCTCAACCCAATCAACAACATGGTCGATATTTTTGCCCTGCGGGTCGCCAAAACGTTCTATCCATTGTGGCACGCGGCGAGGTCCGGCATTATAGCCGATGAATGTCATGATATAGGAGCCGTTGAAATTGGTGATCTGTTCATTAAGGAATAGAGCACCCAATTTAGCGTTCATGGCAGCATCGGTTGTCAAACGAGATTTTGAATATTTCACGCCGTATGTTTTAGCAACGCGCTTTGCCGTTGACGGCAATAGCTGAAGCAAACCGCGCGCGTCTGCTGGCGAGATCGCTGCCTTGTTAAAGGTGCTTTCCTGACGGGCAATTGAATAGGCTAGAGCCTTACCAGTACCTTTGATAATTGCGCTTTTGGGAATTGCGCCGAGCGGGAATGCGAGTGCTGCAACGTCTAATCCTCGGGCATAGGAGAGCTTGCCAACTTGCAAGGCCAATTGATAATTACCTCGTTTTTCTGCCATGGATGCCAAGATTGCCAACTCACCTGGATCTGTAAGTTCACGTGCCAAGGCACGGTAAATTCTGTCTGAACGCCAGGCGTGACCATTGGCTTCAAGTTTTTTGATCGCTTGAACAGCTTCGCGGTTGGCAAAATTACGACGAGCAGCGCCAGATGGTTTGGGATATTTCACATTGAGCTTTTTGATATTAATGCGCGCGCCTGCCAATTGACCGTAATAGGTGCTTGGATAGCTCGCAGCTTTTGCATAATACTCACGCGCATTGCCTGGGCCGCCTGCTTGCGCTGCGCGTCCTAACCAATAATAAGCGCGAGACGCCGATAGGGGTGTTGTGGATGCTTTTAAGATATTGGCAAAGTGCTTTGATGCTGTTTGCGGCTTATTCAAACCCCGCAAAGCATAAAAGCCCGCATGGAACTCAGCTTCCACGACATCGCGTGCGCGGGTTGCAGAATGGTTCGCCGCAATTTTGTAGGCTGAGCTAGCTTTCCCATATTCAAACATCTTCCGGCTGATGATGCGTTGCTCAACCCACCATTCACCGGAGTTCACAAGCACATTTTTGTTCTTGGGTGCTTTGCTGATCAGTTTAACAGCTTCTGACCAGCGTTCGGTGCGGCGCGCGCGTTCAATCTTTGTGAAGAGATAGCTGGGATCTTTATGCCAGCTGCGATGCACAGCCTTGATCAATTTATCAGCATTGGCTTGTTTGCGAATTGTTGCTGCGCGGGCATTGTATAACGACTGCGCGCCAGCAAGTTCGGAAATGCGTTTGGCTTGTGTGACGCGATCACGATATAACAGCATATCCATGCGGCGTTTGTGATCGGCCTTGGTTAGGAGTGATGAAAATTCTTTAAGCATCTGATTTTCATCATTTTTATCCATGCGTTCATTGTGCCAAAATGGTAGTAGAATGGCGCGCGCATTTTTCTTACGACCAGAATTGAGCAGCGCACGGGTAAGTACAATTGCACCTTCTGCCGTTTTCGGTTTTAGATTTCCAAATGCGGCAATCACTGAATTGGCCGGTGGATTTTCGTTGTAGACAGCGCGTTCCCAGCGATAGCGAAGATTGCTGATCCCCGGCCATGATTTAAGCTCGGCAGATGCTTGTGCAATTTCGGAAGATGGTAGGCCTTTCAAGCCAGATTGCGCAATCGCCCATGTGAGGATACGGCTATCTTGAGAATTTTTCGACATACCGTTGCGGATTGCGCGGGCACGTTGCTGATCTTTGTTATCGAGCGCATCAAGACCTGATTTTAGCGAACCGCTGATGGGTGATACAGCAGAGGCGCGGATGACCGCTCCTGTAATCTCTTCAGTCGCGACATTTGGCTTTTGGGGGACTGGTGGTGTCGGCGCTGTGGCTTGTTGATCCGGCACATATCGCAAAGCTGGAATTGGAACATTAGCAGGTGGAACCGGATTGGCTGTTGCCACTGTTGCAGTTGCAAGCGCAATAATGGAAGCAAACGTCGTCAGAATAGGGTGTTTCATGTCTTTTCCAAGCGTTGTTCGGGGACATAATATCATAATTTTGGTCGATAGTATTACCAAGCGGTGAAACAAATCTTAACAAATCCTTATTTGGAGAGTTAAATTTGAAAATATTGACCAAATTATAATCACCACATGTCACATTCCTAAAAATCTTGAATTGTTTTGCTTGCTAGCAGCAAAACTCGGCATTATGGTGCCGCGGAATTGCGCAAATCGCGCAGTGAATTTTGGACCCGTGAATTGGGGTTTTGGAGAAGATTATGTTTAGTGGTTCTATGCCGGCGCTTGTAACGCCTTTTAATGATGATGGTAGCCTTGATGAGACGGGTTTTGCCAAACATGTTGATTGGGTGATTACTGAGGGCAGTAAGGGTGTTGTACCTGTGGGTACAACGGGCGAGTCTCCAACTTTGAGCCATGAAGAACACAAACGTGTCGTTGAAATGTGTGTGGAAGTGGCTGATAAACGCGTGCCAGTTATTGCAGGTGCGGGCTCTAACAACACGATAGAGGCTGTTGAACTTGCTCAGCATGCGCAATCAGTGAATGCTGACGCTGTTTTGGTGGTCACACCTTACTATAACAAACCAACGCAAGACGGGCTTTATCTGCATTTTAAAAAAATCGCAGAAGCTACAAGTCTACCGATTATTATTTATAACATTCCGGGTCGTTCAATCGTTGATATGTCGGTCGATACTATGGCTGCATTGGTGAAAGATTTTGACAACATCGTTGGCGTGAAAGACGCAACGGGTCAGATCCAACGCGTGAGCCAGCAACGTTTGGCATGCGGTGAAGACTTTGTCCAATTGTCCGGCGAAGATGCAACGGCACTTGGGTTTAACGCCCATGGTGGTGTTGGCTGTATTTCTGTGACTGCCAATGTTGCGCCAAAATTATGTGCTGAATTTCAAGAGCTCACGTTAGCTGGTGACTATGCCAATGCATTGAAATTGCAGGATCGCCTAATGCCATTGCATGATGCGATTTTCCTAGAGCCAGGTGTGAGCGGTTCGAAATACGGATTGTCAAAACTTGGCCGCATGAGCACAGTTGTACGATCCCCATTATTGCCTGTTTCGCAATCAACTGCCGACGCAATTGATGACGCGATGGCAGGGCTTGGATTAATCTAGAGCTGGTATGGCTGCAAAAAAGAAAAAATCAGATCCCAATCGCAAGATTGTCGCTGAAAATCGAAAAGCTCGTTACAATTACGAGCTTCTCGAAGTTTTGGAGGCGGGTCTTATGCTGACAGGAACCGAGGTGAAATCATTTCGGGAGGGTAAGGCAAATATTGCCGAATCTTATGCATCCTTTGAAGAGGGTGAGATCTGGTTGATCAATTCTTATGTGCCTGAATATCTTCAAGGAAATCGCTTTAACCACGAACCACGACGTAAGCGAAAGCTGCTTCTAAAAGCGCGTGAGATTAAACGATTGTCCGACGGAATTGATCGCGAGGGTATGACGCTAGTTCCGCTGAAGATCTACTTTAATGATCGCGGTCGGGCAAAAATTGAGATTGCCCTTGGTAAGGGTAAGAAACTTCATGACAAACGCCAAAGCGAAAAAACGCGCGATTGGAACCGTCAGAAAGCTAAGCTGCTGAAAGAGCACGGTTAATTCGCATTTAAGTGCTTATATAGGCCTTAACTTTATCAAATACATCTTCAAACATTTCAGTCGTCAGGCGGCCAGTATTGGTATTGTATCGCGAGCAATGATAGCTCGGGAATATCATATAATCATCAATCTTTGTGGGCGTGTTATGCCCAAATGGATGTTGTGAGACTTTAGCATTTAAAGTCCTGACCGTACTGTCGTGCGAAATCTTGCCCAGCGTGACAATCGCTTTGAGATTGGGCAGATGTTCAAATGTCGAAATGAGATATTTCCGGCAAGTGTTGATCTCAGCGCCAACGGGTTTGTTTTCTGGTGGAACGCAGCGCACAGCATTTGTAATCGCGGTTTTTTCAAGCTTTATACTGTCATCCGGGCGTGCATCATATTGGCCCGTGGCAAAACCATATTTTGTCAAAGTTGCGTAGAGAAGATCACCAGCATAATCGCCAGTAAATGGGCGGCTTGTGCGATTTGCACCGCGCATGCCAGGCGCTAATCCGACGATCAAAAGTTCAACACTATCTTTGCCATTTTCTGGATAAAATGTCGGTACTGGACCGTTATACCAGTCGGGATTTGCAGATCTTGCGTCTAATATAAATTGCCGAAGGCGAGGACATTCCTTGCAATTATAATCTGGGTCGATAGGAACTTGATTGGGCATGCCTCATTTATAGGGACTTATAATCGTTTGCCAAGTTTATTATATTGAAGGAAATTGACGGCGATCTGTTTAAAAAACTTGTAATTTTCGTATAATAGGTTTATCGCCATCGTTAATCATAGAAATATACATATTGCAAAGGACAGGACATGGCACGCGTCACGGTCGAAGATTGCATCGATAAAGTCGATAATCGTTTTGAATTGGTACTACTTGCAGGTCACAGAGCTCGCATGATCTCTCAGGGTGAAGCTATCACCGTTGATCGCGATAACGATAAGAACCCTGTTGTTGCGCTTCGCGAAATTGCAGATGAGACACTTTCAACTGGTGATCTAAAAGAAGATCTTATTCATTCACTTCAAAAACATGTTGAAGTTGATGAGCCAGAAGAAAATGTTGTTGATACAACGCCTGAAGATGAGCTCGGCAACGACGCGATCATCATGCAAGAAGAGACACCAGAAGCTGTGACATTCGACAGCATGAGCGAAGAAGAACTGCTTGCTGGTATCCAGGGTTTGGTCGCACCTGAAAAAAGCGACGATTACTAATTTTTTGCTTCCCTGTTTTGGGGAAGTGTGAAATCTATATAACTAGCTAAGTATTTGAACGCTTAGCTAGTTATTTTTTTGCCGTTATTTGGAGCCTTTTTATTTATGATTCGCCAATACGAGCTGATTGAACTCGTACAGAGCTATAAGCCGGATGCTGACGAAGAATTGCTAAACAAAGCATATGTTTACGCAATGCAAAAACACAGCAAACAAAAGCGCGCAAGCGGTGATCCCTATATTACACACCCATTGGAAGTTGCCGCGATCTTAGCACGCATGCGCCTTGACGAATCGACCATTGCAGTGGCGCTTCTGCATGACACAATTGAAGATACGACAGCAACGCGTGCTGAAATTGACGAATTATTCGGTGAGCAAATTGGTGAACTCGTTGAGGGCTTGACCAAAATCGAACGTCTTGATTTGGTCTCGAAAAAAGCCAAACAAGCCGAGAACTTACGTAAGCTACTTCTTGCTGTCGCCAGTGATGTACGCGTTTTGATCGTCAAATTGGCGGACCGTTTGCATAACATGCGCACGCTTGATCATGTGGCACCGGAAAAACGCCAGCGTATCTCAGAAGAAACGCGAGATATCTATGCGCCGCTCGCTGGTCGTATGGGCATGCAGGATATGCGCGATGAGCTGGAAGCGCTTGCATTTGAATATGCGCATCCTGAACATCATGCGATGCTGACAAAGCGTTTGGCGGAACTATCGGAGCAAAACAGCGAAGTTATTCTAACGATTGAGAATGAACTTAAAGAACTTTTTGCTGAGAACGATGTTGAGGCAAAAGTCTCTGGCCGCTTGAAGAAACCATATTCTGTGTTTCGAAAAATGCAGTCCAAATCATTGTCATTTGAGCAATTGTCAGACTTGGTTGGTTTCCGCGTTATCGTTGAAAATGCCGAAGTGTGTTATCGCGCATTGGGGATCATTCACCGTCGTTGGGCTGTGGTTCCGGGCCGGTTTAAAGATTATATCTCTACGCCAAAGCAAAACGATTACCGCTCCATTCACACGACAATTGTTGGTCCCTCGCAACAGCGGGTAGAGCTGCAAATTCGCTCTGAATTTATGCATGCTATTGCCGAGCAAGGGGTTGCTGCGCATACGCTTTATAAAGATCGAATGTCCGTTTCGAATAACGAAATTTTATCAAAAGAATCAAACGCATATGTTTGGTTGCGACATATGTTGGAAGCGTTATCCGAAGGCGATAATTCCGAAGACTTTTTGGAAAATACCAAGCTTGAATTGTTCTACGACCAGGTCTTTTGCTTCACACCAAAAGGCAAGCTGATAGCGCTGCCACGTGGCGCGACACCCATTGATTTTGCTTATGCGGTTCATACCGATGTTGGTAATTCTTGTCTTGGTGCAAAAATTAACGGTCATAGCATGCCGCTTGTGACACAACTGACCAATGGTGATCAAGTTGAGATCATCAGATCAGATAAGCAAGTGCCACCCGTCTCGTGGGAAAAAATTGTCGTCACGGGTAAAGCGCGTTCAGCCATTCGGCGCGCAACGCGTGACGCAGTACGTAAACAATATCGTGGTCTCGGGGAACGTATTCTAACACGTGCATTTGAACGCAGTGGCAAAGAATTTACCGATGAATTGATCGTGCCTGTTTTGAACAAACTTGGCCACAATGAAGTTGAGGATGTATTGGCCTCTGTTGGGCGGGGGGAGTTGCCCTCAAAAACAGTGATGCAAGCTGTATTCCCAAATCATCAGGAAGAGCGTGCATCGGTTAAGCAACCTTCCAATGAAGGATGGTTCAACCTGCGAAGTGCTGCGGGCCTTATCTTCAAGATGCCTACGCTCAGCAAAACAGCTAAACCGTCTAGATTGCGAAGTGTCAAAGCAGAACGTTTTGGTCCTGAGAATAAAAACGCCCTTCCTATTCGTGGCATGGACACCAAAATGGGTGTCGAATTTGGCCCTACCGGGGCTGTTCCAGGCGACCGAATTGTCGGCATTGTTGAACCCGGAAAGGGCATTGTTATCTATCCGATCCAAGCACCGCAGCTGGTCGAATATGAAGATGAACCAGAGCGCTGGATTGATATTCGTTGGGACATTGATGAGGCGAGTGAGAGCCGTTTCCCGGCGCGGATTGTGGTCACCGTTATCAATGAACCGGGCACGTTGGCAAAGATTGCTTCGGCAATCGGCAGTTCGGACGCCAATATCGAAAACCTTAATATGATCTCCGCAGCTGACTTTAAAGAAATGACGATAGATCTTCAGTTATGGGATTTAAAACAACTGAGCCAGCTGTTGTCTCAGCTGAAGGCATTTCCGTTTGTTTCTAAAGCTGTTCGTGTTTACGAATAAACTGAAAATGTAACGCTTTTTATATTCATTTTATTGATCATTCAAAGAATCGCCTTACATGATTGGTATATGTATTTAGCTGGGCGAAAGCTTTGTTTGATATAAAAATTTCGTGAGAAGGCAGTTGCCTCTTGAAGGTTGGAATATAAACGGTTTAAGAAGCGGCTGATCTGTTATTTGTTTTACTATTGGAAGAGCATGAATGTTATTTAGGCGGCGGGAACCAGAAGGCGTTTGGACGCGTTTTCGCACAGCGTTATGGCCGCGCCGTTCGTTTGCTCGATCCGTGCAATATCTGGTCAAACGTGTCCTGCGTTTGACTGCCACGCCGCATGCAATTGCGGCAGGTGTAGCTGCTGGGGTTTTTGCATCCTGGATGCCGTTTTTAGGATTTCATTTCGTAATTGCCGCCGCCTTGGCTTTTGTCCTGGCTGGAAACCTTTTTGCGTCCGCAATTGGTACTGCGATTGGCAATCCCATCACGTTTCCTTTTATTTGGGCGATCACTCACAAATTAGGCACTTTTTTGCTTGGTGGTCGAGACCATCCCCGAAACCGCGATATCAATCTTCTTGAGCATTTCAGGCATACAGATTTTTGGCATTTCGGAGAAGTTTGGGATTTGTTTCTACGGTTATGGCAACCCTTCCTGAAGCCTATGTTTGTGGGGGGCATCCCGTTTGGTTTGGTCTGCGCAAGCATTTTTTATGGATTGACTTATTGGGGCGTGAAGACTTTTCAAAATCGAAGACGTCTCGCATTGGCTGGGAAGGCTGCCCGCTAATTGATATTTTACTTGCGATCTGCTTGATTGGCGTTTGGACATTAAGGGAAACTTTTAAACATGATCATTGGGCTGGGAAGCGATCTGATAGACATCAGGCGAATTGAAAAAACGCTTGAAACGCATGATGAGCGATTCACCAACCGTTGCTTCACTGATATTGAACGTAAAAAGTCTGACACACGCAAAAATCGCGCTGCGTCCTATGCCAAACGCTTTGCTGCCAAAGAGGCTTGTGCCAAAGCATTGGGGACAGGTATCTCGCATGGTGTTTTTTGGCGGGATATGGGTGTGGTCAACGCACCTTCTGGTAAGCCGAGCATGCATTTGACCAATGGTGCAGCTAAGCAATTAGATCGCTTAATACCCGAAGACCATAATGCAAACATACATCTGACTATAACGGATGACTTTCCCTGGGCTCAGGCATTTGTGATAATTGAGGCAATTAAACAGTGAAGTTCTAAATCATGGTTGCTGTTCATGACGCTTACATGTACAGAACTGAACGAAGAATAAATAAGGAATATTAAATCGTGTCCGATAAAGCAGAAAAATCCGGTAGTTCACTGGCTGAGAATGTAAAGGTCCTCATTCAAGCGATCATACTTGCTGTTTTCATTCGAACGATCCTGTTCCAACCTTTCAGCATTCCGTCAAGCTCGATGGAGAAAACGCTTCTGGTTGGCGATTATCTCTTTGTTTCAAAATTCTCATATGGTTATTCGAGATTCTCGTTGCCTTTTTCACCCAATTTGTTCAGTGGACGGATTTTTGGTTCAGAGCCAGAAAGAGGCGACATCATTGTCTTCCGACCAGCTGGTGAACCAGATACAGATTATATCAAACGTCTAGTGGGATTGCCGAGTGAAAAAATTCAAGTCACTGATGGATTGCTATATATCAATGGCAAACCCATTGAACGCGAATTGGTAGGCAATTACACCCCAGAGGGCGCTGGTTCGAGCGCTGGTGTTCCCATTTACAAAGAGACGCTCCCCAATGGTGTGACATATGATACGCTGGATTTGAGCCCTCGCTCACCAGGCGACAACACACGTGAATTTATTGTCCCTGAAGGGCATTATTTCATGATGGGTGACAACCGTGATAACTCATCTGATAGTCGATTTGCAGTTGGATTTGTGCCATTTGAAAATCTGGTTGGCAAAGCACAGGTTATCTTCTTCTCAATTCAAGGTGGGGCATCACCATTAGAATTTTGGAAATGGCCATCTGCCGTCCGTGGCAGCCGCATTTTCTCTTCACTTAATCCATGAAATTAGACACGCGACATAAACTCTTCGCCGAGCTTGAAGGTGTCATCGATTATAAGTTTTCTAGCTATGATCGACTGGATCGGGCGCTTACCCATTCCAGCGCGCGCGATCCGAAGGCCGGCAATTATGAGCGTCTTGAATTTCTGGGAGACCGTGTTCTTGGCCTTTGTATTGCCGAACTATTGTTTGGAAGATTCAGCGATGCGGCTGAAGGTGAATTATCTGTGCGGCTAAATAATTTGGTCAGCGCAGAAGCTTGCGCTAGCATTGCCGAAGACATGCAGCTGCATAAATACATTATCACGGGTGCTGATGTGAAAAACATCAAAGCGAGCACCATGTTAAGTGTACGTGCCGATGTGATTGAATCTTTGATCGCCGCGATCTATCTCGATGGAGGCTTGGAAGCTGCGCGGAAATTTATTTTAAAGTTCTGGACATCGCGTGCATTGGCGAAGTCCTCAATTCGGCGCGATGCGAAAACCGAGCTCCAGGAATGGTCACATGCGGAATTTAAGGTACCCCCGGTCTATAAGGTGATTTCGCGTGATGGCCCGGATCATGCGCCAATTTTTAAAGTGGAAGTGCGGGTCGGAGACTTAAAATCCATAACCGGTTCCAGCAGTTCTAAACGTGGGGCCGAACAACTCGCCGCACAAGCGATGCTCCTGCGTGAAGGTGTTTGGAGCAAGGATGGAAATGATGAGTGATCAGCTGCATGGAAATGTCGGTGCAAATGGTAAAACCCATTCTGGTTTCGTGGCGTTAATTGGCGCCCCAAACGCCGGTAAATCAACTTTGGTCAATCAGTTTGTCGGAGCTAAAGTATCCATTGTATCTCACAAGGTTCAAACAACGCGTGCGGTGGTTAGGGGTATTGCCATTCATGACCAGACGCAAATCGTCTTTGTTGATACACCTGGTATCTTTACACCAAAAAGGCGTCTTGATCGGGCGATGGTGTCCACAGCATGGGGTGGAGCGAAAGACGCGGATATCATTTTGTTCATGGTAGATGCTCAAAAAGGTTTTGAAGGGGACGCTGAAAGGATCCTTGAAGGCTTAAAAGACATCAAACAAAAGAAATGGTTGGTCTTGAATAAAATCGATCGTGTGCCATCTGAGAAGCTCTTGAAACTGGCTGAACAGGCAAACGAAACCGTTGAATTTGACGGCACCTATATGATTTCTGCGCTGAAAGGCATGGGTTGTCCGAAAATTTTGGAGGATTTGGCCAACGAATTGCCAGAAGGACCTTGGTATTATCCTGAAGATCAAATTTCGGATTTACCGCTGCGCCAACTCGCTGCGGAAATAACACGCGAAAAGCTTTATCACCGCCTGCATCAGGAATTGCCTTACTCATCCCATGTTGAAACTGAAAGCTGGGAAGAAAAGAAAGACGGTTCTGTTCGTATCGAGCAAGTGATCTATGTGGAGCGCGAAAGCCAACGCAAGATTGTTTTGGGAAAAAAAGGCGAGACCATCAAAGCAATCGGCAAGGCTGCGCGAACAGAATTTGCTGAAATCTTAGAGCAAAAAGTGCATCTATTCCTGTTTGTCAAAGTCCGCGAAAACTGGGGCAATGATCCCGAGCGTTATCGCGAGATGGGTCTTGATTTTCACGACTAATACGTCAATCTATAACCTATGGAATGGGTCGACGAAGGAATCATATTAGGGGTTCGCAAACACGGTGAAACAAGCGCCGTTGTTGAAGTGATGACCCGCCATCATGGCAGGCATATGGGATTGGTGCGCGGTGGACGATCGCGCAAAATGCAGCCCGTTCTACAACCCGGAAATTCAGCTGATATTGTTTGGCGTGCGCGCCTTGATGAGCATTTGGGTAGTTTTCAGATTGAGCCGGTAAAAATGCGTGCTGCGCAGTTGATGGAAGGCCCAATTGGCATTTATGGCGTTCAGGCCATGGCAGCGATGTTGCGCTTGCTGCCTGAACGAGACCCGCATGAAAATCTTTATGAAGTTTTTGAAGTAATTATCGATCATCTGGATAAACCCGCTGACGCTGGGGAGCTGTTTTTACGCTTTGAATTATCGATGCTCAATGAACTTGGATTTGGTCTTGATCTGACCAAATGCGCGTCAACGGGGTCTCGTGAAGAGCTGATTTATATTTCCCCAAAGTCAGGCCGAGCCGTGAGCGCAAGTGCTGGCGCACCGTGGAAAGACAAGCTTTTTAAATATCCCAGCTTTTTGGTTGAAGGCAGTGTGAGCGCTGCAACACGCTCTGAGTTAAAGGATGCATTTGAGATCACCAACCACTTTTTCGATCGCCATATATATGGACCACGCGCGAGTGAACCACCGATGTCGCGCGAGGGATTTGTGTTAGCGGTGCTAAAAGGGTTAGAATAAGCGTATAACGATTAATAAGTGGGGTAGATCATATGAATTTCAAGAAATTAGCTATTTCAGCGTTGTTGATTTTATTTGGTATGTTTTCCCATGCGGTGGCGGAAGGATTTGATCCAAATTCATCGGAATTCGACCCGGAGAAACAATTTTCAATTACAAAATATGGTGCAATTTTAGGGGATCCGGTTCAGCTTGAAGTCATATCTAGCAAACGGGTAGGCTTTACAGTTGTTACCGTGACACCAACACCGCAATGTTAGACCACTATGCTCTCGGTTATTGAACCTCAATATGACGGCAAACCTGGCGCTGGATATGGCGTTATGCTGTCGTTTGATGAAGTTGAATTGCTCAATAAGCTGCTCTATGAAACGCAATCTGTTGATTTAAGCAAGCTTGAGCCGTTTGGTGATCATCATCTGCTTGTCGGGCACGTCACCGAGAAAGGCCATATGTCGGGCGAAGTATCGGTCATTTTTGAAAAAAATTCTGAAGGTAAAACCATTCGAATTGTGCAAATTCAGGGTGGTACACCAACCTTATTTGAATTTACGCCCAGCGGAATTGAAAAACTTATCAAGCAAATCGCGCATTTTGTTGACAAAGCGGAACAACAGGCAGAAGCTACAAAGCTCTAAACCTAGCGCAAAGTGAGTTCGAACGGGCTGCCCTGGCTGGCTTCGCGGCCACGGCCAATGGCGTTGACGGCCTGCGATAATTTTCCACCGCGGTTGAGTAAACGATCACCTATGTCGATAATGCGGCGATTGGGCGTTGCGCTCGGTGATGCTTCACGCAATCGATTGGCAAGTTCAAAATCATCCTGATCAGGTTCAACGGCAAGCGCCGAAATTAATGCTGCTGCCGGTGAACGAGATACACCAAACCAGCAATGAATGATGAGGGGTTTTGACTGATCCCAGCTTCGCGCAAATTCGATCACGTTGAGGACATGTTGCTCATCGGGTGAAATCAGACCATCTGTGTCAAAATTGATATCGTTGATGCCGACAGTTAGGTGACGCTTCGGATCAATCACGTCCGGGCGGTCAAAATCATGTCCTGGGCTCATTAAGCTGATCATCTCTGTTGAATGATAAGATTGCACAATATTGGCGATATCTTCCAAAGGGCAGACGACGATGTAGCTCATATTGGTGCTCACTTTGGTTTCTTTTTGGGCGTATTTTTGCGCGCGGCTTCAATCTCGTTAAACCTATGCAGAAATAATGCTTCAACTTCAACTGTTTCCTGTGGAGAGATGAGCAATTGTTCCTTGGTTATGCCGCGTGGTTGGCCGAAAAATGACCTGGCTTCCTTGTCTGAAAAGCCCGCCAACTCAGTTGCTTCGAAATATGCAGAGACTTGATCGGCGCGTTTGATACGTTTTTTGAGCGCGGCTGACGCATGTGGCGGTAAACCATATCTTAAATGGATCGCAGCTTCCAAGCGCGCTTCGACAGATTTGTAGCTGTCACCAATAATCGCTTTAAATGGAGAGATCATATCGCCGATCACATATTCCGGGCCATCATGTAAGAGCGCGACGAGTTGTTCATCTGGGGTACAATTGGTGTTTGATAAGGTGAAGATCTGTTCGACCATCAACGAATGTTGTGCGACGGAGAAGGCATGCTTGCCCGTCGTTTGACCGTTCCAGCGCGCAACCCGTGCCAATCCGTGGATGAGATCCTTAATCTCGATATCCAAAGGTGAGGGATCTAAAAGATCGAGCCGTCGCCCTGAGAGCATGCGTTGCCAAGCGCGCGGTTGTTCGCTTTTCGAATTCATGGCTATGATGCACCTTTATAGGGCTCAATGGCATCTTTTGCCCAATCCGGGAATGTGACAGTGACGTCCGTATCACCGATTTGAACCGGATGATTTGCAGCTATTGCATCAAAATATCGGTCAACACGGATGATTGCCATGCCAATTTGATCGGACACCGTACCCATTTTTCCGATTGGCTTGTTATTTGTGATAATGTCCTGCCCAGAGGCTAACGCTTTACCTTCCGATTGGATCAACGCAATGCGTTTGCGCGCAGATGATCGGTGCTGCATGCGGGAGACAACTTCTTGACCGACATAACAGCCTTTTTTGAAATCAATCCCACCGTTCAAATCCAAGTAAACATCATGCGGGAAGACATCATTGACCTCAAAGTCACCATCTGATTCTGCGACGAAGTTTTTAATGCGGATATCGTCGAACTTTCCACTTTCAATATCGAAATCAGTACTCTGGTAAATCCGCGCGACGTCGTCTTCGCCTTTAAATCGTTCATCACGATAGGCATCAGATATCTTACGTACTTCGTTCCAAACAGCAGCCGGTTGCCAGCCCTCAAGCTGTGCGATGGTTACATCTGCACGTAATTTGTAGAGCATCATGCGCTTTTGAAAATCACCAACCAAAGCTGATCGCATATCGAAAAAATAGCCGTCGACCAATTTGCCCATCAGGAAATCAAAGGCGATTTTTCCTTGCGGAGTTAAAAGTGCAGAAGGGACGACGGTATTGTCTTCAATCTTGTCGATATTTGCCGTGACCAGCCCTTGTAACAAGTTACCCGCATCAGGCCCAGTTATGGCTAAAACGCTTCTGTCTTTTAGAATTTCGATCGGCACAGGTTAACTCCATCAGCAATACTTACCCACTAAATAAATATGAGAAGGTAATCGCACAAGGGGATAACAAATTGTTTTAATGATAAATCTGGTGATTACTGAAGCGTACGCTCAGGCGAGAATTCGCCCAATACAATGCGATCGCGGAGATCGTTTAGCAGATGTTCTGTCGCATCTTCACCATGCAGTCGAATTGATTCTTGAATGGCCATAGCCATATTCGCGTCAATTAGGATTTCTGGCTCAATGCCTTCAGCAACACAGGAAGCCCAAACATCATTTTGATGCTCAAGTGCAGCTTGCATTTTTTCCTGAACAATTAAGTCCTCAAGCTCATCCAATTGTTGTTCTGTTAGGTCTGTCATAACAAAACGTTACTACCAATAATTCTAAAGCGCTAGCGCAAATTGGTACAATTGGAAAAAACTTGTGTGATGAAGTTAAAATTTTATTAAACTTTTTTAAGAAAAGGTAAAAAATTAATAATCATGCGGATTTTAGTTCGAATATCGCGATAAAAGCTCCTCAATGAGCGCTTTTCCTTCCGTACGATAGTTAGTTTCCACAAGCTTGGCCGAATCTGTGCAGCTTGTATAGACAGAGGCAAAAGCCCGATATCCTTTGTTATACTTCGATATGAGAAGCTTTCGCCGAAGTGGTTCGTTCAAGGTCTCTGCTTCGATAAACTCTTGCATCTTGATACGAAACTGATCGTTTTTGGCTGTGCCACATAAATTGGTGATGTAATGCAGTGACCCAACGAGTTCCGCAACGCGATGAAGCCTATCTTCATAAGGTGGTGTTGAATTTTGTAGCGGTGCTGAACCGGCTTGTTGCGCAAAAGCACCCGACGCTGCCCACAGGCCGACAAAGAGCGATAAAACAACACATCTGCATAAAGATAACGACATGGCAATAGCCTATATCTCAATTTCAGATGTGTTGAAATACCAATCAGATGATTTTACTGCTCAATTGGCACATCCGGCATAAAGGCATGGGTGACGAATGCGAATGTCAAATCGTAAGCAACATCTTCATCACCGCGCTTTGCTGTCACATTGCCGATTTGGCGACCTTTTGAAATTTGCCGAGAATCAAGTGCTGATCGCATGCCATCGGTCCAAGTAAGGGTGACACCTTCTCGTTCCACACTCTGTTCATCACGCAATTTTTGAAGAGAGATGACAAAAGGTTTGTTGGCATCTTTCACGGCAATCACATATGTCAATGGTGGTATGCCTTCAGGAAATTCACCGTTGAACAGGAATGGTCGGTTTGCAGTATCATATCCAACATAAGGATTGGTCCCGTATCGGCGCATATGTTCGTTGGTTGGAACTAAGACCTCAGCTTTGGGGTGACGTTTTGCAAAGCGAGACCATGATTCTGTTCGTGAGGGGAGGATTTCGAGTTTCTCACCAAGCAAGCTGCCAACGATCGCTTCACCGGTGAATTGCTGCCACCAGCTTTCGGTCACGCGGTCATACATGATCATATCGGAGTAGCGTAGCTTTCCGCTCACACCAAACTCTGTGACGCCTCCGCGAATCCTGCGATCAAACACCACTGCTGCATTGCAGAGAGGGCAATAGGTCACAGCAACAGGTGTGCCGCCAATTGTATCATTGACGATTTCATGCCATGTCAAAATTCGTAAGGGATAGGCTTTTGTTTCGCCGTTGACGGTCACACTCAGCACCGGCTCATGCTCTTCCAAACCATTTATTTCACTGACAGGCCAAAATTTGGGATCATCGATTGATGGAATGCCATCCTTGGGTGGGCCACCGGATAAGATGTCGACAAAATCAACGGAACTTTTTGAAAAATCTGTCCGCGGCCATTCAAATTTCCAGAAATTCGGGTCTGCGGCGGCATGGGTCATGCCCATAATCAATGTTATGAAGAGGGTGATTATGAAGAGGGTGATGAAGGTGCGTTTCATGCCAAAATCTCCTTTTGGCAGCACTATGGCGGATTAATTTACCCACTTCTATGCAACTTAGATCACAATCTCTTGAGCGAACGGGCTTACAATGGGATTTTTTGGCTTATTACAGACGAAATTCGAGTTTCTCGAGGCATTCGGCTACATTTTTTGTCAAAGGTAGGGTGATTGCTTCTTGATAAGTATACCATCCCAAATCAGCGGCATCATCGCCTGCCATCGCACCAATTACGTCGATTACATCAACCAAAAAGACATGCAATCTAAAACGCGGTATTTTGTGGCCAAGATCATATTCTGCGAAAGGTCGTGGATTATGTCCGTCGAGATTGGTTTCTTCTTTCAGCTCTCTGACGGCAGCATTTTCCAAGCTTTCCCCTGGTTCTACATGACCGCCCGGGAAGGAATACATGCCTTTGGATGGCTCCTTGCCGCGTTTGATGAGCAAATATTTGCTGTTTGAAACCACAATGGCGGATGCGCCGAGTTTATAGTCGAGATTTTGCATAATTTAACGTGTTTTCATCTTTAAACTTGACCCGACATTTAAACCTCTGACAATGTTTAGTCATGTGTGGTCGATTTTCACTAACAGCGAGTCCGGATGAGATCGCAGAATTTTTTGCTCTACTGGAAATAGATCAATTTCCGGAGCGATACAATATTGCACCAACCCAGCCGGTGATGATTATCATCGAAGGCCCTGCCACGGATAAGGGCTCAAACCTTCCAAACCGAAAGGCAATGCTGGTGCGTTGGGGGTTCACGCCATCCTGGGTGAAGGATCCGAAAGATTTCCCGCTGCTCACCAACGCGAGAAGCGAAACCGCGATCGGCAAAGCATCTTTTAAAGCTGCGATGCGCCATCGGCGGGTTTTGGTGCCAGCATCTGGGTTTTACGAGTGGAAGCGGCCGCCCAAAGGGTCTAAGGAAAAGTCGCAAGCCTATTGGGTGCGCCCCAAACATGCGAAAATCGTAGCCTTTGCAGGTCTGATGGAAACTTGGTCATCACCCGATGGGTCGGAAGTTGACACTGCTGCAATTCTCACAACAGCTGCGAACAACACGCTTTCGCCTGTGCATCATCGAATGCCTGTGGTGATTGATCCTGAAGATTTTACTCAGTGGCTGGATTGCAAAAATCAAGAACCGCGGCATGTCGAACACTTAATGAAGCCTGCTGATGATGATTTCTTCGAAACGATCGCCGTTTCTGATGCTGTCAATAAAGTGGCTAATACTGGGCCTGAGCTTCAAGTTGCGTTGACACAAGAGCAGCTTGCACTGGCGCAAACACCCTTAGAAAAACCAAAGAAAGCGGCGTCCAAGAAAGCCGCAAATTCAGATCAGATGGATCTGTTTTAATTATCGCCAAAAGATATCAAAATGATCTTGACCGACACGACTTTGCGCGGCATAAGGGTTTCATGAATACGAAAAACAGCACTACTGCTATTATTATTTGCGGCATTATTATCTGCTAGCGTCTCGCTGGTCTGGCCGTTTTCGTCTCCTTTTACATGACAATTGAACGACCGGACAACGGGCCGGAAAAGCTATTGATATGCGCTTTAGGGATGAATGGTGATGGGAACATTGCAACTTTATAATACTCTGACACGAGAGAAATCAGAGTTTGTGCCAATCGATGACAAGAACGTGCGCATGTATGTGTGCGGTCCGACTGTTTATGATTTCGCACATATTGGTAATGCCCGTCCGGTAATTGTATTTGATGTGTTAAACCGGGTGTTGCGTAGTGTTTACGGCAATGACCATGTCAAATATGTTCGCAACATCACTGATGTTGACGACAAAATTAATGCACGTGCTTTGCGAGATTTCCCACAATTACCGCTCAATGACGCAATTGCCAAAGTGACTGAAAAGACCACAATGCAATATCATGCAGATGTTAAGGCATTAGGTTGCTTGGCGCCGGATATTGAACCGCGCGCAACTGAATATGTGACTGCAATGGCTGAAATGGCGCAGGATCTGATCAATAAAGGTTTTGCTTATGTCGCAGAAGGTGCACAGGGGCGGGAGGTTCTTTTCAGTGTGGAATCCATGCCAAATTACGGTGCTTTATCCAATCGAAAACTGGAAGATCAAAAAGCTGGTGCCCGGATCGCAGTCGAAGATCACAAACGCAATGCCGGTGACTTTGTACTTTGGAAAGAATCGACTGAATCTGAACCTGGTTGGGACGCGGAATTTACTCAAGACGGTGAGGTGCAAAATATTAAAGGTCGCCCAGGTTGGCATATTGAATGTTCAGTTATGGCGCGTGAACATTTAGGCGAGGTCTTTGATATTCACGGTGGTGGGCTAGATTTGATCTTCCCGCATCATGAAAATGAGATTGCCCAGTCTTGCTGTGCGCATGGCGAAGATAAAATGGCCCATACTTGGATGCATAATGGTTTCTTGCAGCTTGAAGGCCGCAAAATGTCGAAGTCTGATGGTAATTTTGTCACGATCACAGAGCTGATGACGAATGACAAATTTGGCGGGCGCAAATGGTCAGGGCAGGTGCTCAAACTTGCAATGCTCATGACGCATTATCGCGAGCCGATTGATTTTTCCGTCAAGCGTTTGGAAGAAGCAGAGGCGATTTGGAAAAAATGGCCGACCGTTGAAAACAAAGCTGGCGATGTGGCACCAGCCGTCATGGATGCGCTTCTTGATGATTTAAACACCGTCAATGCTATTCAAGCCATTCATACATTGGCTGGCAAAGCACATGAGAGTGATGAAGCAGCCGCTACATTTGCTGCAAGTGCTGATTTGCTCGGGTTGCTGCCTGTGGCAGAAGAATTATCAGAAGATGCTTCATCTGATATTGAGGAGAAAGTCGCGCAACGACTTGCAGCTCTTGCTGATAAAGACTGGGCGCAGGCGGATTTAATTCGCGATGAATTAAAGGCTATGGGCGTTGTGCTCAAAGATGGCAAGGATCCGGAAACGGGTGAACGCGTGACAAATTGGGAGATGGCACGGTGAGTAAGCGGAGGCTTTATCTATTCGATACAACGTTGCGGGATGGTCAGCAGACCCCCGGTATCGACTTCTCGCTGGAGGATAAAATCAGCATCGCCAATATGCTTGATGAGCTTGGCGTGGATTACATTGAAGGTGGATATCCAGGTGCCAATCCCACGGATACGGCGTTCTTTCAAAAGCAACGAACCAGAAATGCGGCCTTTGTAGCCTTTGGGATGACAAAGCGTGCTGGGATTTCGGCGTCCAATGACCCAGGGCTCGCTGCTCTGGTGCAAGCAGCTGGTCAATCCGTTTGTTTTGTCGCCAAATCCTGGGATTATCATGTGCGTGTGGCCTTGGGTTGCACCAATGAAGAAAATCTTGAAACCATTCAAGAGAGTGTCAAAGCAACAATCGATGCCGGTAAAGAACCGATGGTCGATTGCGAGCATTTCTTTGATGGATTTAAGGCCAACCCAGAATACGCATTGGCTTGTGCGAAAACTGCCTATGACAGCGGCGCGCGCTGGATTGTATTGTGCGACACCAATGGTGGCACGCAGCCCAACGAAGTAGCAGACATTGTTGGAAAACTTATCGAAGCTGGCGTACCAGGCGATCATTTGGGTATTCATGCACATAATGATACGGGACAAGCGGTGGCCAATTCATTGGCTGCGGTAGAAGCGGGTGTTTGCCAGATTCAAGGTACGCTCAATGGTATCGGTGAACGCTGCGGCAATGCCAATCTCGTTACACTGATTCCGACATTGATGCTTAAACCCTATTATGCCGAGCAAGTTGAACTGGGCATAGAAGAAGATCAACTTAAGAAGCTGACTGAAATTTCTCGCGCTTTTGATGAATTGCTTAATCGCTCACCTGAAGCGCAGTCGCCATTTGTTGGTGCCTCCGCCTTTGCAACAAAGGCCGGTATTCATGCGTCTGCCTTGCTGAAAGATCCAAAGACTTACGAGCATGTGCCGCCAGAAAGTGTTGGCAATTTGCGCAAAGTGATGGTGTCTGATCAAGGTGGCAAGTCCAACTTTATCGACGCATTGGAGCGCCGTGGGGTGCGCGTTGATAAATCAGATCCAAAGCTTGATACGCTAATTTCGATCCTCAAGGAACGCGAAGCCGTGGGTTATGCCTATGAGGGTGCAGATGCATCTTTTGAGCTATTGGCGCTCAAAACCCTCGGCACAATTCCGAAGTTCTTCGAAGTTGAAAGCTTCCGCGTGATGGTGGAGCGTCGTTTTGATGCCAATGGTGATCTCAAAACTGTTTCGGAAGCTGTGGTTAAAGCGCATATTGATGGTCATGAAGCCATGTCTGTTGCTGAAGGGCAGGGTCCGGTCAACGCGCTTGATAAAGCCTTGCGCAAAGACCTTGGTAAATATCAAAACGAGATATCAGACCTTGAATTGGTGGATTATAAAGTGCGTATCTTAAATGGTGGTACGGAAGCGATCACCCGGGTTTTGATTGAATCGCGCGATGGCACGGGTCGTCGTTGGTGGACGGTAGGTGTCTCTGACAATATCATCGATGCATCCTTCCAGGCGCTGATGGATTCCATAGTCTTTAAGCTGATGAAAAACCGAAGCCTTGCCGGCCAATTTGCGGCAGAATAGGCGAAAAGTGTCCGAAAAACCGCAACAAGAAGACACGCCCCTTGGCTTGTTCTATGCAACGAGCGCCTTTGTTTTATGGGGATTGCTGCCATTTCTTTTGAAGGCCGTTGAACATATTCCAGCCGTTGAGGTGGTGGCGCATCGTGTGATCTGGTCATTGCCGATTGTTGGTGTGATATTGATCGTGACCAATCGAACAGCAGATATTCGTGCGGCATTTAAATCACCGCGTACACTGGAGATGGCGGTCGTCTGCGCGTTTTTAATCTCGTTGAATTGGGGCATTTACGTTTGGGCGATTTCGGTGGAGCGCACGGTTGAAGCATCCATGGGATATTACATCACACCGCTCGGGGCGATCCTAGTGGGTGCAACGATATTGGGTGAAAAGCTAAGCCGTGGACATAAAATATCAGCGGCAATTGCGACCGTCGCCGTGGCGATTTTGGCCTGGGATGCCGGCAGCATTCCGCTCGTGGCATTGGGATTGGCCGGATCGTGGAGCGTTTATTCTTACTTGCGCAAGACTTTGCCGATTGGCGCTAATCAAGGCTTTATGCTTGAAGTTTTGATCCTCCTTATCCCGTCGCTCTGTATTGTTGCGTGGCTCACATTTAATGGCACGAGCCATTTCGGGCAGACGGAACCCTTTGATATCGCCTTGCTATTATTCTGTGGAGCAGCAACAGCGGTACCGCTCATGCTATTTACCAATGGCACGCGGCTTATCCGAATGTCTTCGGTCGGTGTGTTGCAGTTCATCGCGCCAACGATCATATTCTTGGTCGCGGTTTTGGTATTTGATGAACCCTTTAGCACCACAAAGATGATCGCCTTTGTGTTGATTTGGATCGCGATGAGTGTATTTGCTTATACTTTGGTGAAGAAATCACCCAGCTGATTGCAATACACGCGGAATAATATCTTCAGCTCTATCAACGACGATGGGCTGAACCAGATGTTCTGTATGGATGAAGCCTTGCGCGCTCATATGCGAAATGAGTTTGGTCAGTGGATCCCAAAATCCATTGATATTGGCAATTACTATCGGTTTCTGGTGACGATCAAGTTGTGCCCAGGTCATGATCTCCGTTAGCTCTTCAAGTGTGCCGATCCCGCCTGGGAGGGTTACAAACGCATCGGCATGGTCAAACATCTTATGTTTGCGTTCATGCATATTGCTTGTGATGATTGAGCTTGTGAGATGACCAACACGATCAACGTCACCTTCTTTACCGAGCAAGAATTCTGGTATGATGCCGGTCACATGTCCGCCGGCTTGAAGTGCAGCATCAGCAACAGCGCCCATGATACCGTAAGTGCCGCCGCCATAAATGAGCTTGAGGCCATTTTCGGCAATGGATGTGCCAAGGATTTGTGCTGCTGATTTGAACGCAGGGTCCGCACCAGTTTGAGAACCACAATACACGCAAATTGAACGAATCGATTGATTAGAATTTGTCATAAATTTTATTGAATAGAACAAAGATTTTCACGTCAAGAACTGCCTATTATTCGGGCAAATTATGCTTTGATTATCAATACTTGTGTCTGTGGAATAAAATGGTTAATTATGGTGAAACGGGTTTGCGCGCAGCTGGCGCTGGTTGGAGAATTTAATGCTAAATTTAAAAGCAATATTGATGGCACTTGGCGGTGTTATAGTTGTCGGTGGTATCGGGACTTATGTCGTGTTGGAAAACCGCAAGTCACAAGAGGCACCAGTTGAGGCAAGTTTACCGGCTGCCACCGATCAGGCTGTGAAAGATGAACCAGTTGCAAGTGCTGCGGATACAAGTTCCGGTGATACGCAATCTGGCGATGCTGCGGCCACATCCACCGAAGAACAGGCAACAAGCGAGACTGCGACAAGCGAACCGGCATCGCCAACAGCAGATTGGGTAATGCCAGCCTTTGACCTCTTGCGTGTTGAGCCAGATGGTTCGACGGTTATTGCCGGTCGTGGTGAACCCAACACAACACTTAAGGTGATGAATGGCGAGGAAATGATTGCTGAGACGAAAATCGGATCGTCCGGTGATTTTGTTGTTATTTTCGATGAAGCGCTTAATTCAGGTGATTATCAATTATCGCTTCAGGTTGAAGACGAAAACGGTGTTGCGTTGACTTCGGAAGAAACAGCCATTGTGTCAGTGCCAGAAGATGCTGGCGGACAATTGCTTGCCATGGTTCAAAAACCAGGTGAGGCGAGCCGCATCATAACCCAACCAGAAGCAGCACCGGTTGAAGAAACAACGACAACCGCTGAAAGCGCGACGGAAGAGAAGCCTGCTGCGACTACGGAAGTTGCCGAAAATGCGACAACTGCGACGGAAGAGGTGGTTGAAAAAGCCGCTGAAATAGCCGCCAATACAGAATCAACAGCTACAGAATCAGCGAATGCTGTTGAGGGCGCGGTTGAAACAGCTGTCGAAAGTGCCACAGAAACAGCTACCGAAACTGCGACAGAAGTTGCTGAAGCCGCGACGGAAGCCGCAATTGCTGTTGAAGAGAAAGCTGCGGAAGTCGCCAGCAATGTTACAACAGAGGAAACTGTGACCGCCGCGAATACCGATACATCTACGGCAGAAACTGTGACATCCAAAGTTGCGGATACGGCTGAAAAGGTGATGGATAAAGTGACAGAAGGTGCCGCAGAGGTCGCTGAGAAAGTGCAAGACAAAGCGAAAGAGGCAGTAGAAACCGCCAAAATTGCTGTTGAGACTGCTGCCGAGAAAGTAAGTGAGAAAGTTGCTGAAGAGACTGAAAATACAGTTGCCGCTTTGGTCACCGAAGATACAAATGCAGCCGACAAGGCTCAAAATTCTGAAGCGCTGACCTCAACCAATGCTGAGGCTGAGCAGCCGAAAGAAGTGACTTCAGAAACCAAAGCTGAGGAAACACAAGCGGCTGCAACCGCTGTTGAAGAAAAGCCAGCAGAAGAAAAACCAGTTGTTGAAAAACCAAAAGCACCTTCGCAAAATGTGCGTATTGAGGCGGTCGAAGTTGAGGGTGATAAACTCTTCGTTGCTGGATCGGGTACTGCGGGATATCAAGTCCGGGTGTTTGCAGATGGCGAAGAAGTTGGAATTGCCAATGTTGAAAGTAATGGACGCTTTATTGTGGAAGCCACAAAAGATCTCTCTGTTGGTCAGCACAGGATAACAGCGGCGCTTGAAGACAAGCAAACCAATCAGGTTATTTTGAGAGCGATTGTTCCGTTTAACCGTCCTGAAGGTGAAGCCCTTGCTGCGGTTGCATCGAATGATAACGCGGCGACAGAAGAGAAACCTGCGGTAGTAGCGGAAACCGAAACAGCGATGGTCAAGGAAGATCCAAAACCGGCTGATGCGGTTGCTACCGAAGCTGAAACAACAACAGAAGTTGCGACTAACACGGAGACCTCTTCAGCTTCGACCGCTGCTGAAGGAACAGCCACTTCGGAAGCAACACCGTCAACAGATGCCGGAACTTCTGTTGCAGATAATCAGGCATCTGAGACAGCAACTGAAGAAGTTGCAGCCGTTGCAACTGAGGAAATGGTGAAGTCAGAAGAGACAACGACTTCTGCATCAGCAGACGCGTCTACGACCTCTGAGACTGAAACACCAAAAGCGAGTGAAACGACAGTTGAAACAGCAACTGAGGAAAGCACCACAACAGAAGCTGAAACTTCCACCACTGTGGCATCTGCTAGTGAAGCGGAAACATCTGAACCTAAAACAATTGTGCAGGATGAATTGCAGCCTGCAAGCAGTCAATCTGTGATCATTCGTCGGGGTGATACATTGTGGCATATCGCCCGCAGAACCTATGGTGCGGGTGTGAGATATACAACGATCTATCTTGCTAATCAGCAACAAATTGAAAACCCTGATCGCATATCGCCCGGTCAGATCTTTGAAGTTCCTGAGGAAGCGCTCGAAAATGCTGAACAATTGCACAGACAGCGTTTGGGTTTAGAATAAAACTTAGCCTTTCACATTGACCATGCACCTTTCATCGTATATCGTCGATATACGATGAAAGGTGTGCCATGGGTTTAGACATTGAGAATCAGGCGGTTAAACTTGCGGCTTTGGCGCACCCGGCGCGATTAAAGATTGTTCGGCAATTGGCGAATGAAAATGCGTGTTGTGTCAAACACTTAGTTGGCACCACGGATCTGGCTCAATCCACCGTCTCTCAACATTTAAAGACATTGCTCAAGGCAGATCTTGTTTTTTACAGAACTGAAAAACAGGCGTCTTGGTATGAGATCAATCGGGAAGAGTTTTCTCAACTTTCCAAAGAATTGGATCTCATGTTCAAAGATTGCTGCAAAGGCTGTGACTGTTAGTTCAGTGCGGTTTTTGGCATTTATAGATTAGGTTACGTTACTTTATGAATAAGAAAATAGTTACAGCCGATGACGGCAATCCCTATGAGTCCCTGAAAAATCTTTGGCCCTATATGTGGCCATCTGACAGACCGGATTTGAAGCGACGGGTCGGCATCGCGCTTATTTTTCTCATACTTTCAAAAGTTATTTTGGTTGGTGTTCCTTCGATCCTGGAATGGGCGACAGATTCACTGACTGGCACGCTGGAATCCAATTCATTACCGGCATTTTTGCTTGCACCTGTTATGCTGGTCGTTGCGTACAATGTTGCACGTCTGACCCATTGGGGCTTTAACCAGTTGCGCGATGCACTATTTGCCAAAGTTGGGCAACATGCTGTCCGTCAGCTCGCCTTTAAAACCTTTGTGCATATGCACAAGCTCTCGCTTCGCTTTCATTTAGAGCGCCGAACAGGGGGCCTATCGCGTATTATTGAGCGTGGGACCAAGGGCATTGAGACGATTGTCAGATTTACCATTTTGAACATGGCGCCAACTCTGTTGGAGTTTGGGCTCGTCGCGATGATATTCCTGTTCAAATTTGGAGTATCTTATGTTGCGGTGACGGCGATTACTGTCTGGGCTTATATTTGGTTCACTATCAAAGCGAGCGATTGGCGCATTCAGATTAGACGGGATATGAACAATTCCGATACCGACGCTAATACCAAAGCGATCGATTCACTTTTAAACTTCGAGACCGTTAAATATTTCGGCAATGAAGAAATGGAAGCCAAGCGATTTGATAAATCCATGGCGAGCTATGAAAAATCAGCGACACAAGTTTGGACGTCTCTGGGTTGGCTTAACTTTGGCCAAGGTGCAATTTTTGGTCTTGGTATGACCATTATGATGGTCATGTCCGCGCTCGCCGTGCAGCGTGGTGATCAAACACTAGGTGAGTTTATCTATATCAACGCAATGCTCATGCAGCTGTCTATACCGCTTAATTTTATCGGTTTTGTGTATCGTGAGATTAGACAGGGTCTGACAGATCTAGAGCAAATGTTTGATCTGCTTGAGATCGAAGCAGAGATTGAAGATGCGCCGGATGCCAAGGAGCTTGATATCCAAGAGGGCACCATCAAATTTGATGATGTTCACTTTGCCTATAACGAAAACAGACAGATTTTAAATGGCATTTCGTTTGATGTACCTGCGGGTAAAACTGTTGCTATCGTGGGACCATCAGGAGCAGGGAAGTCGACTTTATCACGGCTATTATTCCGTTTTTATGATGTTCAATCTGGCAAGATCACCATTGATGGCCAGGACGTTCGAGACGTAGAACAGCGCAGTTTGCGTTCAGCGATTGGCATGGTGCCTCAAGATACGGTGCTGTTTAACGATACGATTGCATATAACATCCGCTATGGACGGCCAAGCGCGACAGAACAGGAAGTGCGAGATGCTGCGGAAATGGCGCAAATCGGTGACTTCATTAAAACCTTACCAGACGGATTTGAATCCATGGTTGGTGAGCGCGGGCTCAAACTTTCAGGTGGCGAAAAGCAACGTGTGGCGATTGCCCGTACAATCTTAAAGGCACCGCCTATTCTCATTTTGGATGAGGCTACGTCTGCTCTTGATACCGCAACGGAACAAGAGATTCAGGCTTCGCTTGATTTTGTCTCTAAAGACCGAACCACACTTGTGATTGCTCACAGGCTTTCAACCGTCATTAATGCTGATGAAATCATCGTGCTGAAAGATGGTGTCATTGCCGAGAAGGGTACGCATACCGATCTTTTGGATCAACAAGGCCTCTATGCCTCCATGTGGGATCGTCAGCGTGAAGCAACCGAAGCGGAAGAGCATCTCAAACGAGTTCATGAAAGTGATGATCTTGGTGTGATCAAACGCAATAAAACCACGCCAATTGCTGAATAATTCTGGTTGTAGCACTCAAATTGTCGTTCTAGATTGCATATATTGCATTTAGCAGTTAGCTAGGTGAAAAAATTCAATCAAACAGGGCTTCATATGAGCATCGCAAGCAGCATTCGCAACACACTTGTGCCGATCCATCCGGAAGGTTACAAATTTATCGCCATTTTCTTCGTGGCATCCGTCATTTTGGGATGGTTATTTGATCCGTTATTTTGGATTGGTTTGCTCCTAACCGCTTGGTGTGCTTATTTTTTCCGAGATCCGGAACGCTTAACACCACTTGAGAAGAATTGGACGATTAGCCCGGCAGATGGCCGTGTATCGTCCATTGTCAAAATGGTGCCGCCGTCAGAGCTTGATCTTGGTGATGAAGAGATGTGGCGTATTTCTGTCTTTATGAATGTCTTTAACTGCCATGTGAATCGTGCGCCGATGGAAGGTAAGATCAAGCATATCAGCTATCAAAGGGGTGATTTTTTAAATGCCGAGCTTGATAAAGCCAGCACCGATAATGAACGCAATGGCATGGTGATTGAAACCGAGCACGGCGATATTGGCGTTGTGCAGATTGCAGGTTTGGTTGCGCGTCGGATTGTTTGTTGGTCGAAAGTTGCTGACCATTTAGATGTGGGAGAACGATTTGGTCTCATCAGATTTGGTTCACGTCTCGACGTCTTCTTGCCAGCAAATGCCCGCCCATTGGTAACTTTGGGACAAACTGCTATAGCTGGTGAAACTGTGCTTGCTGAATTTGGGTCCGATATGGGTCCTGTCGTTAGTCGCAGAGATTAATGGGAGGCAACATGGATAATCAATCAGCTGCAGAAGATGCAGATCGCGGCCCGCGTTTTCGCGAGATCCCTCGTCGGCTTCTTATCCCAAATATCATCACGGTTTTAGCTGTTTGTGCTGGGCTTACCGGCATTCGACTAGCTTACGAAGGTAAGATTGAGCTTGCTGTGATTATGGTTTTAGTAGCTGCGTTCTTGGATGGTATTGATGGTCGTGTGGCTCGGCTTTTAAAGGCGCAGACAAATTTTGGTGCGCAGCTTGATTCGCTTGCCGATGTGATTAATTTTGGCGTTGCACCAGCTCTGGTGCTGCACGCTTATATCCTTCACATGGCGCCGTCCATTGGTTGGGTGGCTGCTTTATTATATGCAATTGCTAATGCGCTGCGTCTGGCGCGCTTTAATGTGATGCTTGAACGTCAGGAACGCCAATCATGGGAAGATGCCTTCTTTTTGGGTGTGCCAGCGCCCTTGGGTGCGCTTTTGGTGTTGCTGCCGATCTATCTCGGGTTCTTGGGCATTGAAGCAAATATGACATTTGCGGTGATTTCTACGATCTATGCAATGATCATAGCATTCTTGTTGATCTCTCGGGTACCCGTCATCTCAGGCAAAGAAATAGGGCAGGGCGTGAGACGTGATCTGTTCTTGCCGCTCATCCTAGTTGTGGTTTTATATGTCTGGCTTTTGGTCTCATTTACGTGGCAAACGATGGCATTTACGTCAATCTGTTATTTGATTTCATTGCCGATTGGCGCTTACATCTGGTCCAAGAAATACGGATCTCGTTCCACCCCGGTGGACGATAATATTTCGCTGAACAAGAAAATCAAAAAGTAAGCTGCGTCAATTCAGTTTTGATTATACAAAAAGATAAAGGGCAATCCGGGTGAAACCAGATTGCCCTTCTTTGTGAAGTGAAGAGAGCCTTAACCTGAGGGGTGCAGATTCTTAATATTCACTTCCTTGATTATTCAGCAGCTTCGGAATGAGGCGTATCGATATTCTCATTCGCAACTTCCGCAGCAACCTTCTTCTTGCGAGGTTTTCTCGTCTTAGGTTTTGCTTTAGCTGCAACTTCTTCGACTTTCTCTGGCTCTGCGGGTGTTTCAACTTCAGCAGGTGTCACTTCTTCTATTACTTCCGCTGCTTCAACCGGCATTGGAAGTTCAGCTTTAGCAGTTGCCTCAACAGCCTTTTGTTTTCGTTTAAAGCGGAAACCAGCCAGTCGAGTTGCGTTGTGTGGTAACGCCAACAATGTCGGGATCATGATCAAAGTCAGCACCGTGGAATAGGCCAGACCTGAAATGATCGCTGTTGACAATTGCACCCACCAGATGGATGTGATGCCACCGACAGATGTTGTCTGCGTGAAGAAGTTGAAGTTGATTTGCATTGCCATTGGGATCAGACCGAGAATGGTTGTTCCTGTGGTCAACAAGATCGGGCGCAAACGCTGTGCAGCTGTTTTAATCACAGCTTGGCGAATGTCTTTCACACCATCTTCTCGCATACGGTTATAGGTATCGATCAAAACAATCGCGTTGTTCACCACAATACCAGCCAACGCGATAACGCCTGTACCCGTCATAATGATCGAGAACTTCTGCCCTGTTAACACCATACCGATCAGCACGCCGGAAACCGCAAGGATCACCGTCGAAAGTGTGATGAGGGTTTGGTAGAAGGAGTTGAACTGCGTCAGAAGGATAATAAACATCATGAACAGAGCACCGATGGCGGCATTGCCCAAGAATGCTTCTGATTCTTTTTGTTCCTCATCTGCACCTCGGAATTTCAAGAACACGTTAGATGGCCATTCCTGGGTATCTAACCATTCCTGAATAACGCCAACCGCATCATCCGGCGTCGCATCGCGACCATCAAACTGCGCACCTTTTGCCACGCTTGCTTTGATGTCCATGGCATAAAGGCCGTCACGACGAACAATCGAAGATACTTTCTCAACCGGCTCACGTGTCACGAAGTTTGAGATCGGAATTTGGCCATTTGGTGTGTTCAAACGAATTTGATCAAACTCATCCAAAGTTCTCTGCCCTTCAGGCAAGCGAACACGGATTTCCACTTCGTCTTCTGAATCATCAGGACGATATTTACCGATCATCACACCATTGGTGACCAATTGAACCATGGCACCAACTTCCGAGATGGACGTCTGATAACGGCCTGCTTGAACACGATCGACATCAAGCCGCCATTCGATACCTGGGAGAGGGCGCCCATCTTTACCTGTTGGCGGGCCGCCCTCGATCTTTTTAACTTCGACGCGGATACCTGCAATGTCAGCGGTTTGCGTACGGATGTCTTCAAAGATGTCGACAGCCTTACGACGGCAGCAGAAGTCAGCCAGCTCAATGGTGATCTCACCGATTGTATCTGCTGGTTTGTCCTGCACACCACCGATTGGATCGCTGGCACCACCGGCGCCTGCATAAGCTGACATTACCGAATTATCGATGCCAGGGATGGCAAGGATGCGGTTATCAATTTCGGCTGTGATATCTCTGATTTCTGTCGCTGATAAGTTACCGCGGGCAGAGACCAATACGATCGCTACATCCGGCTCTTCATCCACGAAGAATTCAACACCTTGGTTATTGGCGCCGAAATATGAGAATGAGAACATTGTCATTCCGATGACGGCGGCTATAACAACCACATTGCCAAAAATATTGCCTGCAAAGATGTTGAGGAAACGTGCATAAAAGCCCGTAAAGCCTGAGAGTTTTTTCAGATCCAACTCAGCCTGAGCGGAAAGCATTCTTGCATTTTCATCGATTTTCTCATCATTGCGTTTTCGTTTGGAAACGAATGAGAAGATCACCGCCGCGAGCAAACCAGCAGCAATGGCAGCTGCAGCTGCAATCGGGTATTTCACTGGTTCAGCAAATTCAGCTAAGGCTGGGGATGCGACTAGGCCGACAGCAACGATAGCCATCACCAGTACAGCCACAATATATTTCGCAAATCGTGCGATAACTGCTGATACTTGTGCAAACAACGTACCCGTCACCGGTAAGAACACCAAGGCGGTTAGTAGCGACGCCGCAAGCACGATGATCACCATACGTGGCAAATAGCCCATGAATTCGCCCGGCACACCCGGCCATAAAAGCAATGGCAAGAAGGCTGCCAATGTTGTGGCGGTCGACGATACAACCGGCCAGAACATGAGACGTGCAGAGCGCTTATAAGCTTCTGCAGGCTCCATGCCTTCGGTAATTTTCCGATCGGCATATTCAGTCACCACGATGGCGCCATCAACCAGCATACCCACGGTGATCACCATACCGAACATCACCATCATGTTCACTGTCATGCCGAGCATGCTCACGATCAAGAAGGCGACCATAAAGGAGCCGGGGATCGCCAGACCCACAAGGAGACCAGATCGGATACCAAGTGCCCAGACCACACAGATCATCACCAAGACTATCGCTGTCATGATCGATGATTGGAGCGAACCTAAAACCTCAAAGATGAAGCTTGATTGGTCAATGAGGAAGTTAACTTTCACGCCCTCTGGCCAATCTTTTGTGAATTCGCCAACAACTTCACGCACAGTGGTGTTGTTTTCGATAATGTTGGTACCGATACGTTTCACAACAGAGATCGAAATTGCAGGCTCGCCGTTCACACGTGTGAAGCTTGATGCTTGCTTATAGGTCGGAAGAATTTGAGCCACATCACCAAGCGTGACAACACCTTCACCATTCTGCTTGATAGGAATGGAATAGACATCCTGCGCGTTTTCTAAAAGGCCAGGGACCTTTACATTAAAGCGGCCTTGGCCGTCATCGATAAAACCAGCAGGCACCAATTGGTTGTTCAAGCGCACTGCATTGATCAATTCAGTCTGTGTGATGTTGTATGATTCAAGCTTGGAAAGATCCAAGATGACCTCCAAAACCTCTTCGCGGTTACCGTTCAGTGTCGCTTCGCGAACCGTAGAAATCGATTCAATTTCATCAGACAACCGTGTTGCAAGACGTGTAAGCGTCCGTTCCGGCACTTGGCCAGAGAGCGTTACGATAATAGTTGGCTGAAGCGCAAAGTTTGTTTCAGCGATATTGGGTTCATCTGCATCGGCTGGAAACTCGGCCTTGGCCTTGTCCACCTTGTCGCGGATATCAGCCAATACAGTATCTTTGTCAGAATCGATGGTGAATTCGAGCACCACAACAGCGACGCCTTCATTGGCGATCGCAGTCAGCTCTTTGAGCCCATCTAACCCGCGCAATTGCGTCTCTAGCGGCCTGACAAGCAGACGCTCAGCATCACGTGGGGAGATACCTTGTTGTGATACTGTGACGAAGTAAACCGGGACATCGATGTCCGGGTTCGCTTCTTTGGGAACATTGATGTATGACGCGATCCCTGCAACAACAAGGACGATCATCAATGTTAAGACCGTTTTCGGCCTTGAGATAATTGCTTGTAGTGCACCAATCATGAGTTTTTCTCCAGATCGCTCGGCTGAGCTTGTGCTGTTTGTTCAACTGCGATGACTTCTTGCCCTGCAGACACATATTCCTGACCTAGCGTGATCACTTTCATGCCAGGCGTAAGTCCTGCGACCCACATGGTTTCTGGTGTTTGTGCCAAAATACGCACTGGTGCAAATTCAACGATGTTGTCGGCATTGATCACGCGTACACCAATGTCGCCCTCATCGCTCAATGTCAGCCAAGAAGCTTGAACGCTGTAAGCTTCGTCAGATTGCAACGCAATGGCTGCATCAGCTGTAATGCCAGAGCGAAGCGCGTCGTTGTCATTTGGCATTTCAATTTCAACTTTAAACGTACGTGTTTGTGAATCTGCCGTTGGTGAGATGAATTTAATTTTGCCACCAACAATTTGACCAGAAACAAGACGCACCATGGCGGCATCGCCCACATTGATTGCGCTGACTTTGGCCTCAGAAACCTGGCCTATGAAGTTCATTGGGTTGTTTTGAACCACAGTTGCACACACATCGCCCGGGTTCAGCAAGTCACCCACTTCAGCGACGGGGTCTTGCACAATGCCTGCGGCTTTCGCAACGATTTTGGTTTTTTCCATCTCACGTTCAGCTTGCTCGAGTTGAGCTTTCGCTGCATCTCTGGCAGTTTGAAGCGCAAGCAATCTGGAATTCGTCGCATAACCTTGCTTTTTCAGCTCTTCATTGGCCTGAAAGTCGGTTTCTGATTGCTCCAAAGATGCCAATGCTTGTTGAATTGCTGATTGGCGTACGCCAGCTTCTAGACTGCAAAGAAGGTCGCCTTCTTTCACAGTGTCACCCTTACTGACATAACGCTTTTCAACAACGCCATTTGTCTCGGAACGAATTTGCACCACCGCTGTCGCTTCTGTTCGACCGCGCAAAGACAATGATTGTTCGCGTTCTTGCGGATTGATGCTCACAAAACGCACCTGCTGCAATGCGGTCGCAGCACTTGCGCGCTCAGCAGGAGGAGGGGTTGCGTTTTCTGAGTTTTCTTGTCCACCAACAATGATGTCGCCCTGCAACATCCATCCGATGACGCCGCCTGCGATTAACACTGCGACGATATGAGAACCTTTTAAACCGAAGGCCATGATTTACTCCATATTATTCTGCTGGCTCAAGCTCTTGGGAGGACGCTTGCGCGAGTGATTCTAATTTTTCTCTATTTTCGATCAAATATTTGAGACTGTTTTCCTGGCAGGCATAGCCATATCCGGCGATCCATTTTGTGCCCTCGTGCTCAGTCTCTTCACTGGAATCTTTAATAAATTTCAATTCTTCTTCTAATTGTAGGATGCGATTATCAATCGCTTTTCTAACTGTTTCACGCTCAAGCATTTCGGCGCACATAGCGATCAACAAAAATTCGGACTTAAATATATCTTTTTTCGGGGCATCTGACATGTGTGAGACCAGTTCAAGACGGCCTTTGTCAGTGATTGAATATACTTTTCGTGCTGGTTTTCCGGGTTCGCGCTCTTCATGAGACGTTAAGCACCCTTCAACTTCCAGTTTGCTTAATGCTGGATATATCGAACCAAAGCTCGCATCGACAAAATAGGCGTAATGCGTGTCTGATGACATCTTTTTAATTTCGTAGCCTGTCGCTTGTCCAAAATTCAAAATAGCGAGACATAGTGTTCTAATGTTCATTAAAAACCCCGATCAGTGGATATATAACTTGGGCATATATCATTTCGATATATGTCTTGCAATAATAATATCGAAAAAACATATATCGAAAAAGAATATGCTTAATCGACATACTTGTTCTACAACCTGTTACGCAGGAAGTTTGCAAAGGGATTTATAAAAATGAAATTTTATGCAGGTTTCTGAAATGTCAGGAACTTATCCTGGCGCACATCAAAGAGCTTGCCTGTTTCTTTCATATCAGCTGAGCAAAGCGGAACAATCTTTTCAGCCACGCTTTGAGCTGTGGGTAAAGTCTCAGGCTTCTCTCCTGGCATAGCTTGCGCACGCATGCGGGTACGTGTCGCACCGGGATTTACGCAAGTCACGCAGATCTTTGTATCTTCAAGTTCTGCTGCCCATACACGTGATAGGCTTTCAACGGCTGCTTTTGATGCGGCATAGGGGCCCCAGAATGGACGGCAGGAATGTGGTGCACCAGATGACAAGATGATGGCACGACCAGCATCTGATTGACGAAGCAGACGTTCAGTTGACCGCATGAGACGCCAGGTGGCTGTTACATTGATATTCATCACATTTTCGAATTTCTTCGCGTCACCATGGCTCAGAGGTGTGATGTCGCCCAAAATACCAGCATTGGCGACAACAATATCCAGCTTGCCCCAGCGTTCGTGAATGGCAGCGCCTAGCTTGTCGATCTCATCCATTTGGTTCAGATCAAGCGGAACCAAAGTCGCAGTTCCGCCAGCAGCTTGAATTTCATCATCCAATTCTTCAAGGCCGCCTACAGTGCGTGCTGTTGCAATCACATGGGCACCTGCTTTTGCCAGTTCGAGCGCAGTTGCATAACCAATGCCGCGTGACGCGCCTGTCACAAGCGCGATTTTACCTTCAAGATTTACGTTCATAAAAGATGACCTATGCTAACATTTCTGCACGCTGAAGCTGATGGACATTTTCCTGGTCCAACAATCGGGTTGGATAATCACCAGTGAAATAATGATCGGTGAATTGAGGATTTTTCGGATCGCGTTTGATCCCACCCACGGCGTCATACAAACCATCAAGACTGATAAAGTTCAGCGAATCTGCGCCAATATGTTTGCACATATCTTCAAGCGTATCATGCTGGTTGGCAAGCAATCTGTCGCGGTCAGGCGTATCAATGCCATAAAAGTCTGGATAATAAATCTCAGGGCTTGCAACGCGAATATGCACTTCTTTGGCACCGGCTTCGCGCATCATCTCAACAATTTTGATCGAAGTCGTCCCGCGAACAATAGAATCATCGATGAGCACGACGCGCTTACCTGCGATGATGCCGCGGTTGGCGGAATGTTTCAGCTTCACACCCAGCGCACGGATTTGTTGCGTTGGTTCAATAAAGGTGCGGCCCACATAATGATTGCGAATGATCCCAAGTTCAAACGGGATACCGCTTTCCTGCGCATAACCAATCGCGGCAGGCGTGCCGCCATCGGGAACTGGCACAACAACATCAGCATCAACCGGCGCTTCGCGTGCAAGGTTCACACCGGCATTCTTGCGCGTTTGATAAACACTGCGACCGCCAACAATGGAATCTGGGCGGGCAAAATAGACATATTCAAACAGACATAGGCGCTCTGGCGTTTTGGTCGCTGCTTTGCGGCTTTCAATAGAGATGGAACCATCTGATTGAAGTTCGCAAATGATCAACTCACCATTTTCAACGTCGCGCACAAATTTTGCGCCAATGATATCAAGTGCACAGGTTTCTGAACAGAAAATTGGTTTGCCATCGAGTTCACCCATGACCAAGGGACGAATGCCGTTTGGATCGCGCGCTGCGATCAGTTTTGTGCGCGTGATGGCGAGCATCGCATAGCCACCTTCGATATGGGATATCGCGTCCGCAAAACGATCAGCGGATGACTTATGCCAGGAACGGGCAATCAAATGCAGGACAACTTCAGAATCAGAAGTTGATTGGCAGATCGCACCGCTTGAAATAAGCTGGTCGCGCAATGTGAGGCCATTGGTGAAATTGCCGTTATGGGCAATGGCGATACCGCCTTGCTGCAATTCCGCAAAGAGCGGCTGAACATTACGAAGACCTTCGCCACCCGTTGTGGAATAACGTACATGGCCAACGGCAATATTTCCGGGTAGGCGGCTAAGCACACGAGGATCCGTATAGTGATCACCCACCAGACCAAGTCGTTTTTCAGAGTGAAATTTCTCTCCGTCAAAAGTAACAATACCTGTTGCTTCTTGGCCACGATGCTGGAGCGCGTGCAGGCCAAGCGCTGTCAGTGTGGTTGCATCTGGGTGATCGAGGATACCAAATATACCGCATTCTTCATGCAGCGTATCATCCTCCGATTCATCGAGGGAACATTCTGTTTTCGAAAAATCGGTTGGCGTCATTTATTTAATCCAATTTTTTAATTTTTATCGCTAGGCGTCTGTGTCGCCAGTTTCTGTCTTGCCGCGTATGCTGTCGATGATCGACGTATCAGCGTTTTCAGGTAGTGCGTTCACTAAGCTTGTGCCCAGTGAGTCTAACATAGGTTTGGATTTAGCCTGTGCAACCCAATCAGGTTGTTTGTCGGCAGGCATGAGCCAATTCAAGAAGACATTGGCAACCACCATGATTAATATGCCACGTGCTGCGCCAAATACAAAGCCAAGCGTACGGTCCAACACACCAATGCGGCTATCGATAATAAAGTCAGCAATACGCATTGTAATGTAAGAGACAATAATAAGAGTGACCAAGAAGATCGCCGCAGCGGATCCAATGGCAGCTAATGCCTTTGATGATGTATATTGAGACGCAAATGGTTCAAGCAATGGATATAGGAAAAAAGCTGCAGCTGCAGCAGCGACCCAAGAGCCAACCGCTAGGACTTCTCTTGAGAAACCTCGTACCATGGCCAGCATAGCTGATACGAGTGTTATTCCGATGACAATTCCATCAAGTAGATAAATAGGCATACGCGTTAAACTCCGGAATGCATTTTTGCGCACCGCTAGCATGTTGCTGCGCCAAGAGCAATAATGGTTTAGCCCACGTCCCCGTTATTTTCAATATCTTGGTTATTGGAAGCTGATCCGCTGGCAATTTTTGCAACCATTTCGGTTAAAGAATCGATTTGTTGCCAATATCCGCCATTTTTGGGAACGTCGACCGAGCCGTTGGGGAGGACTGCACTTTCAAAGCCAAGCTTCTGTGCTTCTTTAAGGCGTAATCCGGTTTGCGCAACCGGTCTGATGGAACCGGACAAACTGATTTCGCCGAAATATACGCAATCTGAAGGCAGGGGTGAGCCAGCTAAGGAGGACACAAGTGCTGCGGCAACTGCCATATCAGCGGCCGGTTCGCTGACGCGATAGCCACCTGCTATGTTAAGATAAACATCGTGATTACCAAGGCGCACACCGCAATGGGCTTCCAGCACCGCCAGGATCATCGATAAACGCGCCGAATCCCAACCGACAATGGCGCGGCGTGGCGTGCCAAGCGAGGAGGGCGCGACAAGCGCTTGAACTTCGACCAAGACGGGTCGGGTACCTTCAATTCCAGCAAAGACGGCATTTCCTGGCGCTGCTGTGTTGCGCTCACCAAGGAAAAGCTCGGACGGATTTGCAACTTCACGCAAACCTTTGTCCGACATTTCAAAGACGCCAATTTCATCGGTTGGGCCAAAACGGTTTTTAACTGTGCGCATGATGCGATAATGATGGCCGCGATCGCCTTCAAAATATAAAACCGCATCCACCATATGTTCAACCACACGGGGACCGGCAATTTGTCCATCCTTAGTGACATGGCCAACGAGCACCATCGCCGTTCCTGTTTGCTTGGCAAAACGGATCATGGCATGCACTGCCGTTCGCACTTGGGTGACTGTTCCCGGTGCAGCTTCGGCCAAATCGCTCCAAAGGGTCTGGATCGAATCAATAATAACGAAGTCTGGTTTTTCGCCATCTGCGAGCGTCGCCAAAATATCTTCAACATTTGTTTCAGCTGCGAGCATGACATCGCTGTCGGATGCACCAAGACGTTGAGCGCGTAATCTAACTTGTGCTACTGCTTCCTCACCCGAGACGTAAATCACCTTGTTGCCTTGGCGTGCGAGCGCCGCGGCTGCTTGCATCAAGATTGTCGACTTGCCAATACCGGGATCGCCGCCGACCAAGATGGCAGATCCGCGGACAAAACCTCCGCCTGTCACGCGATCTAATTCAGATATGTTTGTTTGAATGCGCGGCGCATCTTCAATCTCGCCGGAAAGCGTTGTGAGTGCGACAGCACGCCCCTTTTTCGGTGTTTTACCAGGGCCGCCGCCAATGCCGCCTTTTGGATCATCTTCAACAATGGTGTTCCATTCGCCACATCCATCACATTTCCCCGCCCATCTGGCGTGAACAGTTCCGCAGTTCTGACAAACAAATTGAGTGCGTGATTTAGCCAACATAATCCCCATGTATATTCATGTTTTGTTCTCATTTACTATAGACATGAAAATTAGGCAAGTTGTTATTTGAAATCAGATGGATGGACCGTATCTGCGGCCAATGCCCGTTAATATCTCATAGCTGACAGTGCCGGATTGTTCGGCAAAGTCATCAAGGGTAATTTGATCGCCAAACAGTTCGACCCAGTCGCCGATTTCTACGGCATTTCTTGGCAGATGCGAGACATCAAACATGGTTAGATCCATAGTCACTCGGCCGATGCAGTTGATCATTTCTCCGGCGATAAAACCCTTGGCGCCGTTGGGTACATATTCACGCAACTGAACACCTTGGCCTGAGACATTGCGTGGATAGCCATCTGCATAACCAACGCCGCAGACGGCAACACGCATGGTTTCTTTGGCTTTAAATGTGCCGCCATAGCTCACTGTTTCATTGGGTAGTACTTCACGCAGATCAATAATTTTTGCTTCTGCTTTCACCACTGGCTTCATGGGGTTTGGCAGGTGCGAAAATGGGTTGCCGCCATAAATCGCAATGCCTGGTCGGGTAAGTTGAAAATGCGCTGCGTGATTAGATAATGTCGCCGCGGAATTTGCCATACTGGCTGTCACGCCTGAATATTTCTGAGAAAGGGCGGTAAAGGCTTCCAGTTGTTGCGTGTTTTTCGGATCTTCTGGGTCATCTGCGTTGGCAAAGTGACTCATGATCAGTTTTGGCACTGATTTTAGATCGTCCAAACAATTGTAAGCCTCGTTCACGCGCAGGCCCAATCTATTCATACCTGTATCTATATGAACGGCGAAATCCTGCGTGACGCCGGATTGCTGCCAGAGTTTAATCTGGCTTAATGAGTTGAGCACCGGGATAAGAATATGCTCAGTGATAAGCGGTATAGTGTCCTCAAACACACCATTGAGGATGAAGATCTCTGCATCTTTTTGAATTGTGCGTAGTTTCGCAGCTTCAATTGCATCCGCCACGAAAAACTGCTGGCAACCTTCGCGCGCGAGAATATTAGAAACCGTTTCGACACCGCATCCATAGCCATTGGCTTTAACCGCCGCGCCACATGTCGCTGCGCCAGACGCTTTCTTGAGAATTTGATAATTCTCAGCGATCGCCGACCGATCAATATGACGTCGGAGCGTTTGGCCGGAATTATTCTTCACTTTGGATAAACTGATCGTAAGAGCTGTCAGCTAAATCTGAGAAGCGTGTAAATTGAGATTGGAAAGCGAGCTTAACGGTGCCCGTTGGGCCGTGACGTTGCTTGGCGATGATCACATCGGCGGTACCTTTCACCTTGGACATCTTTTCTTCCCATGCGAGATATTCCTCATTGCGAATATCTGCGCGTTCCTCTTCAGGTGTCCGGCGTGGTTCCATGTTTTGGACATAATATTCTTCACGGAACACAAACAAGACCACGTCCGCGTCCTGCTCAATGGAACCTGATTCACGCAAGTCGGATAGCTGTGGGCGTTTATCATCGCGGCTTTCCACCTGACGGGAAAGCTGGGAGAGGGCGATAATAGGAACGTTCAATTCTTTGCCAAGAGCTTTAAGACCAGTGGTGATCTCTGTGATCTCTTGCACACGGTTTGAACTGTTTTTGCTTGAACCCGTCATCAGCTGAACATAGTCAACGACCAATACATCAAGTCCGCGTTGGCGTTTGAGACGACGCGCGCGCGCTGCCAATTGAGCGATGGAGATACCACCGGTCTGGTCAATATATAAGGGTGTTTTTTGCATCATCTGCGAACAGGCGACGAGCTTTTCAAAATCCGCTTCTGTGATTTCACCACGTCGAATCTTGGAAGATGAGACTTCGGTTTGCTCAGAAATGATACGTGTGGCGAGCTGTTCGCTGGACATCTCCAGTGAGTAAAAACCGACAATGCCACCATTTTTAGCGGTTGTTGAGCCATCGGCTTGCACTTCAGGCTCAAAAGCATTGGCAATGTTAAAAGCAATGTTGGTTGCAAGAGAAGTTTTACCCATGCCTGGACGACCCGCCAGAATGATCAAATCCGAACGCTGCAAGCCACCCATGCGGCCATCAAGCGAATGAATGCCAGTTGAAATACCTGATAGGTTCCCATCACGCTGATAGGCTTCACCCGCCAAATCAATTGCAATGGCAACGGCATCATTAAAGGATTGAAAGCCACCGTCATAACGGCCAGTTTCAGCCAGTTCAAACAGGCGACGCTCTGTATCTTCGATCTGACCTTGGGGCGGCATATCAACCGGTGCATCATAGGCGATATTGACCATATCTTCACCGATGGTGATCAGCGAGCGTCTGAGCGCCAGATCATAAATCGCACGGCCATAGTCTTCCGCATTGATGATTGTCACAGCTTCCGCGGCAAGGCGTGCGAGATATTGCGCGACCGTTAAGTCACCGATTTTCTCATCAGCGCGCAAAAATGTTTTGATCGTCACAGGATTGGCGGTCTTACCCATACGAATGATGTCACCAGCGACTTCGAAGATGTTTCGGTGTAGCGGTTCGTTGAAGTGTTCAGCTTTTAAGAAGTCAGATACGCGATAAAATGCATCATTATTGACCAAGATCGCACCCAAAAGGGCCTGCTCAGCTTCCAGGTTGTTTGGCGCTTCGCGATAAGTTGGTTCTGCATTTTGGTTCGAGGCAATCGATGTGATGCTAGGTGCCGCGTCGTTCATTGAGGTGTCTATTCTTCTTTTTCGTTTTTGGTTTTCGCTGTCGTAAAGGACATAGTTACATGTGTCGATGCTCTGTGACAGTCTCAAACTGGGAAATCTGATTTTTGTTCCAATGATTCACAGGTGATTCTGAACAGGTGTGGAATAAGCGTTTTTTCAGTTGACCGAACATTCGAATCGATTCTGATCCTATTTTATACGATGATCGATCATTTCTGTGTCAATAATTGGGAACATGCTGATTTAATCGACACAGGGGCAATTTTTTCCAATGTTTTTTGTAAAAATGTTATCGATAAACTAGTCGCGCTTTCAATTGCCTGATAGTAGTATCGACCAGTCGTACAAAAAAATCATGCGGGGAATAAAATTATGTCTAATGCGGAAATTGGCGTCATTGGTTTAGCAGTTATGGGTGCGAATTTGGCGCTTAATATCGCTGAGAACGGTTATAAGGTTGCGGTCTTTAATCGAACCTATGCGCGGACCGAAGAATTTATGGAAAGCGCTGGCGAATTAAAAGACCAATTGGTTCCTTGCAAAACACTTGAAGAATTTGTCAATGCGATCCGTCCACCGCGTCCGGTAATCATCATGGTGAAAGCCGGCGGTCCTGTTGATATGCAAATGGAAGCCCTTAAGCCGTTGATGAGTGATGATGATATTATCATTGATGCTGGCAATGCAAACTTCCGCGATACTTTGCGTCGTGAAGATGAAATGAAAGATACGGGCCTGACATTCATTGGTATGGGCGTATCCGGTGGTGAAGAGGGCGCACGCCACGGACCTTCTATTATGGTTGGTGGTAAACAATCATCTTACCCACGTGTGCAAGGTGTACTCGAAGCGATTTCAGCGAAATATAAAGATACGCCATGTGCGGCTTGGCTTGGCGAAAATGGTGCCGGTCATTTTGTTAAAACCATCCATAACGGCATTGAATATGCTGATATGCAGATGATTGCCGAAGTCTATGGCATCATGCGTGATCGCCTAAAGATGGAACCAAAGGCGATCTCAGATGTTTTTGCCAAATGGAATGAAGGTCCACTGGAATCCTATTTGATCTCCATCACGGCCGAGGTGCTTAAGGCCATTGATCCCAAAACTGATCAACCGATGATCAACCTCATTTTGGACGCTGCAGGGCAAAAAGGCACCGGTCGCTGGTCTGCGATTGAAGCACTGAATATGGGTGTTCCCGCGACAGCTATTGAAGCGGCGGTTGCGGCGCGCAGTTTATCCGCTGCCAAAGATGAACGTATTCATGCTGAGAGCGTTTTGGGCTTGCCGTCATCGTCTGATGTTGCGGATCCAGTGAAGTTTATTGCTGATCTTGAGATGGCATTGTTAGCAGGCAAAATTGCCGCCTATGCGCAAGGTTTTGCGGTCATGTCTGCAGCTTCAAAAGAGTTTGACTGGGGGCTACCGATGCCAACGATTGCCAAGATCTGGCGTGCAGGCTGTATTATTCAATCGCGGTTCCTTGATGAGATCTCAACAGCATTTTCCAAAGACCCAGATGTGGCCAATCTTGTGATCACCCCGGCATTCTCAAAATTGCTTGGTGCATGCGATGGTCCATTGCGTCATATCGTTAGTGAAAGCGTTCTAAATGGCTCTCCGGTGCCTGCGCTTGCATCTGCTGTATCTTATTTCGACACCTATCGACGCGGTCAGGGAACTGCCAACCTTATTCAAGGGCAGCGTGATTTCTTTGGTGCGCATGGCTTTAAACGTCTTGATGAAGAAGGTGATCATCACGGTCCTTGGGGCAGCTAAGAGCTTGGCTTCTCATGGTATTTTGAGTTTATTCACACCAATTGCCGCATAAAAATTGGCAATTGATGTGGATCAATGCTTGAATAGAGTATTGGATTATGTTGGCTGGCAGATTTGTCGCATTGGCTTGCTGCAATCATTTGTATATAAGCCAGTTGAAAGAGTAAGCGCCTTATAGCGCTATCCATGTGGAGATAGTTATGGATTTTGAAAAGTTTTTCACAGAATCGCTTGATGGTCTGAAAGAAGAAGGCCGCTATCGGGTATTTGCCGATCTTGAGCGTCATAAAGGGAACTTTCCAAAAGCCACCCGTCATAAGCCAGATGGCACAGTCTCTGATGTGACCGTTTGGTGTTCCAACGATTATCTCGGCATGGGGCAAAATCCAAAAGTTTCTGACGCCATGAAAGAGGCGATTGATCGCGCCGGCACAGGTGCCGGTGGCACACGCAACATTTCCGGCACCACGCATTATCATGTCTTGCTTGAGCAGGAGCTTGCAGACCTTCACAACAAAGAGGCGGCTCTACTCTTCACCTCAGGCTACGTGTCCAACTGGGCAGCTCTCGGCACACTAGGTGCGCAAATTCCAAATATGATCATCTTCTCAGATGCGCTTAATCACGCATCTATGATTGAAGGTGTGCGCCATTCTCGTGCGCAAAAAGTGATCTGGAAGCATAATGATGTGAAGGATCTGGAAGAAAAGCTTGCAGCAGCTGATCCTGATGCACCAAAAATGATTGCTTTTGAAAGCGTTTATTCCATGGATGGCGATATCGCGCCGATCAAAGAGATTTGCGATGTGGCCGATAAATATGGCGCTATGACCTACCTTGATGAAGTTCACGCTGTGGGCCTTTATGGACCACGCGGTGGCGGTATTGCTGAGCGCGAAGGTTTGATGGATCGCATAACGGTCATTGAAGGCACATTGGGCAAAGCCTATGGTGTGATGGGTGGTTATATCACTGCCTCTGAAGCCTTGTGTGACTTTGTTCGCAGCTTTGCATCAGGCTTTATCTTCACAACAGCTATTCCGCCGGCAATCGCTGCCGGTGCTGCTGCCAGCATTCAGCATTTGAAAATGAGCAGCTTTGAACGCATGCAACAGCAAGAACGCGTGGCTAAACTTCGTGAGCGCCTTGATGCACGTGGCATCCCGCACATGATGAACCCAAGCCATATTGTTCCGGTGATGGTGGGTGACGCAGCGAAATGTAAAATGATCTCAGACATGCTGCTCGATGATTATGGCATCTACGTTCAGCCGATTAACTATCCAACTGTGCCGCGCAAAACTGAGCGCTTGCGCTTTACGCCAACGCCTTTGCACAGCGATGAGGATATCGAACATCTCGTCAGCGCTTTGCATGATCTTTGGTCACAATGCGCACTATCTCGTGCGGTTGCGTAAAGCTTTTAAATAACTGTCATAAATGTTTCATAAACAGCCCGTAAGCATGCAGCGATAATTGCAAAGTTTGCGGGCTGTAATTGTATTTGATATGCATGCTGTGCAATCAATGCATCAAATAGGGCGGTTAAATTTTGGCATATTCTCAAACTCAAAAACTTGTTGCGGAACTTGTGGGCACAGGGTTTTTGCTCGCCACTGTGGTTGGTTCAGGCATCATGGCCGAACAGCTTGCTGGCGGTAATGTTGCGATTGCGCTTTTAGGCAATACGATCCCAACGGGTGCAATATTGTTTGTGCTCATTACGATGTTTGGCCGAATATCGGGTGCGCATTTTAACCCTGCGGTGACACTGGTTTTTTTCTTGCGCAAGGAAATTGCGGCAAAAACCTCTGTCCTTTATGTGGTGTTTCAGATCATCGGTGGCATATTGGGTGTTTGGGCAGCGCATTTGATGTTTGAGCTTGATGTCTTTCAGTTTTCTCAAAAAATACGCTCGGGTGGTGCGCAATGGTTTGCTGAAGGTGTTGCGACATTTGGTTTGGTGACAACCATTCTTCTGACCATCAAAGCCAAAGAAAGCGCTGTTGCCATGGCCGTTGGACTTTATATTACAGCTGCATATTGGTTTACCGCTTCCACATCCTTTGCCAATCCAGCGGTGACGATTGCCCGTAGCTTCTCAGATACATTTGCTGGTATTCGACCTGCTGATGCGCCAGGTTTTATCATCTCTCAGTTGACATTTGCCGTGTTCGCATGGTTGTTCTGCAAATGGATATTGGGTGAGAAAAACAATTAATGTCAGATAAAATACCTGTCACTGTTATAACCGGCTATCTCGGTGCCGGTAAAACAACGCTGCTAAATCGCATTTTGTCAGAAAAGCATGACAAAAATTATGCTGTTATCGTCAATGAATTTGGTGAGATCGGCATTGATGGTGCGTTGGTCGTTGGTGCGGATGAAGATATCTTTGAGATGAGCAATGGCTGTATCTGCTGCTCGGTGCGCGGTGATTTAATCGAAACCATTGATAATTTGCTGAAAAGCGGACGCGAAATCGATAATATCATTATCGAAACAACCGGGCTTGCTGATCCAGCACCTGTTGCGCAAACCTTTTTGCAAGAAGAATTTGTGCGGTCTAAAACACAATTGGATGCTATTTTAACAGTTGTCGATGCCAAACACATATCGGTTGAGCTTGAAGCGTCGCGTGAAGCGAAAGAGCAGATTGCCTTTGCCGATATTCTGCTTTTAAACAAAATCGACTTGGTTGAAGATGTTAATGCCTTGGAGGCTATGATTCGGAGTATCAATCCGCTTGCTAAGATTTATCACACAAAGCAATCGAACATTGATCTGAACCTGATCCTGTCACAAAACGCCTTTGCTTTGGACCGCACTTTGGTCAAAGACCCTAACTTTTTATCTCATCACCACCATCATCATCACGATGATGATGTGCAAAGCTTCTCTTTAGAAAGTGAAATCCCGCTGAACCGCGAGAAGTTTTCATCATGGATGCAATGGGTGTTGGAGCATTTCGGGATGGATATGCTTAGAACCAAGGGCATTATTAGCTTCAAAGGTGATGACGAGCGTTTTGTGGTGCAAGGCGTTCATCAATTGTTGGAAGGGGTTGCACAGCGCCCTTGGGGTGTGGATGAAACCCGCTCGAGCCAGCTTGTTTTTATTGGGCGTAACTTGCCGGAAGATATTATCTCTGAAGGCTTTTACGACGCGCAAAAATAAACCCGCTTAATATTTCTATCAAGCGGGTTTTAAACTCATATGCGGATTGATTAGTCCACGAAAGCACGTTCAATGACGAAATCAGCAGGCTTGCTGTTGGCGCCTTCTTCAAAGCCGCGTGCTTCCAAGATGACTTTCAGATCGTTGATCATCGCCATAGAACCACAGATCATAACGCGGTCTGTTTCGGGATTTAAATCAGGCAGGCCAATTGATTTTGCCAAAGTGCCATCTTCAATCAGATTGGTGATACGGCCCATCTGATCGCTTTCTTCACGTGTTGTTGTAGCGAAGTGGATCAGTTTTTCCGTTGCCTCTTCGCCAACCAGCAAGTCTTCTTTGGCCAGCGCAACAGTGTCATAGCCATATTTAAGTTCAGCAACATCGCGTGTTGTGTGTGTCACAATTACTTTGTCGTAGTTTTCATAAGCTTCTGGATCGCGCATAACAGATGCAAATGGTGCAATGCCTGTGCCTGTTGAAATCATATAAAGATTTTTTGCAGGTGTGAGCGCGTCCATGACCAATGTACCTGTTGATTTCTGACGCATCCAGATTGTGTCGCCTGGCTGAATTTTCTGCAAATGCTCAGTCAAAGGACCGCCAGGTACTTTGATGGAGAAGAATTCGATTTCTTCATCCCATGATGGGCTGGCAATTGAATAAGCGCGGAACAATGGCTTGCCTTCAGATGGTAGACCGATCATCACAAACTCGCCTGATCTAAAGCGGAAGCTTGCAGGGCGGGTGATGCGGAACTTAAATAGTCGATCCGTGTAATGTTCTACAGAAATGACTTTTTCAGCAAATGTCGCTTTTGGTAGTGGAAACTCATCACTATTCAGTGGCTGCGCGGATTCTAAAGCGGACAATGGTGTCTCCTAGGTAATTGGGTATATGTCTTACATACATCAAAATTCGTTAGCATACAAACGAATTATCTATTTTGTGTTCTACACCTGATTTTGCAAAATTGACAGGATAAATGTTCTAATCAATTTTGAAATGTTAGAATGTTTAACTGTTTTTCATACTAAATGTGATTTTGCCCACATAATCTGATGAAAAACATCAGTGTTTATAGGCTTTTATCAGTATATCTTGGATATTAACAGCATTGCGCGCGCATGACTTTGCGCTAAATCAAATCAATGTGAAATTATTGAATTTCAGCAAATCCGGGTTTGTGCTTTCATCTCAAGAGACCTAAATTAAAGTCTATTCTGCTTTCGCAAAAATGGGATTCGTAAAATGACAGATCAAGAGCAGCCACAAACCTGTCCTGTCAGTGGGCACCAAACACCGGAGACGGCGCCAATTGTTGCCGTAACAGGTGCCAGCCGCGGAATAGGGCATTCAATTGTTCGTAAATTCCATAATTCCGGATGGGAAGTTTTCACGCTTGCCCGAACGCCATTTTCTGAAGTTTGCCCTTGGGCGGAAGGTATCGTCAAACATATTGAGGTTGATCTTGCTGATCCAAAATCCGTTGAGCATGCTATGAGCGAGCTCCATGAACGGCTGGATGGCAGGGGATTAAACGCGCTTGTGAATAATGCCGGCATTTCACCAAAGACGGAAGAGGGCGAGCGCCTAAGCGCGTCTCAAACATCTGTTGAGACCATGCTGCGCGTTCACATGGTCAATTTCATCGCGCCTTTGTCACTGTGTCGTGCTTTGCTTGAACCGCTGAAAAAAGCCAAAGGATCGATCGTCAATGTGACATCAATTGCGGGTACGAAAACGCATCCTTTTGCCGGTGCTGCTTATGCAACGTCTAAAGCTGCCTTATCGGCATTAACCCGTGAGTTAGCATCGGAATATGCGGATACCGGGATCCGGGTAAATGCCGTTGCGCCTGGTGAAATTGAGACATCGATCTTATCACCTGGAACGGATGAGATGGTGATGCAGGAAGTGCCCATGCAGCGTCTTGGAAGCCCTGAAGAAGTGGCCGAAGTAGTCAGCTTTTTATGTGGTGAACGCTCATCATATGTAAATGGTGCTGAAATCCATATTAATGGTGGTCAGCACCTTTAAAATTTATACGAATGTCAAAGCTTATTAAGCAGGCGTTAGACCGCGAAGACGTTCTGTTCTGCGTCTTAGAAGTTCCAAGACACCCAGCAAGATAATCGACAAGATCACCATAACCGTTGCAACCGCCAAAATGGTTGGCGAGATCTGCTCACGAATACCAGAGAACATCTGACGTGGGATTGTGCGTTGTTCGACATCAGCGATGAAGAGCACTGCCACCACTTCGTCAAATGAGGTGATAAACGCAAATAGAGCACCTGAAATCATACCCGGCAGAATAAGTGGCATGATCACTTTGCGGAATGTTGTCCAACCATCAGCGCCCAAGTTTTCTGCAGCGCGAATAAGCGAGCGATCAAAACCCGAAAGGGTCGCGGTTACAGTGATGATCACAAAGGGGATACCCAATGTCGTATGCGCTAGGATCACACCGAGATAGGTTTTTGCCAAGCCAACATCTGAATAGAAGAAGAACATACCGGTTGCAGTGATCACCAATGGCACGATCATCGGCGAAATCAGCAAGCTTGTGATCGCTGCACGATATGGCATTTCAGCACGGGACAAGCCCAATGCAGCAAGCGTTCCCAAACCTGTGGCAAGAAGTGTTGAACAGATTGCGATGAAGAATGAATTGCGTGTTGAACGCACCCATTGCGCATTGTTCCACATGTCGCTCCACCAAGCAGCGCCAGTGGCTGCAGGATCGATCATGCCGTTGAAGAAGATGTCCTGATACCAGCGGAATGAATAGGCCGCGGGATCAAATGACAGCATGCCTTCGGTGAATGTGAAATATGGTTCTGCATTAAACGACAGCGGCATGATGATCAGAATAGGTGTGATCAAGAACACGAAGATAAATGTGCACGCCAAAAGGAATATGTATTTGTTGAAATAATTCAAATGTGTCGAATAAGCTGGCAGCGGCTTCATGAAAAACAAAGGTGTACCAAACAGGAAGACGAACCCGATTGTGACCGAAATTGATCCGGTGAGTAGCAGCACAAGAGCGGTTAAAACTGCGAAAATGATATAGCCGGTTTGAAGTTTTGTCATGGTCGCATTCCTATCCAAAACTCAGTTTTTCAATGCCCACAATCTTATTGTAGAGCCAATAAAGAATAAGAACGATTGCGAGCAGCAGCGTTCCGAGCGCAGCACCCAAGCTCCAGTTCAACGATTTTTGAATGTGGTAGGCGATCAAGTTTGAAATCAACAGGCCATCTTCACCGCCAACAAGGGCAGGGGTGATGTAGTAACCAATCGCCAAAATAAAGACGAGGAGCGTACCAGCGGCAATCCCTGGCAGCGTGAGCGGGAAATAAACCCGTCTAAAAGCTGTGAATGTTTTTGCACCCATGGAGCTCGCCGCGCGCATATAGCTCGGCGGAATGGTTTTCATCACCGAGAAAAGTGGCAGGATCATAAATGGCAGCAAGATATGCACCATAGCGATGATCGTACCCGTCTGGTTATAGATCATCTGCACCCGGCCATCTTCACCCACAAGGCCTATGAAGACCAATATGTCATTGATTATGCCCTCCGTTTGCAGAATGGCAATCCACGCGGTCGTTCGAACAAGCAGCGACGTCCAGAACGGCAACAGCACCAAGATCATCAATAGATTGGATGTTTTAAGCGGCAAGGTCGATAAGAGATATGATACTGGGAATGCTAAGACCAGACATATGAGAGTGATTGTAGCAGAAAGTCTTACTGTTTTAACAAAATTGGATACATAAATCTGATAAAGCTCATCTGCTTCTATAATATTACCTTCATCATCATATTTAAGATCAAGCGCGGACAGATAAAAGTAAGGTGTTATGTCATTCGTCGCGCGTTTGAGGCTGCGCCAGAGGACCGGATCATCCCACTTTTTGTTAATGTCGAGCAGCGCTTCCGTATAGGGGCCTTCAGTCACACGCGCGAGTTTGCGCGCTGAGGATGTAAAGAGGCTACGGCTGCCCGGGATTTCGTAGTTTATGCGCGTCGCGAGATTACCAACAGTTTTTCCGATTTCGCGCTTTTTGCGTGCTTCCTGCAAATCGAGCACAAACAATTTGATTGTTTCTTCAGGCGGCAATCCTTGCTCATCCCAATCCTGAATGGCTATTGCAAAATTAGGAACAACGCTTGACGCGGTGTCATTGTGCAAAGAGCGGAAAAGCATCTGCCCAATCGGGATCATGAAGCTGACAATGATAAAGATCACCAACGGCAACGTGAGGAGTAACGCACGCAATCGAGCGCGGCGCGTTGATTGAATCAGTTTTTGTTTCAGTGGCACGCCATCTGCGGTCACTAAAGTTTCAGGTGTCGTGGTTGAACTATCTTGCATACTGATTCAAAATTATCTTCTTATTGATTGAAAGCGCGGGGTTTTTACCCCGCGCTCACGACTAATATTAGTTTGCTAACCATGCATTGAAACGTTCGTTCAGCTGATCCGAGTTGTCTGCCCAAAATTCAAAGTCATTTTGCACGGCATTCTTCAAGTTAGCATCGGCTGTAGGCATATGAGGTGCCATATCGATGTCTTTCTGATAATATTTGCCTACCAGCGCGTTTGAAGACTTTCGTGCCGGACCATAGGGAATATAGGATGCTTGGTTCGCCAGTTGTTCTGTTTCTGTAGAAAACACCAAAAAGTCTAATGCAGCTTCTTTGTTTTCTGATCCTTTTGGTAATACCCAAAGATCAAGATCCCAAATTTGACCATCCCAAACAATTTCAAATGGCTTGTCTTCGCCTGCAATAGCATTGAATACTCGACCGTTCCACGCAGTTGTCATTGCAACTTCACCATCCGCAAGCAATTGCGGTGGCTGGGCACCAGCTTCCCACCAAACAACTTGGTCTTTAATTGTGTCAAGCTTTGCAAACGCGCGGTCGATACCTTCCGGAGTTGCCAACACTTCATACACATCTGCAGCTGGAACGCCGTCTGCCATTAGGGCAAATTCCAATGTTACTTTTGGATTTTTTCTAAAACCACGTTTGCCAGGGAATTTCTCTAAGTCAAATAAGTCCGCGATCGTTGTTGGTCCGACATCGAATTTAGTTTTGTCAAATACATACACTGAAGACCAGGCTATATTTGCCACAGCACAATCGTGAAGTGTCCCTTCAAGGAAATCTTCGGTAGCAGGTGTGCCGTCGGCACCGGCGGGTAGGATGGAATGATCGATTGTTTCAAGAAGACCTTCGTCACATGCACGGATCGCGTCAGATAGTTCTACGTCAACGATATCCCATGTTACGTTGCCAGCTTCAACCTGAGCTTTGATCTCAGCGATGCCGCCATTGTAATCTTCAGAGACAATTTTATTACCTGTCTTTTCAACCCAAGGCTTGTGGTAGGCTTCTACCTGGCTTTTTGTGTAAGCACCGCCCCAAGACACAACTGTGATTTCGCTCGCTTGCGCTGATGCTGCAAGTGCCAAACCAGCTGTCAAAGCTGATGTTGCTAAGAAATGTTTGATTTTCATTTTACTCTCCCAAGTATGTTCATGAGTTCAAGTTTAGTGTTTTGTTGTTATAAATCAGACAACTGCATCCAAGGCTTTGCAGTCTTCAGCAGACCATCCGATTTTTATTTTTTGACCTTCGGAAATATTCCATCCCATCGATTTATTTCGAACTTTGACGATGAAATCGTCATTGCCGGCGACATCCATGACAACGCGCAGATGATCCCCGAGATACAATATTTCCTTGATCGTGCCCTCAATCAAATTGTCCAGATCTTCATTATTATAAATTTCAATACGTTCTGGACGAAGTGATAACGTAGTTTTGTCACCCACTGCATTGACGTTCACGGCGTCAGCTTTGAGCATTGTACCATCATCCAGCTTCACTTCACAGGCGCCATCTTTTAGAGAAGCAACGGTACCTGTGAGTTTGTTGTTTTCGCCGATGAATTGAGCGACAAAAGAATTATGTGGTGTTTCGTAAAGCACATCCGGTGGCGAAAGTTGTTGGATCACACCGTCATTGAATACCGCAACCCTGTCAGACATGGTCAAAGCTTCAGTTTGGTCGTGGGTCACGTAAACAATTGTAACGCCAAGATTTTCATGGATGTGCTTGATTTCATACTGCATTTGCTCGCGCAGTTGTTTATCAAGAGCACCAAGTGGCTCATCCATCAAAATCAGCTCCGGATCAAACACAAGAGCGCGTGCTACAGCAACGCGCTGCTGCTGACCACCCGATAATTGCGCCGGGCGGCGGTTTCCAAATTCCGATAGTTCAACCATGTCCAGGGCGTGTTTTACCTTCGCCTCTTGATCAGCCTTGCTCATCTTTCTGATTTGCAATGGAAATGCCAAGTTTTCCGCAACACTCATATGAGGGAAGAGGGCATAGTTTTGGAACACCATGCCAATTCCCCGCTTAAATGGAGGCACATTGTTGATCGGTCGATCATTTAGGAAGATTTCGCCATTTGTTGCAGGCTCAAATCCAGCCAGCATCATGAGACATGTGGTTTTACCCGATCCTGACGGTCCAAGCATCGTCAAGAACTCGCCAGGAGCGATATCAAGGTTTAGATCTTTTACGACAAGGTTTTCACCGTCATAACTTTTCTGGACGCGTTCAAATCTGACCGCTGCGCCAGGAATTCCCTGCATAAACTGTGTATCCCAAAATAATTTTTATTTTTTATATCCGAACGATAACTGCTGGATATAATTATGCAATGGTGTCTGTGCACTGCTTGTGCAATTAGATAGATATTTCCTATTTTATCGTTAATTTAAGCAATTTATCATATGTAAGCGCTTTAACTTGGAATATAATTCCTAAATTTCACATAAAATTAGCATGACTAATGATGGCTATAAGATGAGCTTTTGTCCATAATTGCGTCAATTTTAATTATTCTATCTCAAATGCGACATTTTTGGCGGAATCGAGCGATGTCTCAATTTTGCTCAACAGCTCATCAATTTGCTCATTTTTGATGATCATTGGAGGGCAAAATGCGATTGCATCCAACATTGCGCGGACAATTACACCGTTATTTTGCAATTCTGTGGCGACAATGGCGCCCAAGCGTCCAACTGGATCAAGCGCTGTTTTCTCTTTTTTATCAACCACTAGCTCAATTGCGGCAACGAGCCCCACGCCCCGCACTTCACCGACAAGGGGGTGATCGGTCAGTTTTTGCAGGCCTTCAAGCAGCCTGGCGCCAGCAGTCCTGCAGTTGTCAACCAAATTTTCCTCTTCGATTATACGAATTGTCTCCAATGCGACAACTGAAGGGGTGGGATGACCACCCGCAGTAAAGCCGTGGCCAAATACACCAATTTCATTGCTTTGTTCGGCGATAGGTTCGAAGACTTTTTCATTGATCAAAAGGGCAGATAACGGCAAATATGAGGATGTGATTTGCTTTGATAGCGTCATCATATCTGGCTTGATGTTATATGTTTCGCAGCCAAACATCTTCCCTGTTCTGCCGAATCCGTTGATCACTTCATCCGCTACAAGCAGGATGTCATATTTGTTCAAAACAGCCTGGATTTTTTCCCAATAAGTTTCTGGAGGGATCACCACACCGCCAGCGCCCATGGCGGGTTCTGCAAACATTGCAGCAATGGTGTCCGGGCCTTCAGCTTGAATGAGATCGTCAAGTTCCTGTGCCAATCTGCTGGCAAATTCTGTTTCGCTTTCACCAGGGAGCGCATCCTTATAATAGTGCGGGCAGGTCAGGCGTAAAACATCAGGCACAATCAAATCAAAAGATCGGTGATTGTTAGGCAGGCTGGTTAAGCAGCTTGAAGCAATGGTGACGCCGTGATAGGCGCGTTTGCGAACAATGATCTTTTTCTTGTCCGGTTTGCCCATCGCATTTGAGCGGTACCAGATCATTTTAAGAGCTGTATCAATGGCTTCCGAACCAGAATTGGTGAAGAAAGCTTTGCTCATGGGTACTGGTGCAATCTCAATGAGTTTTTCGGCCAAATCGATCGCTGGACCGTGAGATTTGTGGGTAAAATTGTGGTAAAAAGGCAGTTTAAGCATCTGCGTGTAGGCCACATCAGCTAAGCGTTTTTCGCTAAAACCTAATCCTGCCGACCACAAGCCAGACATGGCTTCGATATATTTTTTACCTTCATTGTCGTAGACATAAATCCCTTCACCGCGTTCAATGATAAGCGGGCCAAGCTCTGTGTGCTTTTTGGCATTGGTGTAGCCATGCATGTGATAGGCTACGTCTCTCGCTTCGTCGGAATTGGGTTTATATGCCATTTTTAAATTTTCATCCCTATTCGATGTCTTGTGTGTCGCTTATTGAATAGACATTTTGTCGACGAGGGCAATATATTTAATTTTTGTGGTTGGATTCTTAAGGAGGGCGGTTAAGTGGCCAAACCAAATATTTTGATATTTATGGTGGATCAGCTCAACGGAACATTGTTTCCAGATGGTCCTGCTGAATGGTTGCACGCGCCAAATTTAAAGAAGCTCGCTGGCCAATCTGTGCGCTTTGAAAACTCCTATACTGCATCACCATTATGTGCGCCGGGCCGCGCGTCTTTCATGTCGGGTCAATTGCCCCATCGCACGCGCGTTTATGACAATGCGGCTGAATTTTGCTCAGATATCCCCACTTATGCGCATCATTTAAGGCGTGCTGGGTATCAAACATGCCTTTCGGGCAAAATGCATTTTGTCGGTCCTGATCAGATGCATGGATTTGAGGAAAGACTAACCACAGATATTTACCCCGCCGATTTTGGTTGGACACCAGATTATCGCAAACCGGGCGAACGTATTGATTGGTGGTATCACAATATGGGGTCCGTCACGGGCGCAGGGATTGCCGAGATTTCCAACCAAATGGAATATGATGATGAGGTTGCTTATAACGCTGTCCGCAAGGTTTATGACTTAGCGCGTGGCCATGATGAACGACCTTGGTGTTTAACGGTGAGTTTTACCCATCCGCATGATCCTTATGTTGCGCGCAAGAAATATTGGGATCTTTACGAGGATTGCGAACATCTTTTACCGACGATTGCGGCGATGGATTATGATGATCATGATCCGCATGCAAAACGGATATTCGATGCTAATGATTGGCGAAATTTTGATATCACTGAAGAAGATATCAAAAAATCGCGCCGCGCCTATTTTGCCAATATTTCCTATCTTGATGACAAGATTGGGGAAGTCATGGAAGCGTTGGAAAGCACAGGGCAGGAGGCAATCATCCTGTTTTTGTCCGATCACGGCGATATGTTGGGTGAGCGTGGATTGTGGTTTAAAATGTGCTTTTATGAGGGTTCCGCGCGCGTTCCTATCATGATGAAATTACCTGATGTTGAGCCGCAATTGATCCGCGAGCCCGTAACCAATATCGATATCACGCCGACGCTCTGCGATATTGCTGGTATTTCTATGGATGAAGTTTTGCCTTGGACAGATGGTGAAAGCCTGTTGCCCTATACAAGCGGGAAAACGCGCGAAACGCCTGTTGCGATGGAATATGCGGCAGAAGCATCCTATGCGCCGCTCGTATCTTTAAGGCAGGGGGATTGGAAGTTTAACCGATGCGCGTTGGATCCCGATCAATTGTTTAACTTGTCAGATGACCCGCACGAGATTAACAATCTTGCAGGTAATCCTGAATTTGCCGATGTTTTGGCTGTTTTTTCAAAACAAGCTGATGAACGGTGGAATTTGGAGCAATATGATGCCGCTGTGCGCGAAAGCCAGGCCCGACGTTGGGTGGTGTATGAAGCACTGCGAAACGGCGATTATTATCCTTGGGATTATCAACCATTGCAGAAAGCGTCTGAGCGCTATATGCGAAACCATATGGATTTAAATGTTGTGGAAACGAGCCAGCGTTTTCCGCGGGATTGACGAGGACAGATTATGATCGAAATTTTAGGACGAGATACATCACTGAATGTGCAGATCGCAATGTGGGCGATTGCAGAGCTGGGTCTTGTGCACAAGCGCCATGACATCGGTGGTGCTTTTGGTGGCAACGACACGCCTGAATATCTCGCCATGAACCCAAACGGATTAGTACCCGTAATGAAAGATGGTGATCTCACCATGTTTGAAAGCGCAGCGATCGTGCGTTATCTGTCACATAAATATGGCGATCAAAGCTTTTTCCCGCGTGATCCAAAGCAGCGGGCCAAAATTGATATGTGGGCGGAATGGATCAAAACGACATTTTCGCCATTATTATTGGGCGATTTGTTTTATCCATTGGTGCGATTTGATCCTGCAACACTTGATCAGGAAGCCTTGGATGAGGCTGCATCTAAAATGGCAACGCTCGCAACCATGTTGGATGATCGTTTGGGTGAGGGACCGTTTATCGGTGGCGAACATCTCACTTACGCTGATATTCTAGTGGGTAGTGTTTTATATCGCTATTACGAGCTTGAATTCTTGCGGACAACAACGCCAAATATCGATCGCTATTATGAGCGCTTGACGTCACGCGAAGCCTACAAAAAACATGTGATGGTTTCTTACGAGCCTTTGCGCTGGAAACCAGAATAACAACTAAATATTGACAGGATTATTATGAGTTTGAAGTGCCAGCCAACGGCCAGCCATTTTATCAATGGTGAATATGTCGAGGATACCTACGGCAAGGAGATTGTGTGCACATTTGCAGCCACCGGTGAGGTGATTGCTAAATTACATGCTGCGACCCCGGAGATCATCGAGAAGGCAATCATCTCAGCCAAAGAAGGTCAGCAGATCTGGGCGAAAATGACCGGCACTGAGCGCGGCCGAATTCTGCGCAAAGCGGCAGACATAATCCGTGAACGCAATGAAGACTTAAGTGTTTTGGAAACCTATGATACGGGCAAACCAATACAGGAAACGATCATCGCGGATGCAACAAGTGGTGCAGATGCGCTTGAATATTTCGGTGGTTTGGCTGGATCGCTCACCGGCGAGCACATTCAGCTAGGTGACGATTTTGTCTATACCAAACGCGAGCCGCTCGGTCTTTGCGTTGGGATTGGTGCTTGGAATTATCCAACACAAATTGCCTGTTGGAAGGGCGCACCGGCCCTGGCTTGCGGGAATTCAATGGTTTTCAAACCTTCTGAGACAACGCCATTATGCGCGCTCAAAGTCGCGGAGATTTTGCATGAAGCAGGCGTTCCCGCTGGTGTTTATAATGTCATCCAAGGTTTGGGTGATGTGGGTGCTCAACTGATTACGGATTCACGCGTAAATAAAGTCTCACTCACCGGCTCGGTGCCAACAGGACGTAAGGTTTATTCTGCAGCTGCGGAAAGTATGAAGCATGTCACCATGGAATTGGGTGGCAAGTCACCGCTGATTGTTTTTGATGATGCCGATATTGAAGATGCCGTGGGTGGTGCAATCCTCGGGAATTTTTATTCCTCAGGTCAGGTTTGTTCCAATGGCACGCGGGTCTTTGTTCAAAAAGGTATCCTGCCGAAATTCCTAGCGCGTTTGAAAGAGCGAACTGAGAAAGCCGTTATTGGAGACCCGTTAGATGAGAATACCAATTTTGGCCCGATGGTGTCTGAACGCCAGGCCGATATTGTGCTTGGTTTCATCAAAAAAGGTGTCGAGGAGGGTGCCACATTGGTTCTTGGTGGCAACAAACTGGATCGCGATGGATATTTCATTGAACCGACGATTTTTTCAGATGTAACGGATGAAATGACGATTGCGCGGGATGAGATTTTTGGACCTGTATTATCTGTTTTGAGCTTTGAAACCGAGGAAGAAGTGATTGCACGCGCCAATGCCACTGAATTTGGATTGTCAGCGGGTGTATTTACCCAAGATTTGAAACGCGGCCACCGTGTGATTGATCAGCTCGAAGCAGGGTCCTGCTGGATTAACACCTATAATTTAGCGCCGGTTGAAGCGCCGTTCGGTGGGGTGAAAATGTCAGGTGTTGGGCGCGAAAACTCCAAAGAAGCGATCAATCATTATTCGGAAGTCAAAACCGTTTATGTGGCAATGACCCCGGTCGAAGCTCAGTTTTAGAGGTAATTTATGCGCCAGGCAGATTTTGTAATTGTTGGCGCCGGTTCTGCCGGTTGTGCCATGGCCTATCGATTGTCAGAAGATGGCAAGCATTCGGTCATTGTGATTGAGTATGGCGGCACGGATGCTGGCCCGCTTATTCAAATGCCAGCAGCCTTATCTTACCCGATGAATATGTCGCTATATGATTGGGGATATGAAACAGAACCTGAACCACATTTGGGTGGTCGCAAATTAGCTGCACCGCGCGGTAAAGTCATTGGCGGATCATCGTCCATCAATGGCATGGTTTATGTCCGTGGCGCACCGTCAGACTATGATCATTGGGAAGAATCAGGTGCCAGTGGTTGGGCTTATAAAGATGTGCTGCCATATTTCAAACGCATGGAAAATTGGCATGATGGCGGCCAAGGCGGTGATCCGACATGGCGCGGCACCAACGGTCCACTTCATGTTACGCGCGGGCCAAGAACTAATCCGTTATTTAAAGCCTTTGTCGAAGCTGGCCGTCAGGCGGGGTATGAAACCACCGATGACTATAATGGCTATCAGCAAGAGGGTTTTGGCCCGATGGAGCAAACGGTTTGGAAAGGGCGGCGGTGGTCGGCGGCCAATGCCTATTTAAAACCGGCGCTCAAGCGATCAAATTGCGATGTTGTTCGTGGCCTTGCAACGCGCATAAAGATTGAAGATAAAAAGGCCGTTGGCGTTGAGATTGAACGTGGTGGCAAGACCGAACTGATCAAAGCCAATCGCGAAGTCATCATCGCGGCATCTTCATTCAATTCACCAAAACTCTTGATGCTTTCGGGGATTGGGCCAGCCGAGCATTTAAAATCACATGGCATTGATGTGGTGGCAGATCGTCGAGGTGTTGGGCAAAATCTGCAGGATCATCTTGAGCTTTATCTGCAAATGGCGGCAAGCCAACCGGTGACGCTTTATAAATATTGGAATATTTTCGGCAAAGCTTTGATCGGGGCGCAATGGCTGTTCACCAAAACAGGGCTCGGCACATCCAATCAATTTGAATCGGCAGCTTTTATCCGGTCTAAAGCGGGAATTAAATATCCCGATATCCAATATCATTTCCTCCCCATTGCGGTTCGTTATGATGGACAAGCGGCTGCAGAAGGTCACGGGTTCCAAGCCCATGTTGGCCCAATGCGCTCGGTGAGCCGAGGCAGTGTGACGCTAAGATCTTCTAATCCGAAAGATGCGCCAAAAATTCTATTCAACTATATGAGCGAAGAACGGGACTGGGAAGAATTCAGAAACTGCATTCGTCTCACCCGTGAGATTTTTGCCCAGGATGCTTTCAAGCCCTATGTGAAGCATGAGATCCAGCCGGGTAAAGCTGTGCAGAGCGATGACGAACTCAACGGCTTTATCAAAGAGCATGTCGAAAGTGCTTATCATCCTTGTGGGACTTGTAAGCTCGGTGCGGAAGACGATCCTATGGCGGTTGTCGATCCGGAATTAAAGGTGATTGGCGTTGAGAATTTGCGCGTTGCGGATAGCTCAATCTTCCCGCGTGTGACCAATGGTAATCTTAATGGTCCATCGATTATGACCGGTGAAAAAGCCTCCGATCACATTTTGGGTAAAGACCTATTGCCAGCTTCAAATGCTGAACCTTGGGTCAGTCCAAATTGGCAAACATCTCAAAGATAATTGAAGTGATCTTCAGAATCTCATTCGCTTTGTATTTGAAGCTTTTTGCTATTTAACCTGACTTTTTTAGTCAAATTATAGGCGATCTAACTGAGCTAAGCATCTGTTTTTTATCAAGTTATATGTTTTTGAATTTTCAAAATTTTACCACTTGATAAAAAATTTTCCGGTGTCATACTGATCATATAAATCAGTATAAAAATGGGAACACTGATGCCTACAACTAGTCCATCCAATAAGGTGAGAGCTGACGGAGTTGTTTCTGCTCGTCTATCATCTGAACAATTGAACGAAAACTTTTGTGATTTGCACGCCCCTCTTAGCCCGCATGAGGCGAAAGTGGCAGCGGATCGTTGTTATTTTTGCCATGATGCGCCCTGCATAACGGCATGTCCAACATCGATTGATATTCCGCTGTTTATTCGGCAGATTTCAACTGGTACGCCTGAGGCGGCTGCAACCACAATCTTTAAGCAAAACATCCTGGGCGGCATGTGCGCACGCGTATGCCCGACCGAGACATTGTGCGAAGAGGCTTGTGTGCGCGAAACAGCAGAGAACGATCCAGTTGAGATCGGGCGTCTGCAACGCTTTGCGACAGATAAGGTGATGGATGCAGGTGTGCATCCGTTTACGCGCGCTGCATCCACATCAAAACGCATCGCCGTTGTTGGGGCAGGGCCTGCAGGTCTATCCTGCGCACATCGCCTTGCAATGAAAGGTCATGATGTTGTGATCTTCGATGGCCGTCAAAAAGCTGGTGGCCTTAACGAATTTGGTATTGCTGCCTATAAAACCGTTGACCAATTTGCCGAACGCGAAGTGGAATGGCTGTTATCAATTGGTGGAATCACCGTCGAGCTTGGCAAACGCCTTGGAGAGAATCTTGAGCTTGACGAATTGCAATCAGAATTTGATGCGGTGTTCTTGGGTATCGGTCTTGCCGGGGTTAATGCGCTCGGTTTGGACAATGAAGATGCATCAGGTTCTGACGATGCGGTTGAGTTTATCGCAGCTCTTCGTCAAGCTGCTCATCTCACCAATGTTGATATTGGCCGAAATGTCGTTGTCATTGGTGGTGGTATGACCGCAGTTGATGCGGCTGTCCAAGCCAAGCTTTTAGGCGCGGAACATGTCTCCCTTGTCTATCGTCGCGGCGTTGAAAACATGAACGCCAGTAAGTTTGAGCAGGATTTAGCGGCGCAAAAAGGTGTGAATATCATAACCAATGCGCAACCTGTTGGTCTGATTGCAAATGGATCGGTTCAAGAAGTGGAGTTCGCTTATACTGAAACAGGTGCTGATGGGTTTAAGGTCACAGATGAAACATTCCGCCTGAAAGCAGATCAGGTGTTTAAAGCGATTGGTCAAAAGCTTGCGCTCAATGTTGCCGGTTTAGACATTGAAGGTGGCAAAATCGCTGTTGATGAAAATGGTCTCAGCTCGCTCGATAAGGTTTGGGCTGGTGGCGATTGCGCATCAGGCGGTGATGATTTGACCGTAACTGCGGTTGCAGAAGGTCGCGATGCGGCTGAAGATATTCATGCGAAACTAATGGGGTAGGATAAGAATATGGCAAACTTACAATCGAATTTCCTTGGTATTAAATCTACAAACCCATTTTGGTTGGCCTCAGCGCCACCCACGGATAAAGAATATAATGTCCGCCGTGCTTTTGAAGCCGGGTGGGGTGGTGTTGTTTGGAAAACCCTTGGATCTGAAGGTCCTCCAGTGGTGAACGTGAATGGTCCACGCTATGGCGCTGTTTATGGTGCTGACCGTCGTCTATTGGGTTTGAACAATATCGAACTTATTACAGATCGCGATCTTTACACCAATCTTGAGGAAATCAAGCGCGTCAAAGCTGATTATCCCGATCGAGCAGTCATCGTATCGATCATGGTGCCGTGCGAGGAAGAAGCTTGGAAAGCCATCCTTCCTTTGGTGGAAGACACAGGCGCTGATGGTATTGAGCTTAATTTTGGTTGCCCGCATGGCATGTCAGAACGTGGTATGGGCGCGGCTGTTGGTCAGGTGCCTGAATATATCGAGATGGTCACCCGCTGGTGTAAACAATATTATTCAAAGCCAGTGATTGTGAAGCTCACGCCGAATATCACAGATATCCGCAAACCAGCTGCTGCGGCTAAACGCGGTGGCGCGGATGCGGTGAGTTTGATCAATACGATTAATTCTATCACATCAGTGAACTTGGATTCAATGAGCCCTGAACCATCAATTGATGGTAAAGGCACCCATGGTGGCTATTGTGGCCCTGCGGTGAAACCGATTGCCATGTCGATGGTCTCGGAAATCGCTCGTAATCCCGAAACTGCCGATCTGCCAATTTCGGGTATCGGTGGTGTTACCACGTGGCGCGATGCGGCTGAATTTATGGCGCTTGGTTGTGGTAATGTGCAGGTATGTACGGCCGCTATGACCTATGGCTTTAAGATTGTTCAAGAAATGATTTCTGGTCTTGAGCAATGGATGGATGAAAAGGGTTATACGAGCATTGATGAGTTTGTGGGTATGGCTGTGCCAAACACCACAGATTGGCAATATCTCAACCTCAATTACATTGCCAAGGCCAAAATCGATCAGGATCTCTGCATCAGCTGTGGTCGCTGTTTTGCCGCCTGTGAAGACACATCGCACCAGGCAATTTCCATGACACCAGATCGCAAGTTTGAAGTGATCGATGCGGAATGTGTGGCCTGTAATTTATGTGTGAATGTATGTCCGGTTGAAGGCTGTATCTCCATGGAAGAAATGGATGCAGGTAAAACTGATCCACGCACTGGCAAAGTGGTTGAAGATCAATATGCCAATTGGACAACACATCCAAATAATCCGGCTGCCATGGAACCTGCTGAATAAATCAAAATTCCGCAAGATTTATCAAATCGCCCCGTGTTATGTTCGATCATAGACGGGGCGATTTTTATTTTGGATTGAGCATACAAGATGGATGAAAATGTAAGTGCAGCCTATGACCGGTTTGATGACAAAGTAAGCGAGCGCTTATCGCAAATTCGGAAAATGATTTTTGATATTGCTTCACGCGAACAAAAGATCGGCCCCATTACGGAGACGCTTAAATGGGGCGAGCCGTCCTATCTGACCGAGCAATCCAAAAGCGGCACGACAATCCGTCTTAGCAATGTCAAGAATAAGCCAGATCATTGCGGGATTTATGTCCATTGCCAAACCAGTTTGATCGGTGAATTTCGCGATAATTTCAGTGATGAGTTGGAGTTTAGTGGCAATAGGGCTGTGCTTGTTGATGTCAACAAACCGCTGAACGAAGATTTGATTGAAATGTTCTTACAAAAAGCTTTGATGTATCACTTGAAGTCGTGAAGCGCGTTAAGCCTTAGGTGTTAAAATGCTGCGGAACATATGCTCGAGATAGGTCTCTGCATCTTTGGTAATTTCTTCTTTATCGGTCGGCAATATGCCAGCAATCTGAACATCAAAATCAGCATAGTGCTGTGTTGTCGACCAGATCGAGAAAATCAAATGATATGGATTAACGACTGCGATCTTGCCTTCATCCGACCAGGATTGAATAAGCTTTGCTTTTTCATCCACCAGCTCTTTAAGTGGGCCTTTGATTGCGCCTGAAAAATTGGGTGCACCTTGTAAGATTTCGTTGGCGTAGAGCCGGCTTTCAAGTGGATACGCACGGGACATGGCCAGCTTCTTTTTGACATAGACCAATATTTCGTCGATTGGATTGTCTGACGGGCCCAATTCGATGAGTGGTTCGAGCCAGTTTTCCAATAGCTCTTCTAGAAGCGCGACATGCACGGCTTCTTTGCTTGGGAAATAGTAAAGCAGATTTGGTTTTGACATGCCCGCCGCATTCGCCAATTGATCCACCGTTGCGCCGCGAAATCCGTATTTTGAAAATACTTCAAGGCCAGCCTTTAAGATCAGATTCCGGTTTTTTTCCTGTATGCGGCTGAGTGGCGCTTTTTTGGGGGCGGTAATTTTCTGCATATATAACAAGTATCTGGCTAAGCTGCTTGTGCCAACTCTAATTCGATGAATTTTTGAGCAAATGCTTTGTTTTTCACTTGTTTTTAGTGGTTTAACCCCGCCAATTTGCTCATATGGCGCGCGAGCACGGAATTACTGCTCCAAACGGGTTTATTCAGTTCTTTGGATGCTTTGTCCAATATTGAGAAGGTTCGCAGATTTGTGCATGACAAAAAGACCGCATCGCAATCACAGGAATTTCCAATTTCGATGGCGGCATCATAGATAGAGTTAGGATCAATACGCGCGACTTTTGCCTCGGTTGATTCATTAAATGAGGCAAAATCAGTGATTTGAATGCCGGCTTTGTCTTCTAAGTAATTGCGCATGGGCAGCGACACGCTGTCGATATAAGGTGATATGAAACCAAGAGATTTCACGCCTTCACTCTGGCAAGTGTCAATCAAGGCAGTCAGCGGGTTGGTCGCATGTTTTGCATTGCTTGCGGAGAATATCAATTTCGATATTCGGTCGGGGCCAATGATGGTCGCACCTGAAGTGCACGCATAACCGATTACATCAAAATCTAGCGATGGTGGTAGGAGACTCACAGAATTCGGTAGCTTGATTTCCATGGTCTTCAAAGTTTCTGGCGTTACTTCAGCATCGCTTTCAATGCGGGTGGTATAAAGCGCAACGCCTTCCTGACCAAACACGGACTGCAATTCAGGCTCCACAGATTCATCTGATTGAAGGGCAATAAGGCCTAAAGTTGCTTTATGTCCAATGGGGCCGGTGAGTTTATAATCTAGTGTTTTCATGTTTTTACCCAATGATTGGAATATCTTTTGGCGCGCGTTTGGATAAAAGCTGAGGTCCTGATTTTGTGATTAGGATATTTTCCTCATGCACCATGATCTTACCGGGAGCGATGGTCATGCTCGGCTCGATAGTTAGCACCATATTTTCCTTAAGTTCTGTTTGGTCGCTCGCAATTAAGGATGGCCACTCAGTTAAGCGCATGCCAAGCCCATGGCCCATGCGTCCAACATCGCCCTTGCTTTCTGTCGATTGTCCTTGATCCCATTGTCCGATGATGTCGGCAATTGCCTGATAAACATCTGATGCTGTCTGACCAATTTGGGCGGCATTGATGCCCGCATCTGTTGCTTCATATAAAAGCTGATAGGCGTTTTTTGTTTGTTCACCCACGCTCCCAATCGCATAATTGCGGTCAAAATCGCAGAAATAACCATCATAAAGCGCGCCGGTATCGAGCATGAGCACATCGCCATCGGCTAATGTTTCATCGCTCGTCGGTGAAATCACATCTTTGTAACCACCTTGGCCCGCACCGCCTGCAAGATAAGGTACCCAATCCGCACCTTCTTCAAGCAATAATCTTTGGAAATTGCGGAATACATGTCCAAGAGGTTCGCCAATTGCGCAGATTTCAGAAACCCGTGCAAAACTTCGATCGCCTATCCTGCAGGCAAATTTGATTTTAGCGATTTCCTCATCGGATTTGATTAACTGCAAGGAGGTGAGTAATGGCTGTACATCGGCAAAGGTAAAGTTCGCGAGCTTTTCTTTGAGTTTGGCAAAATCATTGAGCGGCATGCGTAGATGTGTTTCATGCCCCATGGGAAGGCCAATGCGTGCGTTGGTTCCAACCAAGTCTATCAGAGTTTGCGCGAGCAGGCTGACACCATCATCCTCAAGGTCAGGCGAGACCCAGGTTTGGATATCTGACACGTAACATGACGACATCAGATCAAGCCCGATCGATGGGATGACAGCAACAGGTTTGCCAGTTTTGGGTAAAATGACAAACCAAGGCCGGGTGGGACTTTCCCAAAACCGCGTGAAAAACCCGGTAAAATAGCGAATATCCGGCTCGGTTGTTAAAACAAATGCATCAATGCCGCTCTCAGCCATTCCTCGTTGCGCATTATCACAACGGTTATGAAATTCCTGATCGGAAAAGCCGCGAGGTGGTTGAGCAAGTACTGTCATATCATCATCGTTTTTCGCTGATGATGGCAGCAATATGTGAGTTTTCATCAATGGAGAGCGCTTTGAGGACATCTGCTCCGAGGAAGATCGGCGCTATACCTGCTGCGGCGGACGCTGTTGTCTCAATTCCTGCTTTTTCGAGTGTTTCAACGGCCTTATCGCCTTCGGCTTCAGAAATCGTAACGAAGCTATTTGCCACCTTAGCCAGCGTCTTTAAGGCAATCAAAGACGGTGTTTTACAATCAAGTCGTCCCATTTCAGAAACCGGACCCGATGTTTCGACAATGCGCTCAGCTTTGACACTTTCAATCAGGGCAGGGGCGAATTCTGGTTCGACGACGATAATCTTCAAGTCTTTACCCCAAATGTGTCGCGCATAGCCTGCAACACCTGCAGCTAAACCTCCAACACCAGCTTGCAAAAATAAATGGGTCGGCGGTGTTTCTATTTGCTCAACCATTTCTGCAGCCATGGCCAAATAACCTTCCATCAAACGATAGGGCAGGATCTCATAGCCCGGCCAAGAGCTGTCAGAAAGCAAAATCCAACCTTCATTGGCATTGGCCGCATCAAGCGCGCCTTGCATACTTTCCTCATAATCATCGCCATGCCAAACCACTTGTGCGCCTTGGGCTTCAAGTTCGCCAGCAAAGCTCTTAGGCACGGTTTTTGAAAGATAAATGACCGCATTGGCGCCAAAAATACGAGCACCAGCCGCAACAGATAAACCATGATTTCCAGCGCTCGCAGTAATATAAGTTGAACCTTTTAGAGGTGCGTCACTTAAATCATTGCCGGATGTCACTGCATCGCATGCGATTACATAGGCGGCACCTAAGGCTTTAAAGCTGCCAAGGTTCATGCGACCGCGTTCGTCTTTGATTGAGATAGCGGCAACGCCAAATTGCTTTGCCATTTCAGACATAATGGTTAGCGGTGTTGTTTGATAGGCAGGACATTTTTGCAGCAGCGTCAAAGGTGCTTCCGCTTCAATACTGGTCTGAGGTATTGTGCCGCCAAGATCATCTTCGATGCCTTTACCGACCAAAGGGTTTTGATAAATTTCCGTCATATTATCCTCGCAACTCCGCTAGCGCCAAACCCGACCATGCATGACGATTATTCATCTGGCAAGTGGGGGAAAGGAGAATTCGAAAAGGCATAAAAAAACCAGGTCGAAGGACCTGGTTTTGATTTTAATATAACGCGTTATTTACGCAGTTACATAGGTCATTGATTCATCAATCGCTGCGATGATTTCATCAATGTCTGATTTCGTTGCAATCAGCGCAGGGCTTAAACATAAAGTGTTGTTCAAACCAGGAAGTGAACGGTTGGTTGAACCAATCACCACAGCATGTTCTGAGAAACAACGCCCGACGATTTGCTGAACAACTGGCTCCGGAAGCGGCTCTTTTGTGTCGCGGTCAGAAACGAGTTCCAAACCACAGAACAAACCTTTACCACGCGCTTCACCCGCAACAGCGTGCTTGGCTTTCAAGCCTTCTAGCGCGTCCAGCAAATATTCACCCATATTTGTGGTGTTCTCGAGAAGGTTTTCTTCTTCCAGAATGCGCATGTTTTCAAGCGCAGCTGCAGGGCCGGCAGTGCAACCACCAAATGTTGAAATGTCACGGAAATAGCTCATGTGATCATTTGGATCAGCTTTGAACATGTTGAACACTTCTTCAGTTGTGACAGTACAAGAGATGGCCGCATAACCAGATGCCACACCTTTTGCCATTGTCACCATATCTGGCTCAATACCGTAATGCTGGTAACCGAACCACTCACCTGTGCGGCCCATGCCGCAAACAACTTCGTCGATGATCAAAAGAACGTCATATTTTTTGCAGATTTCCTGAACACGTGGCCAGTAACCATCTGGTGGAACAATCACGCCACCACCCGCTGTGACAGGCTCGAGGATAAGTGCGCCAACCGTATCAGCACCTTCGCGCAGGATAACTTCTTCAATCGCATTGGCTGCACGTACGCCATAATCTTCAACGTCACCCCATTGCGAGCGATATTCAAGACAGTGTGGTACAGACACGAAACCAGGTGTGTAAGGACCATATTGCGCTTTTCGCTCTTCCTGACCGCCTGAGGAGAGGGCGGTGATGGTTGTGCCGTGATAATCGCGCTCGCGATAAAGGATCTTATGCTTTTTGCCACCATATTTGTTATGCGCAATTTGGCGCACAATTTTATAGGCTTTTTCATTGGCTTCAGAACCTGAATTTGAATAATAAACACGGCTCATGCCAGGCATTTTGCTGATCAAACGCTCTGAGAACATAGCGCCAGGAATGCTGCCTGTTGTGCCACCAAAGAAGTTCATTTTCACCAATTGATCACGCACAGCATCAGCAATGGACGCACGGCCATAGCCAACATTTACCGTCCAAACGCCACCTGACACAGCATCCAGATGCTCGCGACCAGCCTGGTTCCAAACGCGCAAGCCCTTGCCTTCGATGATAATCAGCGGATCGCTGGTTTCAAATTTCTTGTGTTGGCTGAGATGATGCCAAACATGGGCACGATCATTTTCAACAACTTCTTGGAAATCATTTTGATTGCTAACTCCGTCCATGATGGACCTCCTTAAATAATTGATTGATAGCCACCTTAGTTATGAAGGTTTTGAGCGAACAGTGCCTGATTTCATACTTCTATGGTGCCAGATTTTGCGCGCCATGGGCCAGTTGCATTAGACCAGCATTTTTGCTCAGCTATCTCTCGTGTTTTCCCTCTTTTTTTTGTTTGATTTCGACCATAGATCAAACTTTAAAAATCACAAATTATTTTTTACTGTTTGGTCAATTTATTGGCAGCAATGTTGAATCTACGGCAGTAATTTCCAGTGCTTGGGCAGAAGATCTATCGATTTGAAGCGAGGACCCCAGCTTTTTCAAGCCGTTCGCGGCTCGGCACCCAGATCTCAGTAGGCGGTGTGCGATAGGCTTCTTGGATGAAATCTTCAGCTACGCCAAATGACCGCAGATAGTCTTTGTCTTTCTCGACCTGTTCTTCAATATCAAGGACAGATGCGGTTAACATGGATTCTGTCGCGTAAAGATGAAAGCCCAATTGACCATTCTTCGATAATAGGCGTGTGTCACCAGATATAAAGATCAAGGTACAAGCCGAGAAACAGTTTTCTTCAACCTTTGTGTTTAAACTTAGTTCGGTGATTTTGTTCGCGATCGCGCGCGCTGCGAAGATGATACCGCCGGGGCTCGATAGTATGACAGTTTCAATACCCTTGTTTTCTGCCAGTGTATGTAAAAAAGATCTGTAAATTGGGTAATTGATGTCGCCTGACAAAAAGACGATGCTGCCATCATCCGATATGGGTAAGGGCTGTATGCGTGCTGTTTCAATGCTTGCAGCCTCTTCTTGAGGTGGATAGATGACCGTATAACTTCGCCAGATTGAGGAAGCGGACACCAAGACTATCGCAATCGATAGCATGGCGACCAATGTTATATCCACTTTGTCATGAAGCGCATTTTGTAATGTGCGAACGGCGCCAATCACCTGCCAGATCAGGACAGCGCTTAACATCAAAAGTCCGACGGTAAGATGAAAACCATTTAATTGTTCTGGTGCGAGATCCAAAAGAACAGAGATGGCGAGGCTGAACGCAAAGAGGTTGATCCACACCACACGCGGTATGGAATGTAGGCCAAGCCAATGGTTTTTAATATAATCTGCGCGCTCCCACATGGATTTCCTCACTCCCTCGCTAGATTACCAGTTTAGAAGGGGAAAGCCAATTGAGGGGGCCTTGCTTATTGAAGTTGCTTCTTTAAGGGTGGGGCATTATAAGCGCTTTGCAACGCATCAGGCTGCGGTTCGATAATATGCTTTATTTTAAGCGATTGAGTTTCGCCGGATAAGCAGCGGTTGTTATATTTCAATTTAAGCAGAAAATGGTTTGGAACACGTGTCGGTGAGTATTGCAAAAACATATCAGGATAAAGATGTTGTCTTAGCCGTTGCACCGATGATGGATTGGACGGATCGCCATTGTCGTTTTCTGCATAGATTGCTGAGCAAGGAAGCTTTGCTCTATACCGAAATGGTTGTGGCAGAAGCGATTTTGCATGGCGATCCAGAACGTTTGCTCAGCTATGATGATGTTGAACATCCAATTGCTGTGCAAATCGGTGGTTCTGATCCCGATCGCGTGGCGAAAGCTGCAGAAATCTGCGCGCAATTTGGCTATGATGAGATCAACCTCAATGTCGGATGCCCATCAGATCGCGTGCAATCTGGGACATTTGGCGCCTGCCTTATGCGTGAGCCTGAATTGGTGGCGCGGTGCATTGAAAAGATGAAGTCTGTCACTGATATTCCGGTCACCGTCAAATGCCGTTTGGGCGTGGATGAGCAGGATGAAGAAATTGCCCTTGATGAAATGACTTCAGGGCTCGTTCAGGTTGGTGTCGATGCGCTTTGGGTGCATGCTCGTAAAGCCTGGCTGCAAGGCCTTTCACCTAAGGAAAATCGCGATATTCCACCGCTTAATTATGAGCGGGTTTATCGCTTGAAAGCACAAAATCCTGATTTATTTATCGGGATCAATGGCGGGATTACCGATCTTGCGCAATCCAAAACGCATTTGGAACATTTAGATGGTGTGATGCTTGGCAGAGCAGCATACCACAATGCTGGGCTCTTATTGGATGTGGACCATCAGATTTACGGCAAAGCACCGAAAGCCATTGATTGGCAAGAGGTTTGCAATACCATGATGGCTCATGCAGAAGAGCATATGTCAAAAGGCGGTAGGCTCATCCATGTCACCCGCCATATGGTGGGTTTGTTTCATGGCCAGCGCGGTTCGCGCCGTTTTCGGCAGATTTTGTCGACGGATGCGCTCAAATCAGACGCGACGCCTCAAGTTATTCAAACCGCATTTGATGCAATTGAATTTGAAATGACTGCAGCGGAATGATTTAGTCCGCCGGGATCTGCTTGGGTTTGCCATTTTCATCCAAAGCAACCATCACAATGCGTGCATCAGTAACTTTTTCAGTGATTTCAGTAAGATAGCGTTGCACCCATGCATCCACTTGCAACGTCATAGACGTGCGCCCGACTTTGACGATATCGATATAAATCCCCAAAGTGTCGCCAATTTTAACGGGCTTTTTAAACACCATTTCCTTCACAGCTGCGGTAACCACGCGTCCATGGGCGCGCTCGGCAGCCTTAATGCCGCAAGCCAAATCCATTTGCGCCATCACCCAGCCACCAAAAATGTCGCCAGCTGCATTGGCATCACCTGGCATGGCCAGAGTTCGTAGGGTCAATTCACCTGTGGGCGTTTCACTATCAGACATCAAAACCTCGTCGCATCTTCAGAAATTCATGGTTAATTTTAGACTCATAATTCCTTTACCTCAATCAGGCATAGTATTTGGAATTGGTCCTTGCAACAGGAGTTTTGCGCATTATGCAGGGTTTGAAAGCAGCTCATCGTCGAAATTTGAAGCGCGTTATTGCCTTTAGCACGTTGTTTTGTGTTGTTTTGACATCATGTTCGCCCGAGCGCGTTTTATTGCCGCCTGGGGACGTGGTTTCATCGATCACGCCGAATGCTCCGACTTCTGTATCCCAGCCAGCCCCTGCTGGCACGCTGATTGGCCCTGTTGATGGTGCGCAAACGCCAAATGTTGCGCCTTTTGAACAAACTTATGTGAGTCCAGATGTTCCTGAACCTGCGCCTGAAAAACAACAGACGCAAGTTGCAGGTCTGTTTTCCAAGCCTTCATTTTTGGGCGGACCCAACCGGGCGGAAACTGCTTGCCAACGTCAATTGAAACGTCTTGGCGTTCGTTTTGAAACTCTAGCGCCAATTGTCGGGAAGGGGGCTTGCGGAATTGCAGCACCAGTTAAGGTTAAATCACTATCAGGTGGGATTGATATCATCCCAGATGCCACATTGAATTGCCCGATGGCGTTGGCCTTTGCCAAATGGGTGAAGGCTGAATTGGCCAATGCTGCGCGTGTTCGTTATCTATCAGGCATTAAATCCATCCACCAGATGTCAGCTTATTCTTGCCGCACGATCAATTCCAAAGCAGGTGCACGATTGTCTGAGCATGCCCGCGGTAACGCCATTGATATCGGTAAGATTAATCTCAATAACGGCAAGACCATTGTTGTGCGACGACCGGGATTATTTGCCTTCCGCGAAAAAAGTCTTCTGCATAGTGTGCGCGCGGAAAGCTGCAAATATTTTACCACGGTGCTTGGACCCGGCAGCGACCGCTATCATAAAGATCATTTCCATTTCGATCTGCGTCAGCGCAAAACCAGCTATCGACATTGTTCGCTTTAAGCCGGTTTTGAGTTCATATGTTGTTTAAGGTGAGCTAGGGTAGCGCTGTATGATAATCTGAACTATGACAGTGCCTATCCGGCAATTGGGTCGGTTGGTGAAATGTCTTTATGCTTTCGGTTGATCTAGTCTTTTTTGCAATATTGCTGCTGCTAACGGGATCTGGCGCAGGTTTCTTAGCCGGACTGTTCGGTGTGGGTGGCGGTGCCGTTCTGGTGCCGGTGTTTTTTTATTCATTTGGTATTTTGGGCATTGATGAAGCTGTTATGATGCATATTTCAGTTGGGTCATCCCTAGCGATAATCATACCGACTTCGATCCGTTCGTTTTTAGCACATATCAAACATGATGCGGTTGATTTTGATATTGTGAAAAAATGGATCATTGCGATCCCGCTTGGCGTATTTACTGCCTCCTATATCGCTTCCATTGCTTCAGGTGACATATTGCGATTGATATTTGCGATTATCACGCTTGTTGTTTCGCTTCGCCTGCTACTTAATCGACCGGGGTGGATTATCGGTAAAGAAGTGCCTGGTGGGGTTTGGCGCATTATAGTCGGCTATTTTATTGGGCTGTTTTCGGCTTTGATGGGCATTGGCGGGGGCGTGTTTAACAACACCTTTATGACCCTTTTTGGCCGACCCATCCATCAAGCTGTCGCAACATCGGCTGGCGTTGGTGTGTTGATCGCCATTCCCGGCTTCTTCGGCTATATCGCGGCAGGTTTGGGTACGCCCAATTTGCCTGCTTTTTCAACCGGATATATTTACTGGCCAGCAGTGTTGTTGGTCATACCTGCGACTTTATTCTTCGCGCCGATTGGTGCAAAAATAGCTCATAGAGCCGATAAACGTCAGCTCGAAATTGCTTTTGGTATTTTCATGCTAATTGTCGCGATGCGCTTCTTTTACAGCTTTTTTTAGCCGTTTTGATTTTCTTCGCGCTCGCGTGCCATGCGTTGACGTCTTGTTTCTCGCCGGGGCTTGCGTTCGATCAGTTCCATTCGCTCTGGAAGAATATCCATGATTTCTCGGCGCTTGGCAGGCGTATAGTTGACCCATGCGGTGATCTCTTGTCCGGTGCGTCCGCAACCAAAACAATATCCGGTCTTAAGGTCAATTGAGCAAACCAAGTTGCATGGTGATTCGATACTAGCCATGAGCAAATATATAGATATCAAAAACCTGATTGCAATCAGAGGATAAGCGCAAAACCAACTAATATTGCAATTTCAGACAATTGCTGGGTCGCACCGATGGTGTCACCCGTATGACCATCGATTTTTTTGTCTGTTAGTTTAGTGAAATAAAAGGATATGCAAGCAGCTAAGATAACGGCCAAGGCAGCTGCGAGAAATCCAACGAAAATAAACGCTAACAGACCCAAGATCGCAAGACTGATCATGATTAGTTTTAACGATTGATCTGATGGTTCGCCGACACTCACCGCCACGCCATCGTTTTTCGCTGATGGCAATTCAGACCAATGCCAGACCATGATACCGCGTGAAGCTGCGCATGCGATTAATATCGACACAAATGCTGTAAATGCGTTCAAATTTTCAAATATTAGGGAAATGGCAGTAATTTTGATCAATATCGAAAATATCAATGCCAACGTGCCATATGTTCCAAGGCGAGAATCCTTCATAATCGCGAGAATCTTGTCGCGCTTGGAGGAGCCCCAAAATCCATCCGCACAATCAGATAAACCGTCTTCATGCAGGCCACCTGTTACAAATGTTAAGCTGGCCACCAAAAGTATAGCAATCAATATTGAATTGACGCCCAATGCTGCAAGTATTGCTGCTCCAATCGCTAGCGGAAGTGCAATAAGAGCACCTGCGATTGCAAAGTAGCCGGAGGTTTTATCCATTTGACCGTCATCGTCGTAGAAAAATTCCTCCTGAACAGGAAATCGGCTTAAAAATCCAACAGCTTGTGCGATCTTATCAATGTGGATATTGGCGCTCATGATCGTATCAATCTCTTTTGATCTCTAAAAGCGACGATAATGTCGCGCGAGGTGGTTGTCATCATTGAACTAGACCTTTACTAGCTGTGGCGGTCAGGTTTCAAGAGATTCCTGCTAAGTTGCTATTATTGTTTGGAGCCTCATATGTCAGCCAGCGGACTACCTTTTGATGATTTTCGCACATTGTTAAAAAACCTTCCTGGACCAAATGCACAGGTTGTTGATATGGCGCGTGAACGCGACAGTCAGTTGACCAAACCACCTGGTGCGCTTGGGCGTTTGGAAGAAATCGCTTTTTGGTTGGCAGCGTGGACAGGACGAAAACCTGCCGTCACCCGTCCGCTTGTGGCAATTTTTGCAGGCAATCATGGTGTCACCAATAAAGGCGTATCACCATTCCCACCATCGGTCACAGCGCAAATGGTTGAAAATTTTGCTGCAGGTGGTGCAGCAATTAATCAGATCTGCGTTGCTTACGATTTGGGTTTGAAGGTTTTTGATTTAGCGTTGGAATTACCAACGGCAGATATTACAGAAGAAGCTGCGCTTGATGAACAGGCTTGCGCTGCGACAATGGCTTTCGGCATGGAAGCGATTGCTGGTGGTACTGATCTGTTATGCATCGGTGAAATGGGTATCGGGAATACAACAATAGCATCTGCCATTTACTACGGACTTTACGGTGGAACAGCAGAAGAATGGGTTGGCCCTGGCACAGGTGCGCAAGGCGAGGGGCTTCAGCGTAAAATTGATGCCGTTCAACAGGCTGTTGATTTACACAAAGACCATTTGAATGACCCACTTGAATTACTTCGCCGATTGGGTGGTCGTGAGATAGCTGCAATGGCTGGTGCCATTCTAGCAGCGCGCGTTGAAGGAATTCCGGTAATCATTGATGGATTTGTGGCAACGGCCGCTGCGGCAGTGCTTCACGCCGCCAATCCAAAAGCGCTCGATCATTGTATGATCGGTCATGTATCTGCCGAACCTGCGCATATGAAAGTGATCGAGAATTTGGGTAAAACACCTTTATTGGCACTGGGTATGCGATTAGGCGAGGGTACTGGTGCCGCATTGGCTGCGGGTATTGTTAAAGCCGCCGCGCAATGTCACTCAGGCATGGCAACATTTGAACAAGCCGGTGTGAGTGATAAAGACTAGATTGCGCGACCTAGTGGCTAAATCAGCGTTGAGCCAAACGCTGTCTGGACTGCTCACCCATATGTTGCTCAACCGGTGAAATGCTCTGCATAATTCGTTTTGCCGGGAATACGCATGTTGCCGTAGTGCCAACGCGTAGTTTGGATTTCAGCATGAAATTGCCTTCGTGCTTTTTCATAATTGCCTGAACGATCGGTAAGCCCAACCCTGTGCCTTGTTCGGCACTTTTAATGGCGATTGAACCTTGGCCAAATGCGGATAGAACAACCGGAATCTCTTCTTCAGGAATACCAGTACCGTTATCTGTGACCGATAAGTATTGGCCACCACGTGCTGTCCAACCAAGTTTAATTTTGATCTCTCCCTGACTTGGAGTGAATTTGACGGCGTTTGACAATAAATTCAGGATCACTTGGCGGATGGCTTTTTCATCCGCCCATACTGCAGGTAGATCGCCTTCGAACATTTCTGTCAGGGTGATCTGTTTGTTGCGAGCTTTTAGCGTCACCATCCCCAAACAATCAGATACGATTTCCTCAAGTGAAACAGCTTCTTCTGAAAGCTCATAACGACCCGCTTCAATGCGTGACAGGTCCAATATTTCATTGATCAAGTTCAATAGGTGCTGACCTGATCCATGGATGTCTTCCATATATTGGACATAAGTTGGGTTTTCAATCTTACCCATCACGCCGTTTTTCATAATTTCAGAAAATCCTAGAATAGCATTGAGCGGTGTTCTCAACTCATGCGACATAGATGCGAGAAAACGCGATTTTGCCAAGTTTGCTTCTTCCGCACGACGTCGCGCTTCATCTGATAGCGAATTGGCAACTTCAAGCTCTGCAATCAAAGCGTCTTTTTCAATTTGGTGCTCAAGGATTGAGAGATTTGATTGGTACAGTTTACGGCTCAGCAAAATGAAGAATGCAGCGGCAACCACTTGGAAAGACAGATGTCCTATATCAATGAAGGATTTTGACATAGCGGCATAGGCCGCCATGGCCGTAAGCACGGGTGTTAGGACGTAGTAGACAGCACCTTTTAGCGCAAAAGTCGATGTCGCAATTGTCGCTGACATGATCAACAATACCGCAGCGTAAAACACATAACTACTGTTACCGTCGAGGTTATTTTGTTGCATAATGACAAAACCGGCCCATGCAAATCCAATCAATAGGTAACTAAAATTGAACCGTCTGGTCCAGGTCTTTTCGTCGATGTCAGATTGCGAAAGTTTTGCAGCTTTTTGTGCAAAGATTGTCAGCACAGTGTAGGTGAGGGATGCCAGGATCGCCCAAATCATCATCTGAACGGAATGCTGCAGGTAATAACTTGTGGCAGCAGTGGCAATGACAAGCAATGGTCCAATAGCAGCCCCTTGCAACACACTATTTGTGTGAAACTCAGAAGTGGTTCGGAAATTTTGAACAAGAGATTTAAGTGAAATTTTGACCTGTCAGTGGCACTATGTGCCGAACACA
>JAEPMD010000017.1 GCA_017644105.1 Rhizobiaceae bacterium | reverse complement strand
CGGTGGCAGCTTAATAAGGGTCAGAACGCACTTATAAAACAGATCAAAACTGTTCAGAAAAACCGAACCACTTCTATATGACAAATGAAGCGTCTGCTGCACCTTTGTTTATATCGAGTGCCCTTCCATGTAGATAATAGATGGGCATTGAACTGTCCAAATTTTTTGGATTGAATGTGGGAGTAACCGACTGGAATTTTTTCGTGTTGCACGCTTGTTCAACTACGTCATCGTAATTTGTTGTAAACACCGCACGCCATGGTAAGTTCACCAAATCTTTTTGAGTCTGACTGGGTATCGTTTGAGTAAAATTTCGCAATAAAAGTGTATGCATTTTCTCTTTTAGAACTATGTCTGAACTACATTGCTCAGCTAAATCTTGAAGTTCATCACCCTCTACGTAGTCTTGCCCAAGGAGTTCACAAAGTTTCAAGCTCAGTTCTTTTGCCGATAATACGGCCCCTCCGTCCGAGTTTTTTGCATCACTCGAAAAACCAGCCCCAACGAATAATATCGCTGTACCGTTGTATATTTTTAAGATTGTTTCTTCTAGAATGCGGTTTTCCAATTTATTCAACCTTATAAGTATTTTCAATTTAAAGTAGTGCATAAAATGCAATTTTTAGTTAGTGTAAAAGCTATTTTTCCACAACTAATAATTATAATTTCTGTGCAAATTTTGATTTGTTGATACCGTGAAGGAATTGGCGCTGTTCTCAAACTGAAACCAATCTCCCCAAAACACCAATTGCTCAAATCCAAATTGCCGATTAGATTGTCGCTCTCATTCATCAAATTCAGAGATATCTTGTGAGCACTTTCAAAAAACTATCTCAGCCCATGTCAGCGGGCATGGTCGTTGCCATTGTTGGCTTTTTCAGCTCGTTCCCTATTGTCTTGCAGGGGTTAAAAGCCATTGGCGCCAATGAGGTAGAAGCAGCATCTGGTTTAATGGCCGCTGCCATTGCCATGGGTGTGGCGGGTATTGGGCTAAGTCTTTGGAAGAAAATGCCAATTAGCGTTGCATGGTCCACGCCAGGGGTTGCGCTTTTAGCCGTCACATTGCCGTTAGAAGATGGGTTCGCGGGTGCGATTGCAGGCTTTGTTTTCGCGGGTGCTTTAACCGTGCTGGCCGGGCTCTGGCGGCCTTTGGGCAAGTTTGCAACCTCCGTGCCAGCGCCGCTTGCGCAAGCCATGTTGGCCGGCGTTTTGGTCTCGCTGTGCATTGCGCCGTTTCAAGCAATGGCCGAGGTGCCGATGACAGCGATACCCGCTATATTGGTCTGGTTCATTGTCGGGCGGTTCAACCGCTTGGTTGCCGTGCCAGCTGCGGTGATTGCCGCGCTGATTGTTACCGGTCTTGCGACAGATTTTTCATTTCCCATGCCGGATCAGATCATCTCCGCGCCGCTATTTACCACGCCGGTGTTTTCACTAAGCGCTTTTTTAAGCATCGGCTTGCCCTTGTTCATTGTAACAATGGCCACACAAAATATTCCCGGCATTGCGATTTTAAAAGCGCATAATTATACCCCGCCTGCAGGACCATTGTTCACCGGCGTGGGAGCTGCAAGCGTGGTCTCAGCACCTTTTGGTGCACCTGCAACCTGTTTGGCTGCGATCACAGCGGCCATGTGCGCCAATGAAGATTCCCATAAAGATCCAAGTCAGCGCTATTGGACGGCGGTGATATCCGGCGGGCTTTATTGCCTCTTTGGGCTGTTTGCGGCGGTGATTACAAGTGTAGCCATTGTTGCGCCACCCATGCTGCTTGAAACATTGACCGGCGTTGCGCTTTTGGGTGTGTTTGCAAATTCTGCTTCTGCAGCCTTAAGTGAACCTGATACGCGTGAAGCGGCCGCGGTGACTTTTTTGGTCACAGCGTCAGGGATCACCGTTTTTGGTTTGGGCGCGGCCGTATGGGGCTTGATTGCAGGCGGCTTGGTCATTGCAGCGTCAAAATATATTCGCGAATAATCAGCGGGGCGAGGGGGTGCCCCGCTGATCTTGGCGTAACTATTCGATGCTTTTACTCGACTTTACCCGGTAAGCTGAGATCGCCAGACGCAACGTCAAAGACGTCTGTTACGCAAAGTAGGGGCGCATGCACGCTTTCATTCACGCGCAAGGCAGATGTCACCCCATCAAAGGACGCACCTTCTGCACCGCCGAGTACAGCGGCATTAATAGTGATTTCAGGTCCGTCAAACACAGGAGTAAAGCCCGGGCTATCCAAAAGGATTGGAAATCCCGGCCATGTGGCGGGCAATTTCGGTGTTGCGCCTTCAGGGATGTCTTTGACCGCCAAAGCCCCTTCGTCGCAAGCTTCTGTTGGGGCAAGAACAACCCAATGGCTGTGCCATACGCCGCCATCATCACCTGTACTGCCATTGAGGTTTTCGTCAAAAAGCGGCGTGTCGTCAAAATCTGGATGGCTGGTCGCGGCCATAGCCAAAATGCCGGCACCTTCGTCAAATCCCACCACAGATGGGTCAAGTGACGTTGGCCAGACGTAGGACCAAACGGGTGCGCCACCAACTGCGCCTTTAGCTTGTGGTTTATCTGCACCCGCTTGGCCGTTTGTGGTCATGTGAAAGGTCACTTGATTGCCTTTGCGATGCAGATGCGCGGCCAAAATGTCAAAGGAAGCGGTTTTTGCGCTGTCCGCATCAGATAAAACTGCCCCTTTTTGATGGATTGCATGATTGTGATTGCCATCCGCGATAGCCGGACCTGTAAGGAGGGCAATTGCGCAAGCGCCTAATAAAATTTGCGTTGTGTTTTGTGTCATATTTTTCTCCAATTTATATAATAGCGACTCGCTACTAATAACACGAAAGAAATGATTTGCAATAATAGTTTTGACTCGCTATTAAATATGTATGAGTGAATCACAAAACACACGCATTAAAGAATTGATCGACCGTCTGGGGCGGATCATTGCGGCTGACGAATGGATCAACGACATCAATCCTTCGCAATGGACGGCGCTTTATTATCTGGCGCGCGCAAACCGGTTTTCGCGTTCGCCATCGCAAGTCGCTGATTTTATGTCCGCAACGCGGGGGACAGTGTCTCAAACACTCAAAGCTCTGGCACGCAAGGGTTTGATCGAAGAAGTGCGTTCTGAGAGCGATAAAAGATCTATCTCTTATTCGGTAACAGGCGAGGGTGATAAGCTGTTGCTCACAAAGCAAGGCATCGATAATGCGCTGGCGCGTATTGATGATGGTCAAAAAGATGCACTGCTTTCAGGCCTTGAAGCTCTCGTCCATAATCTCTTGATCGAACGAGACATGCGTGCCTTTGGCATATGCAAAGCCTGTCGCCATCATCGTTCTGATGAAAATGGCCATTTCTGCACGCTGCTCAATGAATCTTTGCGCAGCGAAGAAGCAGACCAAATTTGTCACGAATATGCAAAGGCATCTTAAATGAGCTCCATCCCCGATTTGTCTGCTGAAATCATCTCTGTGTTTATTGGCAAGGTTGAAGACCGCTGGCCGGATAAAGCGCCATCTGCCATTCGAAAACACGCGACAGATGCTGTCCTTGAGCTGAAGGAACATGGTTTTACAGCTGACAATCAAGCCGACAAAAAGGTGCATGGCGGACCAGAAAAAGCCATCCACCATTATGCTGCTGATCATATGGAACATTGGAAATCTGAGTTTGCAGATAAAGCGGATTTCTTTGTCCCGGGATGCTTTGGCGAGAATGTCTCAACCTTGGGGCTTACCGAGCAAAATCTATGTCTGGGTGATGTCCTAACCATGGGAACCGCAAAAGTGCAGGTCTGTCAGGGCCGGCAGCCGTGTTGGAAGCTCAATGCACATACCGGCATCGATAAGATGGCGCCATCTTTTCAACGCTCAGGCCGCACGGGATGGTATTACAGGGTCGTTGGAACAGGTCAGGTAAAAACAGGTGATGACATGCGTTTGGTCGAGCGTACTATGCCTGAATGGCCGTTAGCGCGGCTCATAGAGGCGCGCTTTGATCCCAAAATTGATCCTGTTGTCGCGAAAGAATTATCAGAAAATCCCTTATTATCAGAAGCCTGGCGACAATCCTTTGCTAAGAAGACTGATCGAACTTTCGTTGAAAACACGGATGCACGGCTAAAGGGTTGAGTTGTCCTTTCTCACCGAGAATGCAGCAAAGTATGTAACTTGTATTCGTTTCAGTTAGTAACTCCTTACAGTTGTGTGGTATCTTAGCAAAAAGTAGAGCGAGATGAACAAAATAGCAGATATATTCATTGCAGCAATTGCAATCCTGCATTTCGTCATTGCCTATGTTGAGATGTTTGCTTGGACAACGATCGGGCCTAAGATGTTTGCCTCTTTCCCGGCTGAGCTCTTTGAACCAACGCAAGCCATGGCCGCCAATCAGGGCATTTATAATGCCTTTCTAGCGACAGGTCTTGTCTGGTCACTGTTCATCAAAGATCAGATTTGGCACCGGAATTTCGCCGCGTGCTTCTTGTTGTTTGTCGCAGCCGCTGGCTTGTTTGGTGCGGCAACTGTTTCAATGACAATTTTATTTGTGCAGACGGTGCCGTCGATCTTAGCGTTGATTTGCCTTTATCTAGGGAAATCCAAGCAAACGGCATAATTTGTGGCCGCGGTCACAGCGTTTTTGCTTTTTGATAAAATCCATAAAGCCCTGAAAATAACAGCATGGAAAGCCCTACCATGCTGATCCAATCGGGCACATCGCCGAAGATTAATATACCTAGCACTGTTGCAGAAATCAGCTGTGTATAGACAAGTGGCGCTAACATGGATGCATCCGCCATTTTGTTGGACATAACCAATAAAAGATTGCCGATCGCGGATGCAATGGCTGACAAGAGCACGAGGAAGATCAGCGTCGGGTTGCTCAAGTCGGGTATGTTTGAAAGGCCGATTGGTGCCATGAAGAAGGAGCCAATCATAAGATGAGAGACCAACAAACTGCGCGCATTGGCAACACCGGCGAGCCATTTGGTTGAAACCAAAAAGCAACCGTAAAATACACCCGATAAGAGCGCATGCGCCGTGCCAATTGTAAAGGAAATGCCCGGCTTAATCACCAGCAGCATACCGACAAAACCGAAGAACAAAAGCGCGGTGCGGGATGTTGATATTTCTTCCTTCAATAGGAGTGCCGAGACGAAATAGGCCACGATTGGACCGATAAAAAATGCAGCAAATGTGTTGGCAAGGCTCTCAGTTTCAAGCGCAATCAAGATATTTGAAATCGCACCTGTCACCAACACGCCACGGACCCATACACGCCAGTTTTTCAGGATCGACAAATCAAAGCCGCGGAACAAATAAACAGCCATAATAAATATAATGCCTAGGAAAAATCGCGACCAGCCGACAAATTGCGGCGCGGCGCCATAATTGACAATGAGCAGTTTGCCTGCTGCATCACCCAACGGGATAAACATCATCCCCGTGATCATGATCAAGACTGGTTTTATTGTATCGGATACCATCGCGCGCCCATAAAAAGAATATACCAGCAATATCAGGTTTTATAGCAAGCAGTAATCATTTGTTTTGATCCGTTCAAAACTTTTGTGAATGAATTGCATATCGCCGCTTGACTTGGATTAACTCCAAGCTGCTACCTTTCCTCCATATAGAAATTTTTAGGGTGAATTTATGCGAATAAAGCAAGCGTCGGAAGTGAGTGGATTATCACCAGATACCATTCGTTATTATGAAAAAGAGGGCATTCTGCCCACAATCGCGCGCGACGAGACCGGTCAGAGGTCGTTTTCTAAGGATAATCTTAATTGGATGGGGCTTTTGCAATGCTTGCGTCAAACCGGCATGCCCATGCGAGATATGTCACGCTATGCACAATTGGTTCATAGCGAAGGAAACACGATCGCAGAGCGTATTGAGATCTTAAAATCCCATCAGGTGAGATTGACCGAAAAACGCAAAGAGCTTGAAAAATGTGAAGCTATAGTGAGCTTCAAACTAGGAATCTATGAGCAAAAGGGAGATCTGCACTCATGAAAAACATTACAACATGGAATGGCAAATCAGCCCCGCGCATTGGCATCGGCACTTGGGTTATGGGTGGCGAACAATATTGGGATGGCAAACCTACAGGCTGGGTTGGCGTTGATGATCAGGAAAGTTTAAAGACTCTCCACACCGCTTTTGATATGGGAGTGCGTATCATTGATACCGCTAACTCTTATGGTGGTGGTCATTCGGAAGAAATCATTGCTCAGGCGCTCGCGCAATCTGACATATCCCGCGATGAATTTATTATCTGCACAAAGGTTGGTTTGGACTGCAATGAAGAGGGTAATATCATCGGTATGTTCGATGATAAGCCAACGATCTTGCGTATGATCGATGATTGTCTACGGCGTCTAAAGGTGGAGCAGATTGATCTCGTCAAATTTCATCTCAATGAACATCCTATCGATCGATCTGAGGTCGTTTTTGAAGCGTTTTCAGAGGCACGCCAAGCCGGCAAGATAGCTGGCTTCGGCTGGAGCACCGACGATGTTGAAGGTGCGACTGCATTTAAAAATCTAGAGGGCTATGTTGCCGTTCAGCACAATTTCAGTCTGTTTTCGCCAGCAGACGAGATGCTTTTAGCGACGGATAAAGCTAACCTTTGGGCCTTTAACCGCCAACCGCTTGCTATGGGTTTGTTAACTGGAAAATATACAGCGAATACAACGCCATTTGGTAAAGATGACATACGTGGAAGTGGTTTTGAATGGATGCGATTTTTCGATGAAAATGGTGCGCCTATGAAAGAGTTTTTGGCGGAGCTGGATCAGATCAGAGCGCTTATAACAGCCGATGGCAGATCATTGGCGCAAGGCGCTTTGGGCTGGTGTTTGGCCAAAGGCGAGCACACAATACCTTTGCCAGGCTGCAGAACTCCTCAACAGGCAAAAGACAATTTTGGAGTTATAGAATACGGCCCGCTATCAGTTGAGATCATGAAGCAATTGAACGAGATCATGAAAAATTACTGAATAAGTTCAGCACAGTATTTTGTTCATTTTAATCCATCGTGTATGACACAGGGGTGAAATATTGATTGATGTAAGTGTTTGACGTGAATAAGCCAAAATGGGCTCGGTCTGGCCCCAAGAAAGCCGCGAGGCGCCTGAAATACTATATAAAAGGTGGGGCAGTAGCATATGCGCCTCCCGCAATTTTGCGATATAGAACGCAAAAACTTCTGACGCGTTCGAGTGAAAAAGGAATTCCGCAGCGGGTTTTGGATCGGGTTAATTACTATAATAAGCTGTCCGGGGAAATCGAGCTGGGATCACTCCGGACAAAAGAATTACCCTTTGATCAAAGCCGATACCGCCTGGACTTGCTTGAGCATTTGCGCGCGTTTGGGCGAAATAAGTTTGTTGAAACTCTTTTTGGCGACATCACACATGTACCAGTCGTGCCAAGTTTTGTGAAAAGTCGACCCATATTTGTTGAAAATGAAAATAGTGTCGTGCTGAAACTGGACAAATTCCGTCACTTTGTCCGTTTCCAAGACCCTTTAACGTTTGATGAAAAAACGCCGATTGCCGTTTGGCGCGGTGGGGCGACTAACGCCAAGCGTGATCTGTTATGTCTTGCTCATCAAGACAGTGATATCCATGATATTGGCATGGTTGGCGTCGTGCCAGAAGGCATCAAGGTCAAAAATTCAATCACGCCCCAGCAGCAGCTCCAGAATAAGTATATCATCTCCGTTGAAGGAAATGATGTTGCGACCAATTTGAAGTGGATTATGTCTTCCAACAGTGTTTGCATCTCTCCCAAACTCCATTTTGAGACGTGGTTCATGGAGGGAAAATTGCAGCCTGATGTGCATTATGCGCAAGTTAAAGACGACTTTTCGGATTTAAACGATGTGATTGCGCGTTTGGAGGAAAATCCTCAGGAAGCTAGGCAAATCATTGCGAATGCGCAAAAACACGCGGCTCAATTTTGGGACCATAAGCAAGAATGGATGATTGCGACGCTCGTCATTGCAAAATATTTATGGTTGAGCGGGCAGCTACCGGACCAAAATTTTTTACACATCCCGTTTCAAAGCGAAGGTGTATGACGCATTAAATCTTGCGGATAATATTGTCGACAGCTTCGAGTGCGCCTTCCAAAAAACCACCAAATTGCGGTGCGGTTTCGGTTGCAGCGAAGAAGAGGCGGTTTTGCCATTCGCCTTCGCTAATCGAAATTGTGTGATAATGCGGATGGCTTTTTGGGCCATTCGCATCGTCCTTAGTCGCGGTATAAGGAGCCATTGACCAGTCTTTATAAAAGACCTCAATAGGAGAGGCTGCACGTTCGCCGAATAAATTGATCAATTGCTGCTTACAAGCCTCAATGATAATCGCGTCTTGTCCTTTTCGCGCCTCTGCAGGCACGCCCAAAAAGCCAAAGATCGCCCCATACCCTTCATTGACCGCTTCACTTTGCGGCGAAGCATCGTGCAATTCCATCATTGGGCCTTTATGGCTGATGGCATCTGCCGAGAGGCCCATCTCGCGCCAAAACGGTGTTTCATACACCGCGATAAACTTAGCATGTGTCGCCATCCAGGTGGGGCAGGAGCGCATTTGTTGCTTTGTCGATTGGGGAAGATCAGGTAAGAACGTTATACGATGTTCCGCCAAACGAGGCGGGATGCAGAGGAGGACTTGTTTTGCGCTGATCGTCGGGACAGTCCCCTCAGTTGTTACCTGTATCTCGTCTTCACCCATTTCTATGTGCTGAACCGGAGATGAGAGCTGTAACTTCTCTTTGGGCAGACGCGACAAAAGCGCATCAATGAGGCGTGCCAAACTACCTTCAACGCGATGGGCGCCTTCCATCGTTGCCATATCGAGATCTCGCCTCACTTTGCCTGAAGGATCTTCAAAGACCAAGTTTCCGCGTGACGCTTGATCAAAATAGGGAATCCCGAACTCTTGGAGTAATCTCGCGATACGAGGTTGTCCAGGCCAGAACCAGGCAGGCCCCATATCATAGTGATTTTGCTTTATCTTTTCAGTCGGTGAGAAAATCCGCCCGCCAAACCGCGAACGCGCTTCGACCATAAGGTAATCTCGACCTTGTTGTTCCAACTGGTGCGCTAGATAAAGACCTGACAAACCGCCACCAACGATCAATATTTCAGTTTGAAGAGACAATTTTGGTTAAAAACTCTCAGACGCAGGGCGCAAATCAAGTTCGTGCGTCCAAGTTGATTTTGGTTGGTGTGCGAGATCAAGATAGCATTGCGCAATGTCATCTGGCGACATCATGCGCTCAGGATCCATGCCGTGCAATGCCCGACTATTCTCTGTGTCAATAATACCATCTAAAATCACATGCGCGACATGTACACCTTTGGACTGAAACTCGCGCGCCAATGATTGAGTGAGCCCACGCAATGCAAATTTGGCTGATGCGAATGCTGAAAATTTGGTGCCGCGCAAAGAGGCTGTGGCACCTGACACGATGAATGAACCACCTCCACCCCGTATCATTGGGATCATGCTAGCACGCGCTAGATTATGTGCTGACAGCACCATATTGCGCCAGATATGCTCAAATTCATCTTCATCCATGTCCAAAAATGGTTTGATAGTGAGTTGAGCTGTATTGTGAATGACGATTTTTGGCAGTCCGTATTTTTCTATTGCAGCCTCCACAGCCGCCTGTGTCTCCTTCATAGACGACAAATCAGCTTACAATACCTCAGCTGCGCCAGAAAATTTTGACCGATTGATGCCAATCGGATCATAACCCGCATTAGAAAATTTTTGCATGAGACTCGCACCAAGTCCGCTGCCTGCGCCAGCGATTAAAACAAGACCTCTATCTTCTGTAGTTTTTGTCATTTGCTCACCTTTATACGACATGCATCCTGCTTATGATCTATCTTGTGCGCGAGATAATCATCAGCCTTTACAAATTGTATATCTACCTATAGATAGACAAAAAGGCAATTGGCTAAATTGAGAAAAATGAAGATGAGCAAACGCGACGAAATTTTGGATGTGACGGAAGCGATGATCCGACTGAAAGGTTATAACGCCGTGAGTGCGCGCGAAGTGGCAACAGCCACTGGGATCAAATCTTCCAGCGTTCATTATTACTTCCCCAATAAGACCGACATGGTGACCGCGGTGGTGGAACGCTACACCGAGAACTTTCTTCAAAACCTTGGCGAACCTTCAGAACTTGTTAACAGCAGTGGAGATAAATACAGCGCTGCAGAGGTCAAAGCGCATTATATCGCAGCGTTTCGACACGCTTTGATACACGATAAGAAATTGTGTTTATGCGCGGTGCTGGGCGCAGAGTCTGGTGGTTTGCCCGAAGAGGTGAGTGCGCGGACAAATGTGTTTTTCCAAAGCAATATCAAATGGTTGGTCGCAGCATTAGAATCAACAAATGACAAAGCTGAAACAAGTTCTCAGGCACTTGAATCAGATATTAAAGAAAGCTTAACAAGTACCGCAATGCATATGTTAGCCGCTCTAGAGGGTGCCATGATCATCAGCCAAACGGCCGGTGATCTAACTATGTTTGATCGGGTTGCAAATGAGCTCTTGTGATTGCCACAAAAGCATTGACAGTAACTTGAATAATAGTTTTCTCATACAAAACAATCTGATCATATCTCCTGAAGTTCTGACATCTATGCATTCGCGCTTGAAAGCTGTATGGGTGATCCCCAACTAGTGCAGACAGGCGATAATCCGTCACAAAAATTATTCAAATGCGCGAACCACAATGAGATTAAGCGCAATATGAAAGGCGACATGAAATGAGTGAAAACACATATGTACCCCCAAAAGTTTGGAATTGGGAACAAGAAAATGGTGGTGAATGGGCCAGCATCAACGCACCAACTGCCGGCGCGCGTGAAGAAAAACCGCTCGAGGTGGGCAAGCATCCTTTCCAGCTTCATTCATTGGCAACGCCGAATGGTCAAAAAGTCACCATCATGTTTGAAGAGCTTTTAGCACTTGGCGAGACCGGTGCAGAATATGATGCTTATCTTATCAATATTGGCAAAGGTGATCAGTTCGGTTCAGGTTTCGTTGCGCTAAATCCAAATTCAAAAATCCCTGCGCTTGAAGATCGTTCCGGTGACGAGCCAGTCCGTATTTTTGAATCTGGTTCGATCCTTGTCCATTTAGCTGAAAAATTTGGTCATTTTCTCCCAAAAGAAGGTGCAAAGCGTACTGAGGTGATGAATTGGCTGTTCTGGCAAATGGGTTCCGCACCATATTTGGGTGGCGGGTTTGGCCATTTTTACGCTTATGCGCCTGAAAAATTTGAATATCCCATCGATCGCTTCACAATGGAAACCAAGCGTCAGCTTGATGTATTAGATAAACAATTGGCTGAGAACAAATTTATTGCGGGCGATGAATATTCGATTGCTGATATCGCGATTTGGCCTTGGTACGGTGGTTTGGTGCTTGGCAAGTTATATGATGCAGCTGAATTCTTGGATGTGAAATCTTATAAGAATGTGGTGCGCTGGGCAGAAGAAATCGCCGAGCGTCCTGCTGTTAAGCGCGGCATTATGGTCAATCGCGCCTGGGGTGATGATAAATCACAGCAATTGCCAGAACGTCACGATGCATCAGATTTCGAATTGCGCACCGCGGATAAACTGGAAGACTAAGCCAGTATATTTCAAAACAAACTTGTAAGGCGAGGGAACATATCTCTCGCCTTTTTTGTTGCGCGTCTCCAGCCAAAATTTGCATGAAGCCTGTGTTTTTACTTATAATTTACGCAAATGGAGGTGAGTATGCCGGAAAAATGTAACAAAAGGCTGGAATTTCGCACTTATGAACGTAAAGGAGACGTTATTCTCCACGGCCATATAGATCATAAACCACCTAAAGCGCCAAAGCCTCGAAAAACGAAAGCTCAAATCATAAAAGAGCTGACTAGTTTGATTGATGAGCAAATCAAAGCGCGCAATAATCGCACTCTGCCGACATGTGGTCGATGCGACAGTTCAAACATTCGTCAGATTGGCAGTACGTCTAAGGCGCGAACTGTTATGCGGATCTGGGAGGAAAAATTTCAACTTAAAAAGGATGGCAAAATAATCGAGGGTGTGGCCAAATACCGAGCCGTAGCTTCAGTTCGTATCCGCACAACTTATCATGAAATCATCTGTGATGAACCCTTCGGTGATGACGCGTCTGGGTTTAAGATTGAAGACTTCGATCATGATGAACCAACTAAACTGGAGGGTTATTCGGACGAAGATATCAAGGCATTCGAAAAATACCTGATGGAGAGCTTCGAAAAATACAGCAAGATAGATCCAGTATATCCAGTCAAAGAACCTGAAGAAAAGAAACGAAAGAGAAAGAAGTCGAAAAAAGGTAAATAGGCGACGAAATTGCGTGAATTTTTGCTCATTTCAGTAAGAAATGGGTGCGAAACGGTTATCTTGGAATAAAATTGCTTTACTTGCGGCATTATCTCGTCACAAGAATTGATGATGTCTGATCAGTTTATTCCCAAAAATGACAACATATTGTTGGGCGCTGCATTGTTTTCAAGCGCCATGTTGTTGATCCCTGGCTTGGATGCCATAGCAAAATATCTCGCTCAGGATATGTCGCCGCTTTATGTCAGCTGGGCGCGTTACCTTGCTGCTGCGATCATGATTATTCCGTTTGGTATTCGAAAATTTGGCATGGGCATTTTTCCGAAGCGGAATTTGAAATCACATTTCATGCGCACGTTTTTCATTGTGGTTGCGATGCTTTTCTTTTTCGTTTCGCTTTCGACAACACCGTTGGCAACTGCATCGGCGGTCACCATGATCGCACCCATTGTTGCCACTATGGCTGCGGTCTACCTCTTAGGAGAGCGTTTTACCTGGCCCAAACTCGCAGCATTGGTGATGGGCTTCATCGGCGCGATGATCATCATCAATCCAACCGTTGAGATCCAGATCGGCACCATTTTTGCAGCCTTAACCGGCTTGTTTTATGGCATGTATATTGTCACGACCCGCATGACAGCCAAGCAAAGCGACCCGTTAAAAACACTAACATTTCAATGTGTTGTTGGTGCATTGATGTTAACGCCATTGGCGCTTTATGCATGGGATACACCGACGCAAACCGAATTTTTGCTGATTTTAGCTATGGGCGTTGTTTCACTTACGGCTCATGGTTTGACTTTGCTTGCATTTCAATATGCGCAAACCTCAACCTTATCGCCGCTGGTTTATCTTGAAGTCGTTAGTGCCGTATTCCTAGGCTATGTGATCTTTGCAGATGTTCCAACGATTAGCTTCTGGATTGGCGCAGCGTTCATCATCATTGGTGGCTTAAGCGCAACCATGGGACGGGCGAAATCCAAGCCGTTGCGTTGATAAATCTAGCTCAAATGTTTCTTCATAATCTTTAAAAAGGCTTGGACTTTGGGAGATCTATGAAGGTCGACATGGGTTAGGGCCCAGCTGCGGGTAAGCCACTCGGGTTGTGCGGGCATAATCTCAACAATCTCATCGTTTTGCGCAGCTTCAACGGCGGTTAGAAATCCAATTCCGTTTCCCAAATGCACCGCACGATTGTTGATCGGGATATGGTTGGAGGTAAATGCCATGGCTTTACGCGGAACATGGTCGACAAGCCATTTAAGCGCTGGTGCACGCGGGTTTTCGACATTGGTACCGACAAAATGATGATCACCGAATTCAGCAACTTTGGATGGTTTGCCATAGCGCTCAATGTAGGTTTTTGAGGCGTAAAGCCCGACAGGTATCTCAACAAAAGGCATGACTACATTATCAGGATCCTGCGGCTTTGGTCCGGCGCGAAAGGCGATATGTGCTTCGCCATATTCAAGTTTAACCAGTGCGTTACTCGCATGAAAATGCGTGGTGACTTGCGGATGATCCGCGCGAAAGTCTGCCAGCATCGGCAAAATCGAATGCGCCAAGGCATCAATAGATGTGACCACAAATTCACCGGTCAATTCATCCGACGTGCGGTTGGCTATGCGCTGTAATTGCGCAAATTGCTCATCCGTTGCATCGGCAATGCGCAAGAGTTCCCGGCCAAGTTCGGTTGAAGTGAAACCCCGGGCGTGACGTTGGAATAGTTTGCCCCCCAATTGTGCTTCTAAGGCGTCGATATGTCGATTGACCGTTGCACGATGCACACCAAGCTCTTCAGCTGCTTTACTAATCGTGCCTAAACGCGCCACACAGGCCGCGGTTCTGATCTCATTCCAATTGTCCATTCTTTACACTCATTTATGTGTCGCATAAATGCGCATATCATGCGCTTTTCGGTATCTATGATAGATAAATATTATATGCGATACAAGCGCCAACACAGAAATACTTTGAAGGAAATTCGTTATGAAAGTGCTTGCTTTCGCTGCCACAAACAGCAGAAATTCAATTAATAAACAATTGGTTATTCATGCAACGGATGTTTTGAAGTCAGATTTTGACACAGCTGCCGAAATCGAGGTGATCGATCTTAATGATTATGAGATGCCGATTTATTCCATTGATCGTCAAAACGAAGATGGTGTGCATCCATTAGCGCAGAAATTCTTTGATAAGATCACCGAAGCCGATGCGATCATCATTTCGTTCGCCGAATATAACGGCAACTATACCAGCGCTTATAAAAATGTCTTCGACTGGGCGTCTCGCATTAAAATGGCCGTGTTCCAAGATAAGCCGGTGATGCATATGTCCGCATCCATCGGGCCAAATGGCGGTGCCAATCTCCTCTCGATCGCTGATAAATCAGCACCATTCTTCAAAGCTGACCTTAAAGGCAGCTTCTCTGTCGGCCCATTCGCCGAAAAATTCGATCAAGAACAGGGTGTCCTAAAGGATGCAAACCTCGCTGCCAAACTCCGCGAAGGCGTGGAAGCATTGGTCGACGCCCATTACGCAAATGTAAAACTCGCCAGCTAGCCGTTATCCGAGCTAGCCGCATATTAGGAGACGTCACATGTCTGACAAAACAATAGGGTTATTCTTAAAAATTTCCGCCGTCCTTTGGGTCATTTGGGGTCTCGTTCATATGTTGGCTGGTGTGTTGACCATCTCCAATTCAGGTGCTGCTGCTATCGGCGGCATTGCCGATGCGGTGGATCCAGCCACACTTGTCGGTGATTATCCTGCGGCGATGGATGCGATTATCAATCAGCATGGATTTAACCTCTTTTGGATCGGCGCTGTGACATTAATTGCAGCCTATTACATCTGGAAACGTTCACCAGCGGCGATCTTTATCGCAGCACTTGTTGGCGGCTTGGCTGATATCGGTTACTTCATCTTCATGGATCTAGGTGGTTATGTGAATTTCATGCCGGGTACTGTGATGACGCTCTTCTCCGCAACCGCTGTGATCCTCACCTTCACAGCCTATTTCAAAGGCATGAAAAACGCCTAATCAAACAGCCAATTCAAGATTGATTTGCAAAAATGCGCGCCACAATTCGGCGCGCAACTGGCGCGAAAAACAGAACTGACGGGAAGGCGACCGCCCAAGCCCAAACCCAGGCATTGAGCCAATATCCACCAAATCCATCAACAAAACCTGTGGTTCGCAATAGCGTAACGCCCGAGACCAAGGCTGACATAAAGCCAGACAAGATCAAACCGAACAGAATAGGTTGTAGTTTTGGATGAAGTTTCATGGGCGGGCTTTCTGAGTATGTGGACTTATAATGATCTTAGCGGGCGCGTACGCCGATAACCATCCCACCCGCCTGTGATTTTTCAGCAAAAATCTGACAATTGATTGACGCATCTACTTCCCAAATACCCCGGCATCGATCATTTGTTCAAACATATCGGTAATTGCAGTGCCTGGGTTGCGGTATTTGATCGAAAGCTTTTCCTTGGATTTGGTATTGTCCGACTGCCATGAATGGCCAACATTTTTGGAAATCATTTCACGGGTAAAGGCTTTGTTGAAAATCGGACCAAAGACCCAGAGCAGCCATTTTGGTGCGGTAGATTGAGGGAAGGGCCATTCGCTGCCGAATTTCTTTTCAATCACCTGACCAATTTCCAGCATAGTCATGGTTTTTGCGCAGATGATATGACGTCCTTCTGCGTCTGACATATAGCCGGCGCGAAGATGCGCATCTGCCACATCACGCACATCCACAATGCCAATTTCAAACTTCGGCACGCCGTGTTTCATCGTACCGTCACCAAATTGTTTGAGGATCGACACGCTTTCAGAATTGGGTTGTAAGGTAACGCCTGGACCCATCACTAAGGACGGATTGATTGTCACCATGGACCAGCGGGTTTGCGCTTTTGCAATGTCCCAAGCAGCTTTTTCAGCTTGGGTTTTGGAATAGGAATAGGGCTGGTGGGTCAGGCTTGAAGATGTATTCCAAATCTCTTCGGTCAATTTGCCATTGGGCATCTCTAGACAATCCGCCGCATCGCCATAGATCGCAGCGCACGAGGATGTGACAACGACACGGCGAACGCTTTCTGTCCGGTTAGCGCTTTCAAGCACATTGCGCGTGCCTTTCACCGCAGGGTCAACCAGCTCGGTCTGCGCGTCTTTGAATTTGGACGTGAAGGGTGACGCTGTGTGAAAAACAATCCCGCAGCCTGTCATCGCTTCGTCAAAAGAACCTTCGTTGAGAAGATCAGCTTTGAAAAACTTCAATTGGTCTGGATTGTCTTTTGAAAGCGCAGTCAGATGCGCATATTTCGCTTTATTCTCAGGATCACGCACAGCAGCATGAACAGTGACGCCTTGTTCCAACAGACCTTTGACAATCCAACCTGCAATATAACCTGTTGCACCCGTGACAAGGGCAGGCATTGAAGTGTCAAATTTGGGCGTGGTCATGAAAACCTCATAAAGGATGTTTGCTGAATATGTGTATTTGGCGCTATGGATGATTTGAAAAATATCAAGAAGTGAACTAAATGACTACCATCATCATTCAAGACGAAAAGAAATCTGATGCACAGGCAATTTATGATCTAACAGAAATTGCATTTAAGCCAATGGCTTATAGCGACGGGACTGAAGCGCCGTTGGTTGGTCAGCTTCGCGATGATGGTGATCTGACAATTTCGCTCGTTGCTATGACGGGTGATAAGTTGGTTGGCCATATTGCGTTTTCACCTGTCACCATCAATGGCGAGCATGATCAATGGTTTGGTCTGGGGCCAATATCCGTGCATCCTGATGTTCAAAATCAAGGTATTGGCAGCAGACTTATCAATGAAGGCTTTGAGCGGTTAAAGTTGCTGGGGGCAAGAGGTTGCGCCCTTATTGGTGACCCCAATTATTATAAACGTTTTGGCTTTAAAAATGATGGACGGTTGGAATATCCTAACGTGCCGCAAGAAGCAGTTATGTGGGTCGGATTTGGCGAAGATGTGCCGCAGGGAGCGCTTAAATTTAGTCCTGCTTTTGGTGAATAAGCTTATAATGCCAGCTCCCAGTTTTGGCGCTTAAGCTTGGCGCCAAAGACATCCATCTCTGTTTCATTTGTGACCTTAAACCCAGCTGCCGCATAGATTTTACCCGCAGATTCTTGGATGGAATGGGTCCAGAGTGTGAGGCGTTTATAGTTTTTCTGTCGTGCAAATTTGATGCATTCAGAAACAAGCCGTGAACCAATCCCAAGACCGCGCGCCTCTGGTTCCACATATAGCAATCGCAGTTTTGCTGTCTCTTCATCGCCCTCGGTGACAAAGATTGACCCAGCGACCTGTCCTGCATGTTCTGCGATCCAGCAGCGTTCTCGTTTAGAATTAAAGTTTTTCAAATAATCGGCGACAATTTCAGCAACCACGCCTTCAAATGAGATATCCCAGTTTTGTTCTTCGGTATAAAGCACAGCATGGCGATGAATGACCCAGCCCATATCGCCAGGTTCTGGTTCGCGAAGGATATAGGAGGGGTCGGCTTCCGGTGATCCCAGCAGCTTTTGGATATTTTCCATGGAGCGGATCAGTTGGCGGCGCTGGGTTTCAGATAATGGCGTTAAAATATCTTCCACTTGATTGGAGGAGAGCTCTTCAAGCCCATCCTCAACGCGCTTACCTTCCTCCGTCAAAGATAAAACCAACCGCTTACCATTTTTGGGATCGGGAGTTTTTTGAATGAGGTTTTTATCCTCCAAAGAGGCGATCAATCGGCTGAGATAACCGCGATCCAGCTTGAGGATTTCCATGAGATCCGCAGCCGCCAAATTGTCATTGTGATTGAGCTCATACATCAATCGCACCTGCACCAGCGAAAAATCTGATTTGAGTAATCCTTCATCCAATGCGCCCACAAGTCGTGTGTGAAAGCGGTTAAACTTTCGAACATCGAGCGTCTGACATTTGAGCGAATGAATTGTCATATTACACCTATATTGCTTAAAACATCTTATATGTTGCTTTTGTCAACATATAGAGCAGAATGATGTGAATGCAAGAGAAAAATTGAGATTAATTATTGATGCGCGTTTTGATCCGGCTGAGGCCAACCGGCGTTATGCCCAAATATCTTGCGATATCATTTTGGGTCACATGATCAAAAAGTTCAGGCGTATTCTCGATGAGCCGGCGATAACGCTCTTCCGCTGACAGGCACAAGAGTTCATATTCGCGGATCTCTTTTTTCATGCCGAATGCAAGAAGAAAATCAACTATTGCAGATGACAGTTCTGCATCGGCCCGGCTTGCCTCATAAAGTGCTTTAAACTCAACTTGGATCAACTCCGTGGGTTTAACGCAAACCAAGCTGAAGGTGTTGGTTTTTCCGGCATAACTTGCCATAAGGCTGCCGATATTATCGCCCGGCAAAATAAAGGATTTGATATTTTCCTTCCCATCGTCAGAAAGGTAATAGGCCTTCAATAATCCGCTTTTGACGAGATAAAGCGATGATACTTCATCGCCTTGGGTAAACACATATTCACCTATCTCTTTTCGCATTGGTTTGCCGTTTGCAGCGATAAATTCAGATAATTTCACGGTTTTTAACCCAGGTTAATTCCTCAACGCATTTTAACCGCTAGCCTAAACCACACAATAAGAATGAACCAGTGTTAAAGGGTTAAAAAATGAAACTTACAGATTCCCATATCGTCATTACAGGAGGTGCGTCTGGTCTCGGCCTTGTGCTTGTCGAACATCTGCAGGCGCATAACAAGATCGGCGTGATTGCACGCCCATCGCGTGGGTTAGATGCGTTGCGCCAAAGGCATCAGGATATCGAGATTTATGAAGCTGATCTCGCCGATCTTGCATCCGTCGAACTTGCAGCAGATGCTTTGGTTAAGCGCGGCGTTAAGATTGATATTTTGATCAATAATGCCGCCGTGCAGCATACACCCAAATTCATAGATGATGATTTTCGTTATGAAACCATCAGACGTGAAATAGATATCAATTTCACCTCCATTTGCGCGCTGACCTATTTGCTTATGCCATTATTGTTGAAAGAGACGCGATCCAATATCGTGAATATCAATTCCGGTCTGGCACTGGTGCCCAAAACAAGTTCGGCGGTCTATTGCGCCACCAAAGGTGCACTGAATATTTTCTCAAAATCGCTCGCCCATCAATTGGAAGAGACTAATATTTCCGTCAATCAGGCTTTTCTGCCACTTGTTGACACAGGCATGCCTCAAGGGCGAGGCGGGGTAAAATTGCCCGCGGATCAAGTCGCACAGCAAATCATTTCCGGCATTGCTGACAATAAAGCTGAGATTAATATCGGTAAGGTCAAGCTCTTACGTGTGATCCAGCGTTTGTCACCGACCATTGCAACGAAAATCATGAAGGCAGCTTAATCATGAAACCACTTATCAAAGTTATGTTGATCCTGGCGGTGATCTTCGCATCTACCTTTATTTTGGGTCGTGTATTGGGGATTCTCACCGTCGAAAATGTAAAATCTTGGCTAGAAGCTGCACAAAATGTCGATCCGATTTGGGTGATCACAACGGTGATTGCGCTTTTATTTTTAGATCTTTTTGTCGCCGTGCCGACACTAACGATTACGATACTCGCTGGCTTTTTCCTTGGTTTTCCATTGGGATTTGCCGCAGCCTTTTTCGGCATGACAAGCGCCGCATTTTCCGGCTATGCGATCAGCTTGCGCTGGGGAGAAAAGGCCATCTCGTTTCTCGTTAAAGATCAGAATGAACGAATAAATTTGATCAATGCATTCGCAAAAAGCGGACCGGCAATGATCATGTTATCGCGCGCCTTACCCATTCTACCGGAAGTCACCGCCTGTATGGCAGGGGCAACGCGGATGAGTATCGCAAAATATGCATTGTTCTTTGCGATTGGCACCGTGCCCTATGTTGGAATTGCGGCCTATGCCGGGTCTATTAGCTCACCAGAAAGTCCGCAGCCGGCCATCTTTGCAGCATTGGGATTATATCTCGTGCTTTGGATCGGTTGGTATCTATTCAAGCGCAAAACAGCAGTTAAACAGCTGGCCTAAATATGCGATAACGAGCGCATCGTTTAAACAAGGATTCGCACACATGGCCGCATATATACTCGTCGACACGCAAATTGAAAATCCAGAGGTTTATGAGGAGTATAAGGCATTGGCACGGCCTATTGCGGAAAGTTATGGCGGCAAATATTTAACCCGCGGTGGGGCCATGGATATTATCGATAGTGATTTATGGTCGCCAACGCGGATTGTTCTGATCGAATTTCCAGACATAGAAAAGGCGCGCAACTTCATGAATAGTGAAGCTTACGCGCCTGTGCGTCCTTTGCGGGAGAATAACGCAAAATGTACGCTTGTCTTGTTAGAAGGGCTCTAGCCGAGCCTTCTAACTAACAGCTGGGCTGGTGGGGCGGTCGCTATAAATCTTCCAAATGCGATAGCCTTCAAGCGCCGCCAGCGGGGCAAAATGCACAAGGGCTGGTCCAAACTCATTATGGACGAATATCCAGTGAACCAGTGTGAGCACAGCAGCTGGATAAACCCATCTCTGCACCTGCTTCCAGCGGCCCAGCAGCCATTTCTGTGACGCATCATTGCTTGTGACCGCCAGCGGAATGAAGATCGCAAATGCGGCCCAACCAGTCCAAATGCCAAGTTCGGTAAATTCAGCGAGCATTGGTGCTATACCGCCCTTATCCACGATGTAAAACCATGTGTGAAGCGCCGCATAACCGAAGGAGGCCACGCCGATCCATCTGCGTCGTTTCGAAAGCCAAAAGAGCCATTTCGCTTTTGGAAAGAGCATCCGCAATGGCGTGATCATCATGGTGATGATCAAAAATCGTCCGGCAAATTCACCGGTGGGGTGCAACATGTCATGCGCTGAGATTGAGCCGTTGGAATAACCAATCATCAGGCCCATAGCGGGGAGTGCTAGAACCGCCCATGTGAGGGCTGTTGAAATATATGATGTCTTCATAATCGTTGTCCTTTGATGGGCAAAAATACATGAAAAAAACATCTAATCAACGAAAAAAACTCAATAATTACAATACTTTACACGATAGAAACAAAAGTTCACAAAAGATGGTGGGTTTGTGGAAATCTTCAGCAGTAGATAATGCGTATAAAGATCAAAACGCAATATCAATTGGATCGAAAATGTATATTTCCGTCACCGGACTAAAAATCAAAAGAACATGGCTATTTCCATGGCACTTTTTTGTCTTTTGGCGACATGCGGCACCCGCATATAATCAAGCACAAAATGCGGATGGTAACATTAAAGCGCTGGCTTTTTCCAAAAACGGTTATCACCACACAATCACTGTTTGGAAAGATCAGGATGCGATGCGCGCTTTCATCTATGAAGGTGCGCATATGAAGGCGATTGGGATATTTGGTAAGATCGCGACTGGCAAGACCATTGGTTTTGAAGCGGAAAAATATCCCGGTCGTGCCAAGGCACTTGAAATCTGGCAGCAAGAGGGTCGCGAATATTAAGTGCTTCTTGGTTGGAGCCCACTATCAAGCACGAGTGATCCGCCCAGAAAAGCATCCTTGCGCCGCATTATGCGCATCGATATGCACGATACGATCATCCGCCAACAGTTTTAAAATTGCTAGCCTGATTTCATCCCCTTGAACTATACAGGCATCTAAAATCATCCCGTCTTGATCAAAACCCCGAAGCGATAACATTCGGTGAGACATCACGTCCGGGATCTCGTTTTTTGCCTGATAAGTATTTTTAGCATTCTCCAGCACATAGATCGCATGCGTTGCGCGATAGGGGGAGTTCTTTTCCATGCTGGTGTGATTAAGCAGTAAAAGACTTTCACCAAGTTTTGCTTCCCGCATTTCAATGCGATCTGGATAGCCAGGCGCTTCATCACATATACGGCGCATCACCCCTTGCTGCAAAAGTTCCTCATCGGTTAACCCAAACAAATGCGAAAACTTTTCAACTGGCAGCCCATTAATTTGAAAATCCATGGCAATATCTCCTTCTTTGAAAGAAAGTGATATTTGTGATCGAGATGATCAGCCACCCGAAACTTGCAAGCGATCTGTTAAGTTCAATTACCGCCCGCTGGCAATCGCCAATCCATCAACAATCGCGGTAAAGGCGTTGGAATATTTAAGCTCGGCATTGGGAAATAAAGGTGCTATCGCATGTTCGATATTTTGCATGAGGCTGGAACCACCGACAAAGATCACTTTGTCCACTTGCTGTGGGGATAAATTGGTGTTTTCAAAAGTTGCCAAAGCCGCATTAGCGATTTTCACCGTATGCCGATGTAAAGAACCATTGAGTTGGGTGCGATTGAGCGTGGCACTGAGGTCTTTCTCAATGAAATTCAGATCAATTGCGCTTTGATCAGAGGTATTGGTTTCAATCTTGCCGGCTTCAACAGCAAAAGCGATATCATGTCCAAGTTCTTCTTCAAGCACTGTAACAAGGCGTGAAAACGGATGCGGCTTTAATGCCAGTTTTTCAAGACTCTCGGCGAGTTCACGAGATTTAGGTGCGTAAAGGGACGGGATTTTCTCCCATGTCGCCAGATCATGATAGATATGGTTTGGCGCGGGCAGGGTTTCTTTGCCCCATTCGCGATGGATGAGTTGTTGGTAGCCCAAATGCGGCATCACATTGTCGATTGATAAGGACCGATCAAAGTTCGTTCCACCAACGCGCACACCGTTACAGGTGATCACCTCAATGCCATCGGTGCTTTCACGAAACAGGCAATAGTCAGATGTGCCACCGCCAATATCTACAATCAAAGTCAGCGCGCCATTTGAAAAGCCACCATTGGCAATGGCCGCTGCTTCCGGTTCAAACATGAAGTCAACATGTTCGAACCCAGCTGCGTGATAACATGCGGTCAGATCTTCAATTGCGCGTTGGTTCTTCTCTTCGTTCTCAGAATGGAAATAAACCGGACGCCCGGAAAGCGCATGAGTGAATTCCTGCCCGGTTGTCGCTTCGGCGCGGGTTTTAACCTCTTTGAGGAAATAGGAAATCACATCGACAAAGGTCATGACCTTGCCCCACATATAACGCCGTTCATGCATTAAAAATGTGCCAAGCACGCTTTTGAGCGCGCGCATATAGCGCCCTTCATCACGGCCGATCAGTGACGCATTAGCCGCACGACCAAAGCGAAGCTCTTTTTCAGCACTATCGAAAAAGATCGATGTGGGGAGGGTGTCTTTGCCATCTTCAATGGCTATGAGTTCGGGCTTGCCATTAACCGCATAACCAACGGCCGAATTAGACGTGCCAAAATCTATCCCCAAAACATGGGGTTTCATATCTGTAGTCATTTTAATAAATCGCCTCGGAGCAGTAAGGGATTAATAGGGAAGCGCGGGTTTAGCCGATTGGCCTTGTCTAGGCAAGCCCATATCTGAATTTTGGTGCAAAGGTTTTCAAACCTGGCCAAAGCCAATTGACATGTTTGCAATCATTATATAACTATTTAGTTATGGAACAAATTGGTTATATAAATAATCCGCCAAATCAGGCGAATTTGGATGCGATATTTTCAGCGTTGGCAGATCCCACGCGACGCGCAATTTTATCGCGTTTGACCGAAGGTGAAGCGTCGGTGCAAGAACTTGCGCAACCTTTTGAAATGAGCCAGCCCGCAGTTTCAAAGCATTTGAAAGTCCTCGAGCGGGCAGGGTTGGTTGAGCGCGATATTGATCAACAAAGGCGACCCGCACGGCTTAAGGCTGAGAATATGGCTATCGCTGCGGATTGGCTTGAAACATACAAGAAATTTTGGGCCAAAAGCTTTGATCAGCTCGATGGCATATTGGAAGAAATGAAACACAATAACGACTAAACAAAAGAGTAGGGCGTAACTCATGACATCATTACCAACATTTACAATGGAACGCGTTTTTAATGCACCGCGTGATCTGGTTTGGAAGGCCTGGACGGATCCTGAGCTTTTAGCCCGATGGTATGGACCCGGTGTTGAGACAGTAATTCATGAATTTGATCTCAAAGTCGGCGGTGTTTGGCGCAATGAAATGCGCATGAAGGGCAAAGATGGATCACCCATGTCAGATTTTTCGCTAATGACCTTTACCAAGGTAGATCCCAAAACCAATATTGATTTCGAGCTGGCATCGACGGATCAAAACTGGACCCCACAGCCAAGCCAGATGATGCCGGATTGGCCGCGTCTATTTGATACAAAATTCGTCTTTGAAGATGATGGTGCGCAGACCAAGGTGACGATTACGCAAGTGCCATTAAATGCGACTGATGCAGAAATTGCCTGCTTTGCTGGCATGGTTGATCATATGGGCCATGGTTGGGGTGCTGGCTTTAATGTTATTGCTGATATTTTGGCAGAGCTGCAAGATTAGGGTGCTAACATGATCAAGAAACTGTTCTTATCCATATTGTTCATTTTGGCGGTTGGGGTGTTTTATCTCTTCACCCAGTCACAAAATTTGATGGAAATTGAAAGCGAGATCGAAATCGCAGCGCCTGTCGACAAAGTCTGGGCAGTGCTGACCGATATTGAAAAATGGTCCGATTATAATTCAGCCATCAATGCCTCGACGGGCGTTGCAAGTCCTGGTTCTGTACACTCGGTCACCATGCGCGGCGAAAATCCCGGTGAGGTCGGCCCGCAATATGCGCCGGAGATTATTTCGTTCGATGAAGGCAAATCTTATCGTTGGCGTGCTGTGATGGGTGCTGGCATCATCTTTACCAATGACAAAGTGTTTGAATTGATACCGACGGATACCGGCACTCTGCTCAAACATTCCGAAGTGTTTAACGGCATGATGCTGCCTTTGATGAAAGGGTTTATGCAGGAAGGCGTACCTCCTATTCTAGATGAGATGAACCAGGCGTTTAAGACCGAAGCTGAGAAGTAGTTTTGGAATTGACTTCTGATCGGCTGATCACTTCAAAGAGAGGTTATGTTCTTCATAGGCCTGGATAAACGTTGAATTGAGCATAATGAAAGTCGTTAGCGGACCAGATAGTTTTGCGGCTTCCATCTGTCCTGCAATCGCAAATAGTTCTTGCCTGCATCGAACGGTTGGCCAATGGATAAATTCTTGTTCTTCGAAATCAGAATTTATTTCCGCGATAACATCTTCGATGCCATCTACATATGGCAAATGGGGAGCATTCGTTTCCTTTAAAACTGTCCGAAATACTTGGATCAATTTTCGTTTTCCGAAAAGGTAGTAAGCAACCCATGATCTAGTGAAGCTTAAAATTGCAAGTACAATTTTCAACCCTTGTACAATAAAGAACAACAAAATAAATTCGCCAATATTAAATTCAGAAAAGATATCGAAGGCGAGATAAATTAGGGCTGCCTCGATGGCGATTGAAAACATTGCTCCCTTTAAAAAGCCTAGGACGATGCGCATAATTCATCTCTATGTGATTTTTATTTGAAAGTTGTGGAGATTTTATATTGCAATCGATAGTAGTATACAACCATATGTGGCTTCAAGATATCACTCAGACAAGATTTTTTGTTTTACCAAATAAAAAACCAATGCTTCTAAATGGCGGCTAGAAGCATTGGTCTGATTTGCCCAGATCATAATGCGCAACAAGTGGGGGGGATACTTGGTTTTGCGCGTCTGGGGTTTCTGCAAGGGAGGGGACCTTGCAGAAATCTGGAGGTCTTTAGGTCCTATCGACGTATGTGGTTGCGTGGATAGGATTTTATGCGAACAGGCACTGCTTTGCGGCCATTGAAATAGCCCAGTCGCGGTGGCTGATTGGTGCCTGTTAGCTCAGACACATAGCACTCAAATTTACGATACGCATCTAACACTGATGTGGTGACAAATTTAAACATGTTGTGGTCCTGTTTATTAGTCGTTCAGTTCATGCTTCCAGTATTCTTACGGGGTGATGAAATGTTTGGATCACATCACCCAATGAGAACGCCAATTATTGTTTGATGCCAAGGTAAGCCTGGTCGCCCCAAAGCTTATTGACGGTTTGATTGCGTCCGCAACGGAAACGGTAATATTTGTAGCGAACAGGATTTTTCTTGTAATAGTTCTGATGATATTCTTCTGATTTCCAGAATTTATCATTGCCGCGGATGACAGTTGCAATGTCTTGACCAAGTGCTGCGCCAGCTTCGACTTTTGCTTCCTGTGCCAGCTTGGCTTCTTCAGCATTTCCGGCAAAAATGGCTGTGGTATAAGCATGACCGCGATCACAGAATTGACCACCAGCGTCGGTTGGATCAACGCTGCGGAAGAAGATCTTCAAGAGCTGCGCATAGTTGATTTCAGCGGGATCATAATCAATCCGCACGCTTTCAATATAGCCAGGGTGATTGCGATAAGTTGGGTTTTCAAGTTCACCACCTTGATAGCCCGATTCAACTTCTTTCACGCCATCAACATTTTCAAAGTCTTTTTCAATGCACCAAAAACAACCGCCAGCAAAATAGGCTGATTTTGTTTCTGCTGTTGCCGATTGACCGGAAACTGCGGTGATTGAAAGTGCTAAAGCTGCTAGAGTTGCTTTTGCCGTTGATGATGTAAAGCTCATTCAGATATTCCTCGAATGTGTTCCTCGTTAAGGCCAATATAGGCATGGGCTTAAAAAATTGAAATTAACGTATTTGCACAAAAACGTGAGATTACGTGTGATTGCGTAATTGAACACGTTCAATGCACGCAATTTCCCATTCAATTCCATGTTTTTCAATGTTAGTAACGAAACAGATAGCAAAAAGTTTCAAAGGAAATGATCGTGGTAAAATTAAAATCATGGGCGATGTGCATTGCCATTTTAGTCACCATGAACAGCCATCTTCACGCAAGTGAGACCGTCACAGGCCTTTTTGAAGCGCAAAAATCCTGCGAAGCCACGCGCAAACTAAATTCCGGCAATCCGGGTAATGTGACGCTGGAAATAGGTGAGATTTACGATCTCCTTGCGATCAATAAATCTGAGCCTAGCCATTTTCTCATCAATATTCCAAATGCACCTGAGACCACCAAACGTTGGGTCGGCGTGGAATGTGGAGAAGTGGCCTTAGATGACGCAGATAGAGTTTTAACGCTCAAACCGTTAAGCGCTGAGGAGAAAGTCGCAGCCCAAAAGCATGATCAAAACAAAGCTGCGAAAAACACGGCACCGAAATTTCTGCAAGGCATTGAGATCAATTCCATTGAAAACTTAATGGCGGCATCCTGGTTGCCAACATTTTGCCTAACCGGTGCTGGTCAGCGCGCAACAGAATGTAAGAGCCTTTCCGCCTCTGATATCTATGCAAGCCAATTCTCCATCCACGGACTTTGGCCAAATGATTTAGATGATGATGCGCTTTATCCCTGTTATTGCGATCAGAAGAAGCCGCTCAAATGCAATGAACGCCGCAAGCCTGTTGCCTCCATCAATATTTCCTCTGATCTGCGAAATGCTTTGCAAACCAAAATGCCAGGCATTCAATCGGGATTTTTGCATCGTCATGAATGGACCAAACATGGCACCTGTTATGAGAAATATAATGCGGGCGATGATCAAGGCTCAGACGCAACAGAATATTACCGCGATACAATCTTAGTCCTCGATCAGTTAAACGCTTCTAAAGTGGGGCAATTGTTCAAAAACAATATCGGCGAGGTCTTGTCCGATAATCAGATTTATAAAGCCTTTGATCAATCCTTCGGCAAAGGCGCATCTGACAAAGTGTTCATCGATTGCAAACGCATTCGCGGCGAATGGTTGATCTCAGAACTCTTTATTGGCCTTGGCGGCGAGATCAAAGAGGGGGCAAAGCTCAAAGATTTGATCGCCGCTTCGCCACCTCGCGATGTCTATTCAAGCCGGAAAAGCTGTCGGCGCGGGAAGGTTACGGCTGTATGGTAAGGCTTGCCAACATCACTCCGGCTTATGCTTCATTTCCGATACGATGGAGATCTTAATCGGTCCGGTGGAATAGCTTCCAACGCGAAAGGCTTGGTGCAGAATTTCGGTTGTGGCGCTAAAGGCAATCCAATCACCTTGATAATAGGATAAAAAGTCTCCAACCGGATGTCGCCCCATATGGGTGAGTTTTGTGTCTAATGTCACGGATTTGGTAACCCCATGAAGGGTAAGATCGCCCGTAACCTTGGCAGTTTCTTCGCCCGTGCGTTCGATTTTCGTGCTTTTAAATGTGATGGTCGGATATTTCGATGTATGCAGCCAGCTCGCACTATTTAAATGCCCATCAAACACTTCAACGCCTGAGGATACGCTGGTCGCATCGATCGTCACATCAATGCTTGAATTTTCAACATTATCGAGATCAAGATTTAACGTACCATTGGTTTTGGTAAATTCGCCGGTTTGAATGGAAACACCCGAATGGCTCCAAGCAAACCGCACTTCTGTATGCGCTTCATCCAGCACATAGATCTTATCTGCCATGGCGCTGCTTGCAAAAAGTGCGGCTCCCAATAGTGCACTTGCAAAGATCCCCAATTTACCAATCTTAAACATCCCAATTCCTCTCTTATTAGCTGACCAGAATCTAGCTGATCAAAAATGTTTAGAATTGGATATGTAGGGAAGGTGGGATTGGAATAATTGACAAATATTGCGGTTTTAAAGCGGGGGATTAGGATTTTCGATGGGTGCGCATAATTGCGCACCAAATATTGCTTTTACGGGCAGGGATCCTGATTGTGGGAAATATTCATAATAGATCCCTTTGCGCCGTTTCAAATTGGATTGTGAGAACCAGTCCCCCAAGAACCAATCCCAATATCGGTTAAGCATTTGTGGTATGCATTTGACATCTAAGATGGCGTAATATCCTCCAGGCACCAGCTGAACGCTGACCTGATCATCCTCGGCAATCTCGTCATCCATCACCATGCCAGCGTCATAGATACATCGGCCGGCTGGCGTTGCATTGCTATCGTTATGGGATATGCCAATAAAAAACGATGTGGGCTTTAAAAGTTCTCGACGACGCGCCCAATCCTGCAGCTTGGTGAACGTGTTGGTAATGCTATTTCCCGCATCGCCGAAGGAGCCGATATGGCGCATGTAACACACATAATAAGCCGGTCTAAACTCAATATTGACCGATAGCAAATTGATCTCAATCGGCAAAACCTCATGACCGGGTTTAAAGATTTCATATTTTTGGGCGCAGCCTTTTCCGAGTTCTTCAAAGATCGACAAATCAGCATTTTTGATCGATCTGGGTGCACGACGATATTTGGCCCGGAATGCACGTGCGAACACGTCAGAACCTGAAAACCCGCTATCAAGCGCAATATCTGTAATGGAACTATCGGGCCTGAAAATCAATTTGGCTGTCGCGCATTCCAACCGACGGCGAGAGATAAACTGATTGGGAGTTTCTCCCAAATGCTGATGAAATACGCGGATGAAATGATATTTGGATAAACACGCTGCATCGGCCAATTGATCTAGGTTCAAATGCCCGGTGAGATGGTCGCGAATATGGTTGAGCGAACGATTAATGCGGTGGCGTTGATATTGACCTTTATTCGCGAGCACGTTTGAGCTTCCCCATTTAGGTGCAAACCAGAACTGCATTGAATTTAGCAAAGGAGATTCGATTTTGCACATGAACTTTTTGTTTGTGATGCGAAATGATCCGGTCACGTGGATAAACGCGCGATTTTCGGACAGAAATTGCAAAAAATGAGAACAATTTTGCGTTCTCCACACGCAAATCTCACAATTTTTACAAAACCTTGCAAGATTTTTGAATTTAAGTGATAGTTGGGCCGAGGGAGAGTTTTTTAGTTGGATCAAGTAGCATTTACGCTAGAAATGGCCGTTGTTTTAGGTCTTCTGGCATTTACCGTCATTTTGTTTGTTTCTGAAATTATCAGGATTGATCTCGCCGCCATCATTGTGATGGTGATCTTAGGACTGCTCAGTCAAATCCCCGAACTTCAAACGCTCGCTGATGTGAACCACCTCTTTGACGGCTTTGCGTCCAATGCGGTTATCTCCATTGTCGCGGTGATGATTATTGGTGCGGGATTGGATAAAACCGGCATTATGAGCAAGGTCGCCGCCACGATTTTAAGGCGCGGGGGTACAACAGAAGCGCGGATTATCCCAATCATATCCGGCACTGTGGGTGTGATTTCCTCTTTCATGCAAAATGTTGGCGCTGCGGCTTTGTTTCTCCCCGTGGTCAGCCGCATTTCTGTGCGCACAGAAATCCCTTTGAGCCGCCTGTTAATGCCCATGGGTTTTTGCGCCATTTTAGGCGGCACCATGACCATGGTGGGATCATCGCCGCTTATTCTGCTCAATGATTTGATCATCGGCGCCAATGAGGCCCTGCCAGATGATGCGCAAATGCAAACCTTTGATCTCTTTTCTGTTACGCCAATTGGCGTCAGCCTGGTGATCACTGGTATTATTTATTTCATGATCTTTGGTCGCTGGATCTTGCCCTTTAAGGGCGATCGTAAAGACGGTACCAGCGGGCAATCATTGAAAGAATATGTGAAGTCACTTTACGGGCTGAACACCGATATTTTCGAGATCACCATCCCAGCCGGCCACCGTGTGGAAGGGCAGACAATTGATGACATGATGAGTAAATATCACATGTATATCATTGGCACCGCCTATCGCGGTAAACGCTGGTTTGCACCTGTCATTCAAACACCGATCACAACACCATGTCGGATTGCTGTTTTGGGTCGCCGTGAAGTCATTGAGCAGATGATTGAGGATGAAGGTTTCATCAATCACAACGGTCTTGATGTCTTTGCAGAAGATTACGCGCCAACAGTTTCTGGTGTAGCGGAAATGGTTATACCGCCAGGGTCAAAAGTCATTGGCAAATGCGCCCATGATTTGGTGTTTCGCACCACCTATGGCGCTAGTCTTTTGGGTGTGCATCGCAGCGGTGAAACGCTATCTTATGTGCAAACCGAAGATCATGAATCCACGCGCGTTGGCGAGGTGCCTTTTCAGGCTGGTGATACGCTTGTTATTCACGTGACGTGGCAATCACTGACAAGGCTCACACGTGACCGCGATTTTGTGGTGGTGACAAGTGATTTTCCGCGCGAAGAATTAAGACCCTCCAAACTCGGTTGGGCGCTTTTGTTCTTTGTCATCGCACTTGGGCTGATCCTCTTCACGGATATTAGATTGTCTTTGTGCTTATTGGCAGGTGCAGCGGGGATGATTGTCACTAAGGTGATTGATATTGACGAGGCCTATCATGCCATTAGTTGGAGTACTGTCTTTCTGCTCGCCAGTCTCATCCCCTTGGGGCAGGCGGTGCAATCAACAGGTACCGCGACCTGGATTGCCGATCAGATTTTGCATCTGTTAAATGGCTGGCCATTATGGGCGTTACAGGCAGGTATTGCCGTACTGGCAACCATTTTTACGCTGATCATGTCAAATGTTGGTGCAACGGTTTTGTTGGTGCCACTCGCGGTATCGATTGCTGTGGCTGCGGGTGGTGATCCAGCTATTTTCGCGCTGACGGTGGCAATTTCAACATCCAATTCATTCCTCATCCCCACACATCAGGTCAATGCTTTGATCATGGGGCCTGCAGGTTATCGGGTGATTGATTTCGTCAAGAGCGGCGGCATCATGACGATTCTATTCCTAATCGTTTCGCTGACGGTGATGAACTTCGTGTTTTAGATGATGTTGCGGGGCGAACCCCGCAAAAGAGTAATTTAATAAGTGCAGCAGCTCTGTTTTAGCGGCCGTGATAGGCGTTGCTCACTGCAAATGTGTCTTCAAACCAGTTCCAAAGCACAACTTTTCCGTCTTTGGCTTTCGCACGTAGCGCGAAAGTAAATTCATCAGTTTCTACGCCTGATTTATTTGCTTTTGTTTTCATTTTCCCGAAAACGGCAACTGTGTCACCTTTTGCAAATGCATCTTCATTCTGCCAATGAGTCACGGTAAGATTTTGAGAAAAGTCGCCCAAGAAACCAAAAATGGCTTCTTTGCCTTCCCAGGTGCCGATCCAGGGTAGGGTGCTGTCACCCTCATTCTGCCAAACCATATCATCGGCCATCAGCGCCGACATATCGTCCATTTTGCCGGCGCCCATGGCGCCCATAAATGCCATAACCGTGTCAAATGTCGCCTGGCTTTCGTCATCCATATCACTTGCATGGACGGATTCGGCAACAATCACTGCAAGCGCAGTGCCGAGTGAGGCTTTCATAATTGTTCGTCTGTTCATAATGTGTCCTTTCAATTATCTGCTAGGGAGAGAACAAGCGGTCCACCAGGAACCGCTTGTTTTTGTTCTATTTTCCAGAAAGTTGACGAAGCGCTGTAGACCAGTCTTCGACATGATATGAACGGACGATTTTACCGTCTTCAACGGTGTGGATATCAATCGCAAGGATATCAAATCCACGGCCCTGACCGTCAACACCAAACATTGGGCCAACGGGTGTGCCTGTCGCGCGGCTGCGCACTACAAAGCGATTGCCATCTTGCAGCATTTCTTCAACAGCCCAGTTCAGATCTGGGATCAATTTACCAAAGCCGCCGATTTGCGCTGTAAAGCCATCACGGTTTTTGGATTTGCCGGAATAGTCACCAATGCTTTCCCAGTTTTCTGATGTGTTTGCCATAAAAGCGGCTGCGTGTTTTTCAGAAGCTGGATTGCTCAAAAAGTCGTAAAAGGCTTGCACAGACGCTTTGTCATCGGCCAAAGCGCTACCAGTTGAAAATGCCATAAACAGCGAGATAATCGCTGCGATAATTCTATTATTCTTCATGTCTGATCCTCCAAGATCGTTGTGGTTTGGGAGCAGTTCGAATTTGTGGTTGCTCGATCTTGGTTATAGACATTTCCCAATTCATCGATAAGATAAGATTATTAAAAGTAACTGTTCGGAAAATTTAAATAATGCTCGATAAACTTCGTCAGATTGCGATCTTTGCCAAAACGGTGGATCATGGATCATTCAGGGGTGCTGCACAGGAGCTGCGTCTATCGCCTTCGGTGGTTAGTCATCACATCTCGCAATTGGAAGAGCATTTAGGATGCGCGTTATTGTATCGCTCCACCCGCAAAATCGCTTTGACGCCAGAAGGTGAGCAGTTTTTAGCTTCCGCTCATCAAATGATTGAAGCGGCGGAAAAAGGCCTGGAAGAGGTTTCAAATACGTCGAGCAATCCAAGCGGGATTTTGCGGATCACTGCGCCTTCGGTGCTGTCTACGTCGCATTTCATGGATTTAGTGGCAAAGTTTTCGCATAATTATCCGGGTGTGGAATTGGCAATCGACTTTACCGATATGCGCAAGGAGTTAATCGCAAGCGGATTTGACATCGCCATACGTATGGGCGTACGGCCAGAACTAACCGGTTCATCGCGCAAGTTGTTTTCGGTGCCGCGACGCCTGATTGCGTCGCAGGCATATATCTCAGAGCGGGGAGAACCTACAACACCAGCTGACTTGGCAAATTGGGATTGGTTGGAATTGTCTCCGGTCCGGCATATCAAACCAACCTTCTACAAAGAGGCCGAGGAGCCAGTTATCTTGCGCCCAGATGCACGATTAAAGGCCAATGATGCGCGTGCTTTGTTTCAACTCGCAAAAGCTGATTGCGGATTGGCCATGGTGCCGGAATTTATTTCCGAGCCCGGGGTGGAAGCGGGAGAGGTTGCTTATGTGTTGCCGGATTGGAAGCTTGATATGATCGATGTTTATGCCATGTGGCCAACCAACGCCCCGCGCCATGGATTGGTTAGGCTATTCATCGACCAGATAAGTCGGAAATAGGTTCTTTCAGCAAGGCCAGTTGAAACTTGCCAATCTCTCTATAACCAATGGCTTCATAAGCTTTTTGGGCTGCGGGCACATCCGTAAACAGGATCGACTGTTGAACGCCACGCGCTCTTGCATGCTCGAGCGTGCGTGCGACGAGATGGCGGGCATAGCCTTTATTTCTATGTTCAGGCGGTGTCCAAACGGGGCCAACCTGCACAATTTCGGGTAGTTGCGCATTGAACCCTGAAAGCGCGACCGGCACGCCATCTGCCTCTAAAATCCAACAATTATCACCATCAATAAGATCATGAGCTGTCTTTATGGACTTTTCGATAAGTTGGTCATCATCGGGCGTGCCGAGCGCTTCAATCTCATACGCGCGTGTCCACTTTTTTAGGATCTCAAAGTGGCGTTCTGTAATATCGACCATGGCAAGGGAATTGTCCTTTGCACGCGGAATATAGAGCTTATTTAAATCCAACGACATCAGGCTATCAATTGCATTGAGCGCAAATTTTTCTTCTGCGATTGTCAGACGTTTTAGGATATATTGGCCTTGTTCCGCATCACCCACAACGGCTTTCACCGGGCGTGTCATATTTAATGTAATCTCATTATAAAGCTGTGATAACACGGTCAAATCTGGCGATTGCATCATCACAGTACCATTCCAGTAATGCGCAATTACACCAACGAGTTCATCATCGCCGAATGCCCCAAAATAATCACCTTGATAGGCATTGCCTTGATTTTCTAGGCCAACTTTTTCCATGTTCGACCGCAAAAACAATGAGGTTTCTATATGTTTATCGAGAAAAGCTTTGGTGACAGCTGAATCTTGATTATCAAGCAGCCTGATAATCATTCCTTTGTGTCCTTGTCCTTTTCTGCGGCGCGGTTTTTCTCTTCAAGGAATGCAGATATCTTTTCCATCGACCGACCAGATAAGACAGGTGTCTGTGGTGTACTTCCACGCAGTGGATTGGACAGGATAAATCTCGCTTTGTCAGCCGCTGCCACCGCACGGCGTTTTGCCATCCGGTAAATCGCGTAAACAACGATGACAATATGCGCAATCAAGACCACAATGAAGAGACCTTGCGGCCCATAAATCGACATCAGCCCACCAGCAACCAGTGGGCCAGATATGGTGCCAACCCCCTGTAGCAGCAGTAAACCACTTGTGACCTGCAGCGCAGAGCCAGCCTTCGCATGGTCATTGGCGTGCGCAATGATGATCGGATACATGACAAAAATGAGCGCGCCAAAGCCCGCGGCTTTAATGATCAATATGGTTGGATCGGTGGTAGCGACCGTAATGAACATTAGATCTGCAACGATCGCCAAAATGCCGACGATTAATAGCACATAACGCCGATCCATGTGATCAGAGGCGTAACCGACCGGTATTTGTGATAAGGCACCTGCGAGAATAGGAGCTGACATAAACAGGGAGATTGCGCCAACTGAAAGACCGATATCGCCTGCATAAACCGCGCCCAGCGTCCCAAATGCGCCATTGGACACACCAACGCAGACAACTGCGACTACAGCTATGGGTGAATTGAGCCATAGCGCTTTCAAGTCGAGTTTTGCTTCTGACAATGGGGCAGGCGTGGATGATGCAGACACCGCTGTTGGCAGCAATGCAAGGGAATAAAACACCGCACCGATGATGAAAAATTCAAGGCCGAGTTCACCGCTGGTGGCAATGGATAGCTGCCCCAATGTGCTGCCGAGCAGATTGATCATGGTATAAGTGCCAAACACTGAGCCGCGTTCTTTGGGTTCGGTCGTGCTTGTCAGCCAGCTTTCTACGATCATCGCCGCACCAGCAAAGGCAAATCCGGACAACGAACGCAAGATGATCCATGAACTTGGAAAGACAATCAGCGCCGAGAGGAGAATAGACAAGGACGCAACTGCTGCCATAACGCTGAAGGAGCGCACGTGTCCGACCTTGGTCACAAGGCGCGGGACATACAAGCAGCCGGCAATATAACCGACGGCCCACCCGGTTCCCAAAAGGCCCAAACTAAAGGCTGAAAAGCCTTCTGCTGCACCACGCACAGGCAAGATGAGCCCGTTTAAGCCACCAGCAAAGAACAAAAAGCCCGATCCAAGCAGGAGGGCCGAAAGCGAAAAGATTTTGTTTTTCATTGTACTAATTGTCGAAAAAGCGTGATTTTGGATCAAATCACTACACAATTGTGAAGTTTAGACCCATTAGAGATTAAATCAAGCAAGAATGTGACCGAAATTAATCTGTTTTTGCACCTTGCTTATTTGCGTGCCGAGCGCGGTGTTTCGAACAGAAAAACCTTGCGCGTGTATCAGATTTAAAATGCAATTTATGAAAAAGTAATTCTAAGTTTTGCTATTATAAAGATTAAAAAATGCAAAAACTAAAAACCAGTTTTATCGCGACCAGGTATCATTCCCTATTAAGCATCGCTGGCGCCGCTGGCGGGTGCATAGGGAGCTACCTTAAATATGGTTATCTGGAGGCTGAGACCATATTAGAATATGCCACCGTGGCTTTAGTATTGTCGACTTTGATCACGCTCTTGCATCTAATTTTTGTCAAAAAACCATAAAAACACCCAAATCCGGCGGGGATTTGGGTGTTCATATCGGCCAAAGCAAAGGTTGTGAGGTCTGGGGTTTTGCTTTGGCCTTCAACAAATAGCAGGCCATCACATTGAGTGTAGAAAAGTCTCCTCCGTGATTGGTTGGAAATGGGTCGAGAATGCCTTAACGACCAATTTCTGCTTCAGCGCCATGCGATGGATTAGCGACGCTGAGGGCGGCAGGCTGTTTGTTGATCTCGTGTCAAAACGCATTGGCCTGTGACTTGACCGCGCGGGGTTGTCATAGAACAGGCGTTACCAACAGCTTTTGTTTGGCAGGCCACCAGTGCAAATTCAGGTGGACCGCGGCGTTCACCACGACCTTGTTGGCCACCGGCGCGGTTATTTCCGCGCAAACTGGTCTGTTCTTGACGATTGCCATTTCGGCCAAATATCTTGCCTAAACGATTGCCAAAGCCCTGCGCTTGTTCGCGTCCTTGGCCGCGTTGACCGCGCTCACCGCGTTCACCACCCTGGCGACCAGCTGTTTGACCACCGCCAGGTTTGAAATCAGATGAAATTTCGCCATTGGCACAGCGTGGGAAAAAGGGGTATGCATCGGTGGCAAAATAGACATACTTCCCGTTCAGCGTTCCACCATTACATTTATCAAGATTGCCTGATCCTGCCACATATTCAAAGTCCTGATTATAGGTGCCGTCATATTGGCCACCTGGCGCTGTGCCACGCGTGCCGGATTTAAGCTGCCAGCTTGGATTGGCTCCTGCACCCACATAGTGGATTTCATGACCATCAGCTGCGTAGCCAATCAATGTGCCTTGTGCGGCTGCTAATATGCCATCAGATGGCGCGTGATAGTGATATTCACCATCCGGACCAACATGGGCGTTATTACTATCGAGGCCAAGCGCTTCTCTTGCACCCACACCATCTAAATTCCAGCCCGATGAACGATCGCGGGAATGACCGCGGGATGAAGATGCATCATACCAATCCGCTGTGCCGGGGCGAATGATCACACCGTTCAATGCAAAGCCGATTGTGCCACGCAGATCTTGCGCGGTTGAACCTTTCACCGGTGTCGCATCCACGCAAAGCTTGGTATTTTGTGTCGAGATAGAATGCGGGTTTCCATTGTTCGGAAACTGTCCAGTTTGATGATCGGGAATGCCATTTGATGTCATGCAGCGTTGACCATCGGCTTCCGTAATGCTGACTTGATTTGAGGCTGCAAATGCCTGTGCACTTAAAACGCTCACGGCAACCGAAGTGAATGCAAGAGCTGCAAATTTTGTTTTGTTATGCGTAGGTTGGGGTGTCGATTTAAGTCTCATGGTTATCTCTCTTCTCAAACTTGATTAACTGGATCAATGAGCGAAGGGGTGTCGCAAATTGATGAAAACCATCATGAGGGTTGAGCGTGATGTTAGTTTGCAGACAATATGTAGCAATTGTGTAGAATATGGTGTTTTGAGCACGATTTGGCGTGAAAAGGGCAAAAACTGCTTCATTCTCACTCCACATTTGTTTAGCAATATATATAAAATGAAAAAGATGTGGTCCAAACTTTCAATCGGAAAAAAGCTCTTCATTGCCATGATGATAACGGTTCTTGCTGTCGTTGTCTTCATTGCGGTGTTGGTCACATTTTCAATGCGTGCCGGTTTTATCAATTATATTTTGCAGGCTGAACTTGATCGCTTTGATCCGCTGGTTGAACGGCTGGTGGAAAGACATAATGCCGCCAATCCTGGTTGGCCAGAACTAAAAGGAAAACGGCGCCAACTTAGCAATCTGATCCGCCAGGCCATTCCTCCGGTTGAACGTCCAAATGGCCAGGGAAGACCACCTCAGCAGGGAGAACAAAGACCACCTCCGAAACGAGACGGGGATAAAAATCGGCCGCCGCGTAGAGTAGCGCCAGGAGATCCAATGTCGATCGCGCAGAGGATTGCGCTTCTTGGTCCTGATAAAAATCTGATTGTCGGCGCGAATTTCGACTATACCAATAGCGGCCTGCGCGTGATTGAAGATGCGGATGGCAAGGTTTTGGGTTTTATCTCAATTGTCCGACCAGGTGTCAGCGATAACGCGTCAAACGCGATTTTTCTAAAAGATCAATTGCGTGTGTTGGGCCTCACTTTGTTTATGGCTTTATTACTCTCAGCAGTTGCGGCTTACCTTTTAGCAAGGCAATTTACAAAGCCCGTTGAGCGTTTAGTATCTGGCACGGACGCATTGGCAAAAGGGAAATATGATCTTCGACTTGAGAAAACCAGCGAAGATGAATTTGGAAATCTTGTTGAACAGTTCAATAAGCTCGCTGCGCAGTTAAGCGCACAAGAAAAAGCTGAGCGCCAATGGATGTCTGACACAAGTCATGAATTGCAAACCCCAATCGCCGTATTGCGCGCTGAGATTGAAGCTATGCAAGATGGTGTTCGCAATGCTGATAAAAAAACGCTCAACACGCTTCATCAATCGGTCACGCGATTGTCGGCATTGGTCAAAGATATCAGCCAATTGTCCAATGCGCGGGAAGGGCGCCTTGTTGTCAATTGGACCCGCGAGGACATTTCCGTCATGGCAGCTCAAGCGGCTCAAAAAGCGCATGGCTTGATCGAAGATGCAGGATTGATTTTAGAAACAGATCTGCAAGACGGCTTGATGGCAGATTGCGATGCTATGCGTATTGGGCAATTGCTCGACAACATTCTGACAAATGCACGACGCTACACGCATGCGCCAGGAAGCATCATGGTGAGCGTTAAGGCTGACGATAATGAGCATGTCATCATCCGTGTTGATGACAGCAATAATTGCCCGCCAGAATCCGCACGTGAAAAGCTCTTTGATCGCTTCTATCGCGAAGATCAATCGCGGGCCCGTGCCTCTGGTGGTTCAGGGCTGGGCTTATCGATTTGTAAGCTTATCGTTGATGCGCATAATGGAGAGATTATGGCAGAGCCTTCCCCTAGGGGCGGGCTTGCTATGATCATCAAATTACCTTTGGAACGAAAAAAATAAAATGGCTCAAGATCACATCATCATTGTCGAAGATGAAGAAGCACTCGCCGAAGTGCTGAAGGATTATCTATCTCAGCTGGATATGCGCGTCACTGTATTAAATGATGGCCACTCAGCTGTTGAAACCATATTGGAAGAAGACCCGGATTTAGTTATTTTGGATGTGATGTTGCCGGGCAAAGATGGGCTTTCTATTTGTCGTGAAGTCCGGGCCAAAAGCGAAGTGCCAATCATTCTTGAGACCGCCCGCATTGAAGAAATCGATCGCTTGCTTGGTCTGGAACTCGGCGCTGATGATTATATCTGCAAACCATGGTCCCCGCGAGAAGTTGTGGCACGCGTCAAAGCCATTCTCCGCCGCACAAAAAGACCCGTTTCAACGACAGAAATTGCACCTCAGGAAACACCTGACGGCTTGCAAATGAACGAAGAAAATTGGACCGTCTTTTTTGGCAGCGAACAGCTTGATTTCACCCGTCGTGAATTCCGGCTATTGTTTATTTTGTTCAAGCGTCCAGGACGGGTTTTCTCGCGCGCGCAGCTCTTAGAATTAGCTTTCCCAGATGACGCGATGGTCTTTGACCGAACTGTTGATAGCCACATTAAAAACATCCGCCAGAAGCTCAAACCTTTCTCGGGTGAAGATGAGTTGATCAGATCTGTATATGGTGTTGGCTATGCATATGATGGATAGTTAAACGCCCAAACTCAACCGCGATCCAATATTGCGCGATGTCGCGTTTTAAAGCGTTCAAATTCAGAGTTTAAAGGCGTTTTGCCGGTAAATACAGCAATATAGTCCGGCATTCGAGAAACCCGTTCAGCAAGGTTTTCGCGCACATCCATCGAAATATATCCGATCTGGGTATAGATCACCGTCATGCTTCGCGCTTTCGCTTCTGCATCCTCATAACCAAACCTCTTGAACATCTCAAAAAGGGCTTGTCCACGTGCCGTATCCGCCAGGTCTAATCTTTCTTGGAGCGCCTCATTGTTGCGGGCCCAATTGCGGATTGCTAAATCTAAGCGCGCATCGAAAAGTTTCTCATCAAGCCAGCAATCAAAGACGTTAAACATCGCCTCACTAATTGTTTCGGCAAAGCCTATGGTTTGTTTGACCAAATTGCCGGTGTTCTTGCGTTCCCAACCGCGGATCATCGCCTCTAATAGTGCGTCTCGATCGGTAAAGTGCCAATAGAAGCTGGTGCGCGTCAGCCCAAGTTTTTTCGCCAAGGGCATGACTTTCACAGCTTCAACGCCACTCTCGCGAAGCATGTCAAAAGCAGCGTTTAGCCAGATATCTTCTGACCCACGCAAGCGCGATACATTTTCGATATTCATAGCCTGACATATTATGACTTGACACTTATGTCAATATTTATGACACTCATGTCAAGTTGGCTCATGATGGGCTTATAATCGACGTTAGCTGGGAGACTAACATGGATGATTTAACGCAAACAAAAAGGCGATCCCGCAAGCGTGGTGGTCGTGAAAAACGATCTTCTGAAGCGGGGCAAAACCCGCATCTCGAAGTGCCTTATATCATCCGAAATATCCCAACTTACGACATTGTCGGTGAAGAGAACCTTGTAAAAATTGAGGCGACGACCGATCGTATCCTCGCTGAAATTGGCATTGAGTTTTGGGAGGATTTCGAAGCGGTTGAACTCTTCCGCAAAGCCGGCGGCAATGTTACGCAACTCACTGACAAGAGCTGGAACATCAAATTTGAACCCGGCATGATCCGCGAGATTTTAAAGACCGCGCCAGCACAATTTACTCAGCATGCTCGTAATCCAGCAAAATCGGTTGAAATTGGCGGCGATGCCGTGGTTCTCGCACCTGCTTATGGTTCACCTTTTGTGATGGACCTGGACAAGGGGCGGCGCTATGGCACGATTGAAGACTTCCAAAATTTCATCAAACTCGCGCAATCTTCCCCTTGGCTGCATCATTCAGGTGGAACGATTTGTGAACCCACAGATATAGCGGTGAATAAACGCCATTTGGATATGGTTTATAGCCATATCAAATATTCAGACAGGGCGTTTTTAGGTTCGATCACAGCAGCAGAACGCGCTGAAGATTCCATAGCATTGGCGCGCATCGTGTTTGGGGAGGAATTTACCGATAAAAACTGTGTCATCATGGGTAATTTCAACACTACATCTCCGCTTGTGATGGATGGGGTTACTTGTGCGGGCATCCGTGCCTATGCGGCAGCTAATCAAGGGTCCATTCACTTGCCATTTTTGCTAGGTGGTGCGGTTTCTCCGCTTACAATGGCGGGTTCGGTGGCGCATGCTTTGGCAGAGAGCATGGTATCGTGCGCATTGACCCAACTTGTCAGACCCGGCGCGCCAACGGTTTTAGCTGCCTTTTTGAGCACCATGGCTTTGCGGTCTGGATCGCCAACATTTGGTACAGCGGAACCTGCGTTAGGTTCGCTGGTTATGGGGCAATTGGCGCGACGGTTGAACCTGCCATTGCGTTGCGCGGGGAATTTTACAACGTCAAAATTACCCGATGGGCAGGCGATGCAGCAAGCCATGATGTCGATGATGTCGGCCGTGCAGGGCGGCGCCAATTACATTCTTCATTCCGCTGGTTTTTTAGATGGATTGCTCTCAATGTCATATGAGAAATTCGTCATGGATACCGACGTGTGCGGAGCGCTCCATACCTATCTCAATGGCTTAAAAATCGATGAGGATACGCTCGCATTTGAAGCGCTCGCAGAGCAGGGGCCGGGTGAACACTTATTCTCAACAGCACATACAATGCGGCATTATAAAACCGCCTATTATGACAGCGCGCTTGATGACAATCAGCCCTGGGAAACCTGGGACGAGCAGGGTGAGATTGATATGGCAACCCGTGCCAATACACGTTGGAAACAAGTGCTGGCCGATTATCAAAAACCCTATCTCGATATTGCCATTGATGAAGAACTCAAAGACTTCATCGCGCGTAAAAAATCCTCAATGGAAGATGCTTGGTATTAAGGAAAACCATGTCTAAAGATCCGCTGCTGCAGCCATTTCAGCTCAAACATCTCACGCTAAAGAACCGCATCATGACGACCAGTCATGAACCCGCTTATGCTGAAGATGGTATGCCGAAAGAACGTTATGCTGCCTATCATTCAGAGCGTGCCAAGGCCGGTGTGGCGCTCACAATGACGGCAGGTTCTGCAGCGGTGAGTAAGGATAGTCCGCCAGTTTTTAACAATATCTTGGCCTATCGCGATGAGGTCGTGCCGTGGATCAAAAATCTCACGGATGCCTGTCACGAACATGATTGTGCGGCGATGATCCAGCTCACACATTTAGGTCGCAGAACCAATTGGAATAAAGGCAATTGGCTGCCATCTGTTTCATCCTCAAAACATCGCGAACCGGCACATCGTGCATTTCCCAAACTGATTGAGGATTGGGATATTGAGCGCATAATCAATGATTTTGCTGATGCTGCCGAGCGTATGAAAGCTGGCGGCATGGATGGCATTGAATTGCAAGTCTATGGCCATTTGTTAGACCAATTCTGGTCGCCATTGTCGAATGATTTAACGGGGCCATATGGCGCAGATACTTTGGAAAACAGATTGCGCTTCCCGCTTGATGTGCTCAACGCCATTCGCAAGCGTGTTGGCGATGAATTTATTGTTGGCATGCGCTATACAGCCGATGAAGCGCAAAAAGGTGGCATCACAGCACAAGAAGGGCTGGAGATATCCAAAAAGCTTGCGGCGACGGGTAAAGTTGATTTCCTCAATGTGATTAGAGGCCGTATTCACACAGACCCGGCAATGACCGATGTTATACCCGTTCAGGGAATGGCCAGTGCACCGCATTTAGATTTTGCGGGCGAAGTGCGAAAAGCAACAGGCATGCCGACATTTCATGCAGCGAGGATCCCAGATGTCGCCACTGCGCGCCACGCCGTTGCATCAGGTTTGCTGGATATGGTGGGCATGACACGCGCCCATATGGCAGACCCGCATATTGTGCGTAAAATTGTTGAAGGCCGTGAGGACGATATCCGGCCATGTGTCGGTGCTACTTACTGCCTTGATCGGATTTACCAGGGTGGCGAGGCCCTTTGCACGCATAATGCTGCAACCGGTCGTGAGCTCACAATTCCGCATGATATTCCTAAAGCCGAGAATATTAAGACCATGGTGGTGATTGGGGCAGGGCCAGCAGGGTTAGAAGCGGCACGTGTCGGCGCAGAGCGAGGCCATAAAGTGACTGTGTTCGAGGCACAAGCAGATGCTGGTGGACAAATTCGCTTAACTGCTCTGAACCCCAGACGACGCGAGATGATTTCGATCATTGATTGGCGCATGGCACAATGCGAAAAACTTGGCGTTGAATTTCATTTCAACACATGGGCAGATGCCGAAATTGTGCAGTCACATAATCCGGATATTGTGATTGTCGCCACTGGTGGATTGCCCAATACGGAGCTGTTTGAAAGCAAAAAAGATGCGCAGAATGTCGTTACGTCTTGGGACATAATTTCGGGTGATGTGAAACCGGCGGACAATGTGCTGATCTATGATGAATCGGGTGATCATCCGGGATTGCAGGCGGCAGAAGTTGCGGCCTTGGCCGGCTCGATAGTTGAAATCATGACGCCCGATCGCACCTTTGCTCCTGAAATCATGGCAATGAATCTGGTGCCCTATATGCGCGTTTTACAGGATAAAGACGTCAGCTTCACCGTCACAAGACGCTTGCTAGGGGTGGAGAAATCCGGCAACAAGCTCAACGCGATGATTGGCACAGACTATAGTGATCTCGTTCATACCCAGGAATATGATCAGATCGTCGTCAATTACGGAACGTTACCGTTCGATGAACTATATTTTGAACTCAAGCCCTTATCGTCCAATCTTGGTGCTGTCGATCATGATGCATTAATTGCCGGAAAGCCGCAGATGGTGAATCGTAATGAAGCTGGTGCTTTTCAACTGTTTCGAATCGGCGATGCCGTGAGCGCACGCAACACACATGCAGCGATTTACGACGCTATTCGCTTGGTGAAAGACCTATAAACAGCTGTTTCTACGGGTCTCAAACCCGTAAATAAGTCCCATTTTCCACATTCTCTCCATATTTGCTTCATTGTGAGCTCAATTTCTCACGCGATATTGATCCTAACGAAATAAATATTGGGGCTGATGAAATGAGTTACATCCATACCACTAAGCAATATTTAGCCGTTTGGCTCATAGTTGCTAATTTGATGGTGTTTACAGCAATGGTAACATCACTCTCAACAGTTAGGGCACTTAGCCACGAAGATGATGTTCAACAACATCTGGTCGCAACGACATCGACAAAATTGGTTGATGATCACCTTATGCTTGATCTTAACCTCGCCAATTTTTCTGGCAAAACAATCGATGTTCAATCCCTTAGTATTAATGGCGTAGCGTTGCGTTCGATCGATCAATCCCTAGCCGATCAAGCGAGTTTGGAAGTAAGTGGTACGCGAGCAATCCAAATACCAACAGAGTACCGCCGCTCAATGTTCCTCGCATTTGAGCTTGATCTGGGCCGAGATGGAATAATGACTATCCCCGTAGTTATTTCCAATTAGAGCGAACCCAGGTCTGAAATTGTTGTTCAGTTAACGCCCCCAACGTGAACAACAATGGACGATGGCGACCAATGCAAGTTAATTGTGTTGGTCGCTATTTTTCCTATTTCGATGCGTTAAGGTGGCGCCCCAGTGCCATGCTGGCTTCGATAAAGGCAAGCATTGCTACCAAGACCAAAAGCGCGGGAATCGAAACATCCACAATCATGATGCCGGCAATGAGTGGAAAACCAAAGATCCCGATAAAATAGGACAACGAGAAGAGCTGCATGGTTTGCGGCATTAAGTCGTCAGGCGCGTCATTGGCTGCCATGGCGGCGAGGATTGGGTAAGATACACCATATCCAATGCCAAAAAACACAGCGCTTGCGATGTAAAGCACCTGACTTCCATTGACATAGATAAACAACACAACGCTAGCAGCCATGACAAATTGCAGCAACGCAATTGTGTTATAGGGCGATTTTCCACCTGAAAACCTGGCAAGAAAAACGCGTCCGATCACGACAGTGAGTGTGTAATAGAAGAAGAAATCTGCATAGGCGAGGCCTTCGCGTTCGGCGAAAACGGTTTGAAAATTATTCATGCCGGCAAACACCGATGCACCCAACATTCCCATCACAACGGGCAGCCATGCGCGCGAGGTTAAGATTGAAACAACAGATGGAACTGAAAGTTTCGATCGATTATCTGGCGCTTTTGTGGTCGCAATATCATTGATCGGCCCCCGCAAATTTATGAAAGCTAAACCGCTGATGACGCAGAGGATTGCGACAATCCAGAACGAATCTCGCACCCCATAACCAAGTGTTTCAAGATAGGCGGCAAAGACTGGGGACAAACCAAAGCCAGCCATTAGAAAGACCGAATAAGCTGAGAAGATTTGAACGCGGGAATCGGGGGTGGACAATCTCGTGAGCACAACGGGTCCGAGCGTGTACATGAGCCCCCATCCGAAACCGATTAATATGCTGGCAATTGTGAGAACCAGCCCAACGGAATCTGCAATTGAGTATAAATATAGCGCCAATGTTAGTGAGAAGCTCGAGATACCAAGTGTCATCATGCGACCGAAGAGATCAGATAAATGTCCGGAATAATAAACCGAAATCAGCGTTGAGATGGCTGTGAGCGCTAGCATGAAGCCAACATTTTTTTCGTTTGCACCAAATTCGGCAAAGAGCTTTGGCAGCAAAAATGTCAGCCCATAGGTTGCTGATTGCAGAAAGATTGCGATGAAATAAATAGCTAAGACAAATTTTCGCATGCGCCCATTCCCTCCGTTAGGCATTCATCATAGAGCCAAATCGAAGGCGTGATAGTGCCAGTTGCAAAATCATATGGGTCACGTTTCGAAAACGCGTCAATTCGACATCTGTGGATCGGCAACAATCATTGCTAAATATACAGATATAGTTGCAAATGGAGATGATGATGAGCATTCAGACAGGCGAAATTCCAGCGCAAGGATTACTAGGGCGTTATAACCTTGTTGAACATGCATATACGGACTGCTTTAAAACACAAATTGATCAAAGTGTTTCGTTTGAAAAATATGCACATGCTTTTTTCACATCGCCTGTTTTTAAGCTCGAACGCATATTGATCGCGCTCACAACAGGTAAGAAAACTACTGAACAAAATGTTCACGAGCTCATATCCGGCCAAACCGACGGCTTTGCTGTCTGGCAGGTTGAAGACAGAACCGACAATCAAATATTGATGAAGGTGGGGGATGGTCAGATTCGAACCTGGCTCATGTCTGAGCAAAATGATGGCCACACAAATATGTATTTTGGCTCTGCGATTTTGCCGCGAAATGAGAAAGGCGATAAGGGCTTTTTATTCCACGCGCTTTTAGGGTTTCACAAGCTTTATGCGCGCACATTGCTATGGTTGGCAAAAAGCGGAGTTTAGCTCATCTCGCTGAGATCATGTTATAGTTTTGGATCTGGTGCTTCGGTATCAATGCCACCTTCTTGCACCAGTAACATGTTCATCTTGGAAGCGGCTTTGCGATATTGCACGGCTTCCTGATATTCAGGATCATTATACCAATCATCGACATGTTGTTTTGATGGGAATTCAAGCAAAACCATACGCCCGTCATAATCTGCACCTTCAACACAAGTGATATCTTCTCCGCGGGTTAAAAACTTGCCACCATATTTTTTCACAAGTGGCGGGGTGCGATCTGTGTAATTCTTGTAGTTTTCTGGATCATGAATTGACATCATGGCAACAACATAGGCCGGCATTTAATGCACTCCGTTTCAGGTTTTGTTTTCTGGCTTATAGTCAAACAACGCCAAAAACAGATGTTTGAACGCATCGATATAGTTTTTGCGCTGGCTGGGTGACTTTGCAGATACCAAAGCAGCGCGATCAAAGGAAGCTGATAAAATATCCGCCATTTCTTGTGTTGGCATCGGCGCAAGCGCCCCGTGTTTGACGGCCATATCCAAACCGATCTTCAACTCATTGCCACCATAGTTTTGATCAATCTCCGCCATCGCCTCAAAACCCAAGACCGCAGGACCCTCGATCAATAATAGTTCGGCGCGTCCTTTTGCTGCCATAGCTTCGAAATATGCGAGCGAGCCGTCCAGTAACGCATTGCGCGCATTCTCACTTGCAATTGAGTTGGTTTTGATCTCTTCAGCCACTAATTTCGCTTCACGATCAATCACCGCACGGAAGAGGCCCTGTTTATCACCAAAGTGATGATAGAGCGCGCCGCGTGTCACGCCAGCAGCTTTCACAATTTCGGGCGTTGAGGTCTCCGCATAGCCTTTTTCAGCAAAGAGCGCGCGAGCGATTGATAGAAATTTCTCTGTTGTTTCAGCAGTTCGCGCAGCATTGCTGCGTCTTTCAACGATTTTATCTTGCATACATACAGCCTGTATGTTAATTTTTTCACTTACATACACTATGCATGTAAATTGAAAAGGAGCAAGCTATGAAATTGACGCAATATTACCCGGTCATCCAAACAGACGATGTTGAGGAGACCGCAGAATTCTACAAAACACATTTTGGTTTTGTGTCTCGATTTGACAGCGACTGGTACATCCATCTGCAATCAGACACGGATGACCATGTAAATCTCGCGATACTTCAACATGATCATGAAACAATTCCGAAAGCGGGCAGGGGCAAGACGTCCGGCGTTATCATCAACTTTGAGATTAATGACGTTGATATAGAATATAACAAAATGAAAACGGCTGGGGTCAGCATTATAAAAGAACTGCAGGATGAAGCTTTTGGACAGCGCCATTTCATCGCTCAGGATCCCAATGGAATATTGATTGATGTTATCAAACCCATCCCACCAAGTGAAGAATTCCTCGAAAACTACGACGCAAGTGCTTTGCCTGCTTAATTTTTTGTGCTCAGTGTTGGTAAAAAGGTCTAAGCTGAGCACATTATTAAAATAAAAATTTTAGAGATGTTTTGATGAATTGAGAAGCTCATAATCAGAAAATGAGACTTTTCTGGAAATCAATAATACATTTTTGCTATCAAATTGATACTTTTTTGCAATAAAGTAATTTAGGGTTGTATAGATAAGTTTTGCAAGCACGCAATTTGTAGTACACTAGAAATAACTACAAATATTAGCATTTATATTGATTCCATAAGGTTTTTTTAACCAATATTCTCATAATGTTGGGCAATATTGTATGCGCATGATGCGTGTTCTTGCAAAGCCATGATGGCGAGATCAAACTCTTCGGGGACCATCATGCTCAATAATATGACAATAACAAAACGCGTTGCGCTCGGGATTTTAATTCCGATGATCGGCCTGGTCATTTTGGGTGCTGTTGCGACATGGGAAGCCTATCGAAACTACAAATCGATGGTGTTTCTTGGATATGTATCTGAAACAATCAACGAATTGGCAGCGCTCACGCATAATCTACAAGTTGAACGCGGACAAACAGCTATCTTCATTGGCTCAGGTGCAACCGTTCCGCAGCAGGCTCTTTTAGATGCGCGTAAAGCAACAAATATGGAAAAAGCGCGTCTCCATGAGGTTTTGGAACATGTGAAACAAGTTGAGGCCGCACAAATGGCAGACGAACTTGCGGAACTCGAAGCTGAGATTGGTGAGTTCGTCGATTATCGAAACAGAGTTGATGCAGGCAGCGTAACTTTAGGCGCTGCAATGAAGCAGTATTCTAAAACCATCTCGCATATTATCGAAATTGGTTTCCATGCATCGAAAATGGCCAATAATGCTGAACTGGCGCTTGAAACAGTCGCCATGTTGGATCTGGCAGAAGCTAAAGAATTTGCCGGCCAAGAACGTGGTCTGGTCGCTGGCCTGATTTCAGCGGGTGCGGTGACAACCGATGCCCTTGTGAAGCTTGAAAAATCAATTGGTAAGCAAGAAACCTTGATCGACAACTTCATTCACAATCAGCCGCTTCGTTACCAAGACAAATTTAAAACAATGCTGGCCGATATTGAGACAACTCAATTGGATGCATATCGCGATGCACTGTTGAAAGAATCAATTGGTGAAGAGTATATTGAACTAGATGCCAAAACCTGGTTTGCTGTTGCTACCAACCGTATTGTTAAACTTCGCGAAATTGAAATGGAAACTGGTAAGATCATTCAAGCTGGTGCAGCCAAAGTTTCTGATGGTTTCTTAACTGAAATGATCATTGTGGCAAGTATCTCAGTCGTGGTTCTCCTTCTAGCGGTTCTGGGTGGTTACTTTATCGCTCGTTCCATCTCAACGGCCGTTCGCGGTACATCGAACGAAATGGAAGTCTTGGCCAATGGTGATGTTGAAGTTGAGATTTCTCAACTTGGTAAAACAACCGAGCTTGGCGTTATGGCTGACGCATTGCAGACATTTAAAGAAAATGCGCTGCGCAAAATCGAGATGGAAAAAGAAGCCGATGAAGAGCGTGAGCGTGCGAAAGCGTCGCGTATTGCAATCGAACAAGCTAAAGACAAGCATAATAAGGAAGTTGAAACAGTTGTGCAGTCTCTCGGTAATGCCTTGCAACGTCTTGCTGATGGCGATTTGTCGAAAAACATTTCAACAGAATATGCTGAAGAATTCCAACAGCTTAAAAATGACTTTGGACATTCGATCACAAAACTCTCTGCAGCATTAAACGATATCAGCGATTCAACAGCTGAGATCGGTAATAATTCTCATGAGCTTCGCCGTGCAGCTGACGACTTGGCTATGCGGACTGAGCAACAAGCTGCTGCGCTTGAACAAACTTCTGCAGCGCTTGAAGAGATCACATCAACAGTGAAGGAATCTGCTGATCGTGCAAGTGAAGCGCGTACAAAAGCTTCGCAGGCAAAAGAAAGCACCAATAAATCTGGTGATGTTGTGAAAGATGCGGTTGAAGCAATGGGCCGCATTGAATCAGCATCGGAAGAAATCTCACAGATCATCGGTGTGATTGACGACATCGCCTTCCAAACGAACCTACTTGCACTGAACGCCGGGGTAGAGGCCGCGCGTGCTGGTGAAGCAGGTAAAGGCTTTGCGGTTGTTGCGCAGGAAGTTCGTGAACTTGCGCAACGCTCAGCAAATGCGGCGAAGGAAATTAAAGACCTGATTACAAATTCAGGTGTTGAAGTTTCCAATGGTGTGTCACTGGTTCAGGCAACAGGTGAAGCGCTGCAGCAAATCTCCGTCGAAGTGAACGAGATTGATGAGCATGTTCAATCCATTGCTCGCGCTTCAGCGGAACAATCAGCTGGTCTAACAGACATCAATCGTTCTGTGAGCGAGATGGATCAGGTCACGCAAAGCAATGCGGCCATGGTGGAAGAGACGAACGCTGTTACACACCGTCTGTCTGCAGAAACTGAGACACTTTCTCAATTGGTATCTCAGTTCAGAACAGTAGGTTCTGCTGAACCTGAAGAGCAGCGTTTATCTGCATAAGCGATACGCGAAACTAAAAGATCAAGAGGCCGCGATTATGTCGCGGCCTTTTTCATGTCCGCAATAAAAACGCGTACTTCCGAAGGTGAAGCGAGAAGGTGCTTGATCTTATCATCCGGTGCTCGGTTAAAGGTCGCAATCAGATTTTTGCGCGCGGTGTTGCGCGTGTTCCAAATCCACATAATAAATTCCCAATTAAAGCGTTCTGGACAATTGGGCGGCAGATCCGGCCTCGTTTGGCCATAATGTTTGATAATACGCCAAAAGACCCGCCAGGCTCTGATGCGCAGGGGAATATCGAGCGCTATGATCATATCCGCGCGCGCCACGCGCGATGGCCAGGTGATCGAATGTCCACCTTCAAATATCCATTGATCGCGCGCATGAACCTCTTCGCATAATCGTGTTTTCTCAGCATGCGGGCGTTCCTGCCATCCGGGCATCCAATGGATGGTATCGATATGCACCACGGGCAGGCCAGTGATGTCGCCGAGCTTTCTAGCAAGTGTCGATTTACCTGAACCCGGTTGACCAATAATCATGATGCGGTTAAGCGGTTTTCTCATCGCTCTCACGTCGGTTCTGAACAGCTTTTTGATCTATCAACAACAGCCAAAGCGCGGCGCTAAATCCCATGACTGCGCCAATATAAGCAACGCCTTGATAATCTGTCACGGCGGAACCGGCCGCAAATACACCCGATGCAATCACCATGCCCATGACCTGCGCAATCGAAATGAGCGATGAGCCAGCGCCAGGGCGATCAGCCTTGAGATCCTGAATATAAGCAAGCGGAATGGACAGAATAATCCCAGCACCAATTCCGGCTGGGATGATCAGGAACCAAGCCAATGCCATATTCGTAATCGTTCCCAGACCAATAAGAAACGCGGTATAAATGATCATGCCGATAAACATCAGCTGTGTGCGGGTAAAATGCCTTAAGAATACGGCACCCAACAACATGATTGGAACTTCCAACAGCGCGACGCCGCCCGCAAACCAACCCACATCGGATTCAGATCCATTCATGGTGTTGATCACCAACAGGCCCAAAATGATGTTGTAGAGCATATTGGCACCAATCATCGCCGCAACGAGCAAAAGCCGGATGAAAATGGAGATATTCGCCAATTCCCGAACGGAGGCTAAAAAACTGATGCCGGATTTTTCGCTATCTTGCTCGGGATGTTTCTTTGGCCAAGAGGTGAGAACCAGGATCAAAATCGCAATTTGTATAACCGCGACATAGGCATAAACGCTTAACAGCTCGACGCCTTTTGACATTAGAATCGCCCATATCGGCGGCGTGATGGCAAAAGAACCCGCAAAACCCGCGCGGACAATCGACATCGACATATCTCGGTTAAGCGCTTTATTGCGCTTGGCGGCAAGGCTGGCCATGGCAAACGCTTGGGTGAAAATCGTGCCGCCCAAGGGGATCAAAACCGCATGGACAACGGCGAAAACCAGTTTGGTCGGCACAAACCACATCACCGCGCCCGCAAAGATGCCCAATGTAATAGAAACAAGGAGGACTTCGCGATATCGCCCGGTTTGATCGCAATAAATCCCAACGCAGACCGATATCAATATAGAAAAAACCGACCCGGCAAACACAATTGCTGCATAGGCTGTGTTGGAAAACCCAAGCTGCTCAATCCCGATTACGGACTGAAATGGCCCGAGAGACGCAATCACAGTTCCCATGAACAAAATCGCCAAAAACGCAATGCGCAACAGACGATCATTCCACGAAATGGAAATGGTTTGAAATACGCTAGACAGCATAATGAACCTCTGAAAGCAGAAGATGACAACAATGATGGCGTTAGATTTGAAAGAAGTTGTAATCGGTTTCATAAACTAAAAGCGAACGCGGATCAAATGAGAATAAATGATGAATTGTGCAGAGCTATTTATGAATGGCCAGAATGCTGGATGAAATACGGCAAATATGAAGCGTGACTCACTATCTTAAATTGTATAAAACAGTTAATCTACTTTAGATAGTAAGTCGAAAATTGTCACACACGCCGTTGTTTAACCAAAAAACCATAGACAGCAACGTTGCTGTCGTTGATCGAATTCCGTACGAGCATAAGCCAACAATTGATCACTATGTCGATCTGATCAAAACCCGGCGCATATTTGAGTTTAAGGAAACCGAATTTCACGCTGAGTTGAAAAAAACGATTGTCGAAAAGGTGCTTGGCTACACAGGAGCCGCTGACGCTGAGGAATACACGGTTTCATCAGAGCAAGCGATTTTAAGCGGTTCGGTTGATCTGGCTCTTGGGCATTTTTCCTCAGAAAACAAACAAATCATCGCGCCGTTTGAACTTAAAGATGCCAACAAAAAGGATCTCGACGCGATCATAGCGGGTAGGGCGAAAAGCCCGGTTCAGCAAGTATGGGAATATGCAACCAATGCGCCAGGTGTAAAGTGGGTACTCGTTTCAAACTATCTTGAAATTCGACTTTATGGTTTTGGCGAGGGCACGCAAAGCTATGAATTATTTGACCTTTCAAAGCTTGATGATCCGAAAGAATACTCAAAATTTATCCGCCTGTTAAGTGCCGATAATTTATTATCCGGCGCGACACAGGATTTGATGGAAGAAAGTCGTAAAGAAGAAAAGCGGATCACTGATGCGCTCTATGCCGACTATAAAACTATCCGCCAAAATCTCATCTTCGCGATACGGCAAGAATTGGGTGATGATGATCCGCTTAAACCCATCTCTGTGGCGCAAACCATTTTAGATCGCGTGCTGTTTATCGCATTCGCGGAAGATACCGGTCTGTTGCCCAAGCGGATATTGGAAATTGCTTACGAACATACCGATCAATTCAATCCAAAACCGATTTGGGAGAATTTTAAAGGCTTGTTTCAGGCAATTGATAGAGGTAATACGCCGCTTGATGTGCCACCCTATAATGGCGGCTTGTTTGCACCTGATCCGATCATAGATCATCTCAATTTAAGCGACGAACTCTGCGAAGGTTTCAAAGACATCGGCGCCTATGACTTTGGTACTGAAGTCTCGGTCACGGTGCTTGGCCGAATTTTTGAGCAATCCATTTCAGATGTGGAGCGTCTGCAAGCGATTGCCCGCGGGGAAGACACCGAACAGGAAAAGAAAACAGGTACATCAGGGCGCAAAAAACGAGACGGCGTTGTCTATACACCCGATTATATCGCGCGTTTCATTGTTGATCAGACATTGGGCACGCATCTTAAAGAGATTTTCGCGAAAACAATGGCTGAATTCACCCAGAAAGGTGTGAATATTTCAGATGATCAAAACATCAAATGGAAGCGCAAAGGTGCGGAGCTAAAGGCATGGCAGGCCTATCGTGAGCGCATTCAAAAACTGCGTATCGTTGATCCAGCCTGTGGATCAGGTGTGTTTTTGGTCATGGCGTTTGATTTTATGAAGGCCGAGTTTAAACGGGTGAACAATCATATTGCCAGCCTGACCGGTGTTGGCGGTGACGCTTTTGGATTATTCGATCCAGATAGCGAGATCCTGACCAATAATTTATTTGGCGTGGACGTGAATGCTGAAAGCGTTGAAATCGCCAAATTGTCCCTTTGGGTCAAAACAGCAAAGCGCGGCAAAAAATTGGACAGTTTGGATGCTAACTTAAAAGTTGGTGACAGTCTGATTGAGGACAGCAATTATGCTTATCTCGAACATGGCTTCACCTGGCAAACAGCCTTTAAGGAAGTGTTCGATGAAGGTGGCTTTGATGTTGTCTTGGGCAACCCGCCATATGTGCGCATGGAGTTTCTAAAGCAAATCAAACCATATTTGGAAACGCGCTACGAAGTAGTCTCAGATCGTGCTGATCTTTATGCATACTTCTTCGAGCGGGGTTTGAAATTGCTCAAACCGGGCGGGCGGTTAGGTTATATTTCATCATCGACATTTTTTAAAACGGGCTCAGGTCAGCCGCTCCGAAATTTTTTGCGCAAGAATGCATCAATTGAACGCATTATTGATTTTGGTGACATTCAAATATTTGATGGTGTGACGACCTATCCAGCAATCCTGACCATGCGCAATGAAAAACCGACTGAAAAGAGCGAATTGCGATTTTGGAACATTAAGGATCTGCCAAAATCCAATTTCATTGCGTCATTTAAAGATCATGCCGCACCTTATCCGCAAAAAGCCTTAAGCGAGGGCTCTTGGGAGCTTGAAAACCCTGCGTTACGAGCATTGCGCAAAAAAATTACCAAGGGTAAAAAAAACGCTCAAAGAGGATTATGGATCGCCCTGCAGAGGAATTGTTACAGGATTAAATGAAGCATTTGTAATTGACACCGGTGTAAAAAACAGACTTTGTGCCGAAGACCCGAAATCATTTGAGCTGTTGAGACCATTCTTGGAGGGCAAGGACATCAAGCGATGGCGAACAGAATCGCGTGGATTGTGGCTCATATACATTCCGAAGAACAAGGTCGATATAGATCAATATCCTGCAATTAAATCTTGGCTGTTACCTTTCAAAGAAAAACTTGAAAAGCGCGCTACTAAGCAAGAATGGTTTGAACTCCAACAAGCTCAGGAAGGATTTGTCGAGGTATTTGTACGATCAAAAATAATATATCCTGATCTTTCTCAAGGAGCAAAATTTAGTATAGATGAAAGTTGTACATTTGTTCCGAACACTGGTTATCTACTCGACTGTTCAAACTTCACAGCATTAGCTAATTTGAACGCAAAATTAACGTGGTTTTATTTGCGGGGTGTATCAAGTGCAATGCGCGGTGGCGAATGGCGGATTAGAATGTTCAGCCAATACATTGAAACAATTCCCATACCCGATGCCTCCGACCAACAAAAAGCTCAACTCGCTACGCTGGCCAAAGACTGCCAAACAGCCGCAGAGCAGCGGCTTGAATTGCAGCGCAATTTGTCTCGTCGCATCCCGGATCTCTGCCCACCGGAGCGCGAGGCAAAACTTTCTAACAAGCTGAAAAACTGGTGGGAATTTAAGACCTTCGCGGATTTTAAAACAGAGATCAAAAAGCAGTTTAAAACGGATATTCCGCTTGCCGAGCGCAATGAATGGGAAGACTGGATTGCAAAGGATCGTGAGGCAATCAATTTGCTTAGCGCAGAGATCAAATCCAATGAAGACAAGATCAATGAATTGGTTTATCAATTGTTTGACCTCACGCCTGAGGAAATCAAACTTCTAGAAACCAATATTTAGCCCCAAACACCCCCTTATTGAATTTGCAATTCTCCTTCCTATTTAAAGCAGAGTAAAAAACTCAAGAAAGGAGAATGCCATGTCGGATCAAGTAGAGTCAGAGCATAAAGTATCAGACCAAAACGGCGTTCAAGGTGCGCATGTTGGGCATGGGCATTTAATGGTGGCAGATATTGAGCGCGCAATCGCGTTCTATCAAGATGTAATCGGCATGCGGTTGATGCTGCGCTATGGTTCGCAAGCTGCCTTTATGTCCTTTGATGATTACCACCATCATTTGGGCCTCAATACATGGGAAAGTAAAAATGGTAGCCCACCGCCAAAAGGGCATACGGGGCTTTATCACATCGCTTTTGTGTTCCCAGATCGCGCGTCACTCGGCCAAGTGATCGACCGGGTGCAAAGCGCTGGATATGAGTTGATTGGCGCGTCCGATCATGGTGTCAGCGAAGCGGTTTATCTCAATGACCCAGATGGCAATGGCCTAGAGCTCTATCGCGACCGTCCGCGTGAGGAATGGAAAATGACTGCTGATGGCGTGCCGGAACTTGTCAATCGTCCGCTTGATGTTGCAGCTTTGGTCGAAGAGGGCCGCGTGGTGGCTTAAACCTTCACATAATCACCCAAATTATGCCAAAATTTGATCTCAGTCCGGACAAGATGTTTGCCTAGCTTTTAAGCTCAGATCAAGTATGAGGCTATTATGGGCAAAGCAATCAATGGAATTGGTTTAACGGGATTGGCATTACTTATCGCCATATTCGGTTATGGTGGTAAGGGCTGGTATGACGCGGTTCAGATGGCCGATGGTTTTAAGCTGCAGGCTGAACAATTGACCCGAAGCGGAAAAGGCGTTGAGAGCCTCACTTCACAGCAACTCAATACGCTGATAAAGGTTCAGGACCCGGGCTTTTACGAGCACGATGGCATTGATTTCAGCTCCAAAGGGGCGGGGATCACAACGCTCACGCAATCGCTCGCCAAGCGGTTGGGATTTAAAAATTATACCCCGGGCATTGGTAAGATCCGCCAATCTGGTTTTGCCTTGGGACTCGACAGTGTGCTCAGCAAACATCAGCAAGTGGCGCTGTTTTTAGCGACCGCTGAAATGGGCAGAGGGCCAAATGGCTGGATCACCGGCTTTCATAATGCGGCTGATTTGATCTATCAAAAACGCGTCGCCGAGCTCGACGAAAACGAGTTCAACTCGCTGGTCGCCGTGTTAATTGCGCCATCAAAATTAAAGCTCTCAGCACCAGATGCGGCGCTGGAAGAACGCGTGGCTCGGATCACCAAATTGGCCCATGAAAAGTGCGAGCCAAACAATTTTAATGATGTTTGGCTCGAAGGGTGTGCTTAACGTTATAGTCTTTTATAGTAGGTGATTTTATCCTCGCCATCTGTCCAAAAATCGGGGATGGTGGCTGTGCGTTCAAAGCCCAAATCCTGATAGAATTTTTGCGTTTTGATAAATTGATCATCGCTCGATGTATCGATGATCAAAATCCGCTGATTTTGGTCACGCAATGTTTGTTCTAAATGCGCGATCAATGTTCGGCCAATGCCCTTGCTTTGATTGTCCCGATCAACAGCAATGATCAGCATATTCCAAACATTATGCGCCATTTCTTCCTGCCGAGCATAGTAAAAGCCAATAATCTCACCGTCCAATTCGGCAATGACACAGATTTCATTGTCTGGCAGGGTGTCAAAATAAGGTGCCATGCTATGCGCAAGCATATCACCGGGCATGAGTTCAACTTTTTCGACAAGGCTGGAGAGCGCGTCTAAATCTTCACCCCGTGCAGGTCGTAAGCTTATGTTTTTATTCATGATCTATTGTCCAATTGTGAAAGTACGGCGCTTAAACCAAGCTTAGTTGCTTGATAGGGCGCACCGCTTTTTGATTTAATGAAGCGGCGCTTTTTAAGCCGCGTGAAAACGTCAAGCGTACAGTCTGAGAGCACATAGCCCTCGCGTGTATAGCAGGTGACTTTGTTGATCTTTCGATTTTGCCCGCGGATATGATGGATCGATCCACCCTGCGCGAGCACGTGTAAGACACGTTGTTCTAATTTTGAGATATTCAATGTTTCGTCTTAAGAATTGGGGAAAGGCGCAATGCGCGTTCCCATTTGAACATAACAAAAAGCGAGCTACTTGCAGCAATTTGCAAGAGCTGGTTTTGATTTCAAACAAGTCTCAGCAAAAAAGCTAAGACCTAGTGGCGAACCACATTCTCAGACATAAAAACTCCATACGGGACCATTCCCGAAGTAGGCTTAAGGTAGCGTGGTGCTTTTAAAAGCTCAAGGCTGATTGGATGGTATCAGTGCAAATTGAGATCGCGATGTTGCGCAATCAGCACATCAGGATATTGGACCAAAGTTTAGTCGCCAAAAAGCAGTCATCAGACATCAGCGCCAGACACCAGCCATGTCCACATCGCTGTAGAGGCGATAGTCTGCGGGGGATGCAGAGGAAATGAAACTGGTGTTGTTCCGCCGACGGAAAGGATTATCGCCAATAATTATTGGCGGCTGCTACGGTTTGGAAATTTGTTGCAATCACATGAGATACATGTGTGAGACTGTCTGCGTCATTTTCGTAGATTGGCCGCAATTTCGCACGAATTTCGTCATCCGGTTGGGTCTTTTTAACGCCCATCCGTGACAGTTTTATGGCAAGTTCGAAACCCTCTTCTGCGTTGGATGTAATTAATGTTGGTAGCCAAGACATATTGTTCTCCTCAAATTTTATATCGTGCACGATATAAAACGGATTTCTGCGGCCTTGTCAATTATATCGTGCGCGATGTATATAGACGTTGTAGAAAATAATTGGGGTAATCAATTGGTTTGCCGACAATGCGGGAGTGGATTTGAATATGCCATCTGAGGAGAATCAAAAGGTCGAGGATTTAATTTGCTTTGCGCTGTATTCTGCAACAAGTGCGATCAATAAAGCATATGCACCGCATCTTGCCCGGATAGAACTAACCTATCCGCAATATATCACGCTGTCCGCATTGTGGCAGCACCAGGTAGATGGTGATGGCGCGGTGACAGTAGGGTGGCTATGTCAGAAATTGATGACTGATACCAATACCATGACGCCAATTTTAAAGCGGCTAGAAGCCTCGGGGCATATTATCCGCCGCAAAGGACAAGAAGATAAGCGTCAAGTATTGATCTCATTGTCTGAAAAAGGCGCTGCGCTGAAATCTGAGCAAGCCAATATTACAAAATGTGTGGTCGCGGACACCGGCTTACCTGAGGATGAGCTTGTACGACTTGTAGGGACAATCAGCAAAATGCGCGATAATCTAGCTGCGAGAGACGAACACGCTTCCTTAATTCCCGCAAATCACGTCCGAAAATGCTATTGCACTACGCGTAGTTCACCGCCGTTCATCTGATTCAATTGATCTGATAAAACCGATGGCTGCATGACACTGTCATACAAGAAGCTTTTAAGGTGGTCCGCAAAATAGCTGATTGTTTGCGATTGGTCTTTTGACGGCGTGTAAACGCCCAAATTAATGGTTGGCAGTTTTGGAAAACCGTCAGATTCCCGCAAAATCTTGTGGTGAGGTTGGACTGCACCCGCTGGAAGGGCTGAAATACCTACACCTGAAGAAACAGCGACTTGGGCAACCGCAACTGATGTTGTAGTTAGCCGCTCTTCCCAATGGCGACCCATGTCTGCAAGCGCACTGAAGACAAGTTCGCGGAACGGGCAGGGGTGTTCAAATAATACGAGCGGGACTTTTTCATCAATGATATCCTTTTGGCTGGCTACCCAGACAAGAGGTTCTTCCACAATATCTAAGGGTTCTTCTCGCTGATCAGAGGAAAGTGCGATCGCGATACTGATCTCCCCCTCATTTAATTTCTTATGCAAGGTAACACTATCAGCGATGGTGATATCTAAATTTACGTTCGGATGGGCGCGGGCAAAATCACAAAATACAGTTTGTAAATTATCCGTTGCAAACCATTCGGGGAGACCGATCCTGATCTCTCCGGTGAGTTCCGGTACCGACAGACGCATGCGTGTTGTTTCATAGCATTGCAGGATGTTTTGCGCGTTCTCAAGCAAAATCCTGCCAGTTTGGGTAAGATGTATGGTTCTCGCCGATCGCTCAATAAGTGGCTTGCCCACACGCTCTTCTAGTCGCTTGATTTGCGTTGAAATACACGGCTGGGTTCGGTTTAATATATCGCCTGCTTTTGTCACATTTCCAGTCTTCGCAACAGTAACAAATGCTTCTAACAATTCTATACTTAAGCGTCCGGTTGTCATGATTAAGCCTCCTTACTTTAACGAGTATAGCATCGGGCAAGGTGTGATTGCAATTCTCAATATATGTGTTTTACTGATCGCAACTCCTATTTGTTACGGATTGGTTAATGTAAATCTAAGTCAGAATTTCGATTAAAGATTGTTGTCCTATATCAAAACAGCTTCATAAAATTTTACACATTGCGACATTTATTGCTGTACACATCATGCGGTCAAATGCACTTAAATAGCGATTTTATCGGTAAAAAAGACAAATAATTCCCTTTATGGTTGTTTATTCGTCTTCATCATAAATTTCTGTGATGGCTTGTAGCAAATACTAATTTTCAGTTAACGGTCCAAGCTCCTAGTTTTTTATTGTCTTCCCAAAGTTGTATAAAACGAGGAAATAAATATGAGTGATAAGCTTTTAGACAGAGATTTTATAACCAATAATAAAGTAACGAATTTCGATATGAACCATCATTTTGATCAAGAGATTGATCAAAACAGAACCCTGGAAATGAATGTAAAGAAAGCGCTTTATTCACACACAGAGTTCTCCGCACATCAAATTATTACCCAGAGCAATAAATATAAGTATCATGATGTGATGGAGCCGACCAAAAGTCATGATTATTTAGCCGAAATCGTCAATGCGATGGCATCACTAAACATGCAGGGTCTGACAAATGAAGCTCTAGGTCAGATTGATCCGTCAGGCGTGTCGTTCAAAGCAGCACTGGAAACCTCGATCGAAAAAATTGTTCAGCGTTTAAACGGCAGAGAATTAATTTATGTTGAGCTTGGGCCTGAACCCATTAAGACAAGTTTCATACTTCAAAGATTGCTGGATTTTGGGGTTAGTATTGCTCGATATATAGCGGTGGATATTAATCCCGCTTCTGAAGCTCCTTTGAGGCCTGTATTTGAGAGAATTCTGGGTACTACCCCAGTTGATTTTGTAAACGCATCATTTGATGAATTCTCCTTAAACGCGTATCTGGGACAAACTCAAACACCTGCATTAATCACAATGCTTGGGTTTCAGGAGGGCAACGATGATCCTCATACAATTACAAATTGGTTGCAGAACATCGCGCGCAAGGATGATATGTTATTGTCTGAGGTGCAATTATATAGCAATTCCAGCGCGCTGAATATCTCCAGCTTCTACCGAAACCCAATGATGCAAAGATTTTCACGTATTGCGTTTGAGCAAGCTGTGAAAGATACTGCGATTTCGGTAGGTCGGTTTTATCTGCTTCCGGTTCAGACGTCAGATGGAGAATTCATATTCGCAGCCATTCTCTGTGAAGAGTTCTTAGATGTCGACCGTAATCGCAAATTGTTTGTATCAAACTATTGTTTAAAGTTTGATTTTCCGCAATATCGTGCGTATCGTGAGATCAACAAACACTTTAAAATTGTAGAGGAGACTTTGACGCAGGACGAAACATTAATGTTTCAAATATCCCTCCGAAATTAGTGTTCAAAGTGGACGTTATGCTTAATATCAGCAAAAGCTCCAAACACATGTCGGTAGCGGGTGATGTCGTAACGGAAGAGGTGATAAAAGAAGGAGAGCTTTTGGCGCATCAAACCCGAAATTTTACCTTTGCTGGCCTGGCCATGGTCGCCGTGACCTTTGGCCTAGCCCGCTACGGTTTTGGGTTGTTTGTACCGGATATCTCGCGGGATCTTTCCTTGTCCCCAGATGTCATCGGCCTTATTGCCGGTTCATCATATATTGGATATTTATGCGCCACGTTATCCGCTGCTGGGATTTCCAGACACTTTGGTCCTCGTGTCCCGATTGTTTTAGGGGGGGTGACTGCCGGTCTTGGCATGTTGCTGGTGGGCTTTTCAGAAACAGGTCTGGGTCTCTTGATCGCAATTTTCATCGCCGGTACGTCGCCAGGCCTCAGCTATCCACCGTTTTCTGAAGTTATTGTCCGGCAAATTTACAAACAAGATCAAGAGCGCACTTATGCTTGGATTAACTCTGGAACCGGATTTGGTGTTGCGGTTGCAGGTCCAATCGTGCTGTTTTCAGCGTTTGACTGGCGATCGGCCTATATGATTTTTGCAGGTCTTGCTTTGCTTGTTAGCATTTGGAATTTTTCGACTATTCGTACAGATGTCAAAGATGTGACCCAAGATAAACAGCCGTCAGATCAACGCGTCACGCCACTGGATACAGGTTTTGCTGCGGTGATCAAATGCGCAAAAGCGCGTCCCTTGTTTGTGGCGGCTTTGGGTTATGGTTTGGCAAGCAGCGCTTACTGGACATTTGCAGTAGACTTACTTTATGACGCTGGTGATGCCGAAAATACACGTATAATTTTTTGGAGTGTATTGGGAACAGCAGGCATATTTGGATTCCTCGCCGGTTGGTTGACGTCCAATTTTGGATTGCGAGGTTCCTATTGTGCATTGATGGTCGTAACGGCAGTTTCCATCGGTGCTTTGCCGATGATTGCCACCAGCAATTATGCAATCTTCGCATCTTCAGCCGTGTTCGGTCTAGGTTTTATCGTCACGACTGCATTTTTGGGCATGTGGTCACTGCGCATATTCGATTGGGCACCGGCAACCGGCTTTGCCATCACGTTTTTCCTGATTTCCTTGGGGCAGGGCATAGGTCCGGTATTGATCGGATTATGTCTACGCAATGGTGTGGAGATGGACTGGATATTCGGACTTTGCGGGCTTTTATGCCTTGCTTTGGCTTTCATCATACCGCCTCGCGCTGATCGTTGTCCGATCGATGGAAATGTTGTGAAACGCGCAAAATCGGTGTTTTTTTCGAAAAATTAAATCAAAACTTTTAGTTTCTGATCAAAAAAAGCGAATTTTGGTTCCATTTCTCACTAATTATAACGAAAATGCATGGAAACAGATTTTGTATTTCAATTTATGATTATCAATATACACGTAAATAGGGTATTCATGCTGTATGATACGCAAAAGAAGATGACTGTTTGCTCATGGTCGCAATCGCAATTCTTTCCGATCAATTGACGAAAAAATCAAATTCGGGAGAGGGCAAAAACAGCCAAATAATAGGCTGGATAGTAGGTTTTTTGCGTAAAACCTATGGATTAAGGTCTATTTCGTGAGAAATAGGCCTTTTTTTGTTGAATTTGAGAAATTTTGGGTAGATCGTGCAAGCGCTTACAGATCTTTTGCTTAAGATATATAGGTTGCTCAACCTGGTATTTATCCGCATCTATGGGTAGAATTATCAGATTTTTCGTGAAAATTCATAGTGATCAAAGATGCCTATTTTATTTGTCGATAGATCAATCGAAAATCCTTCAAATATTGCAGCCATGCATGGCTTTCTAAGACAAACGCGGGGAGGGTTCTTTCTTGGGTGGGCTTCGGGGCATAATAATCAAGCCAGGCATTGGCGACATCTTCCGTCACATCTTCACCAATCCAATTTGTTTGATCCATCCGAACGATCTGAAGGGTCGTGTCTTGGCAGGCTGCGACAGCGTCCTGCTTGGAGGAAGGGGATAATTCAGCTTCATGCACAAATTGACAATCATATTGGTCAACAAACAGCAAAAACTCTTGTGAATTACAGAATTTAGACAAAATATCTTCCCGTTCGCCACACATTAGGTTTTTGGAATCCGTGTCATCAACTGACTGTTGTTTCAAAAAATGCGAACCGTTGTACTGAGCGTATATACGATATACGATAATGTATATTTGTCAAACTTATTTTGGGATATATTGCTGTTCTCAAATGGGAAAGGGAGCCCGTTGGCACCAGATTTCTAAGGAAATTCAAGTGAGGCTTACTGCCTGCCATCTTTCACCAATTGATGAAGAAGCTGCCGCATGGTTTCTTTGCCGTCCTCGCCAATAATATCAGCACAATTTTCTTCAATGTCGCGGATTTGGAGGGCGGCGAGAGTTCTGAGTTCTTGACCCTTTTCTGTGATGGAAACCATTTTATCGCGCTTATTGCCCTCAGCCATTTCTACTCTCAGCACGCCACGTTCCACCAGACGTTCAACAGCCTGTTGCGCTGCCTGGCGAGAAAACCCCATCTCTTTGTGAATGACAGACAGTTTCACCGTGCGTCCACGCAACTGGCCGAAAACACGCATATCTGATTGCCGAATGTCAGCAAATTCCGTTTTTTCACGCGCAAGATCCATCTGCTCGTTCCAGCGCGCGAGCAGGGTCATCATCAAGCCCTTGATGTTCACACCAAGGAAATCGTCGTCTTTTTTCTCAATCATGAACTTCAATTATCACGATTGACATTGTGGTCATAGATGATTAATTGTCAACTATGGTTGATAAAATATGATTGTTTGGATTCGGATATGAACAGACGTGATTTTCTAAAAGCAGCGGGATCAAGTGCCTTAGGTGTGACCACCATAGTGGCAGCTGGTGGGGCAGTAAGTGGGCTGGGGGCTCAGTCAGCTATCGCTCAGAATGCATCGCGACCTCTTCCACTTATCCCAATGATGGACTTTTTGGAGGGTATTGAAGGTCGCATTTCGCTGAAGCTTCAGACCGCAACGCATGATTTTGGTCATGGAGGCAAAAGCCAAACCTTTGGTATCAACCACGATTATCTGGGGCCGGTTATCCGCGTTAGGCAGGGGCAAACACTGCCATTTGATGTGACAAACGCAATTGATGATGTCTCGACTTTGCACTGGCATGGCTTGCATATACCTGGAGACGTCGACGGCGGTCCACATCAGGAAATCGAAGTTGGGGAAACCTGGTCACCTGATGTACCAATTGTACAGAATGCCTCGATGAATTGGTTCCATTCTCATACCCATGGAAAAACTTCGCAACAAACCTATAAAGGGCTCGCCGGCGTGATGCTCATTGAGGATGACGCCAGCCTTTCTGCCGATCTACCCAAGACCTATGGGGTTGATGATTTCACGCTCATTCTGCAGGACAAAACCTTCAATGCCGCCAATGAAATGAGCTATGAGCACACTGGTGAGGTCTTCGAAGAAGGCTTTTTAGGCGATACGATGGTGGTCAATGGTGCCATAGCACCGGTGGCGCAATCCGTTCCGAAGGGTTTGGTGCGTCTGCGTATTCTAAATGCTTGTAATGCCAGGTTTTTGACACTTTCAATGGCCAGTGGACCGGTTAATGTGATTGCCTCCGATGGTGGTTTTTTAGCGTCGACAGTTCCAGCTGAAAATATCGTTATGTCGCCCGGCGAACGTTATGAGATTCTCGTGGATATGGGTGCGGCGCAAACGAATAGTCTACAAGTTCAATTAGCTGGTGGTGAGGGGGTCTTTGGATTTTTGGGTGGGTTATTTGGCGGTGGCAACCAGACCACATTGCTTACACTAAACCAGAATGGCGAGCAGGGTATTGATGCAACCATGCCAAAGACACTGGCCAATATGGATGTGCCTGATCCGAGCCAAGCGACAATTACGCGATCCTTTGAACTCAACATGGATGGTGATACTGATTTCACCGCGCTGGCATTAGCATGGGGCAATATTTGTGGCGAAGGTGCGATGGGAATTAATGGCCAGCCTATGAATATGGAGCGCATCGATCAGAAAGTGCGCAAAGGTGATACTGAGATTTGGCGCATGACTGTGGGCGAAGATGTTCATCCGTTCCATATTCATGGCTGCTCTTTCCGCATATTAAGCCAACAAGGGGCCGAACCTCCTGCATATGCGCAAGGATGGAAAGATATGGTGCATGTCGAGGATGGCTGGTCTGAAGTCCTCGTCAAATTCGATTATGAAGCGCCAGAACACGCGCCCTATATGTATCATTGCCATATTTTAGAACATGAAGATTGCGGCATGATGGGACAGTTTACTGTGACGTAAACGGTTCAGAATGACTTTGGTTTCATTCGATTTATTTAGACGCACTTTACGGAATGGAGGCAAGAAGTAGGAAATTGACTTCCTAAAACTAACATGTTAGTTGCGTGGTCATGTTCAAAATTTAATCGAACAACGCAATCAATGTCAGATTTGGGAGAGACAATGAAATATCTACATACAATGCTTAGGGTCAGCGATTTAGACGCCTCCATCGCATTTTTTGAATTGCTGGGTTTTAAGGAAACCGCACGTTATGATGAGCCCGAAGCGCGATTTACCATTGTCATGCTGGCCCCTCCTGGTGGTGAGGATACGCCGGTTGAACTCACCTGGAATTATGATCCTGAAGAACTCGGAGAAGCACGCTATTTCGGGCATTTAGCCTATGAAGTTGATAATATCTATGAAACTTGTGCGCATCTGCAGGCCAATGGTGTGACGATCAATCGCCCGCCACATGATGGCAGAATGGCGTTTATTCGCACGCCTGACAATCAATCCATCGAGTTTTTACAAAAGGGTACACCATTAGAAAAAGCAGAACCTTGGGCATCAATGGGCAATACAGGTCACTGGTAGGTGCATGCTAACGTGTGGTTCGAAAAATCCAACTACACTGAATTTAGTAAGTCTTGATGCGTCTGACTTGCAGTGACGCATCAAGAAATTTAATTGAATACTAAAATATTTCAATTAGTTAGTCTCAATAACTTTCCCCTCACAATCGCGTCATGAAAACGTTTGGTTTGGTCACGAACACTTTTATATCAGTTTATCTTCACTTCTGAGATAAAGGCGTCAATTGAAACTAAACTTCGTCTTTTCACGTTACTTTAACATCCACAATAAATGAATGAAGTAATGACCACAGGAGAAAAACATGGACCGTAGAACATTTCTTACCATCACCACTGGCTTGGGCGCAGGTGCATTCTTAGCGCGTTCGGGTTTTGCCAATGCTTCAAAAAATGAGTGGCCGCAAGAGGCGGGAGAAAATTTCGCATATGAAATCACAAAGCCGGATGCAGAATGGAAAGCAATTTTAGACGATATGCAATATAAAGTCTTGCGCCACGAAGCAACTGAGCGCTCGTTCACCCATCCATTGCTCAATGAAAACCGCGAAGGAACATTCCATTGTGCGGGATGCGATCTACCGGTTTATTCATCCAAGACCAAATATAAAAGCGGGACAGGTTGGCCAAGTTTTTGGGACAATATCGATGATGCTGTGCTGACAAAGGAAGATAATTCCTTCTTCTCAACCCGCACAGAAGTTCACTGTCGTCGCTGCGGTGGGCACTTTGGTCATATTTTCGATGATGGTCCACAGCCGACCGGTTTGCGTCACTGCTTAAACGGTGCAGCACTGACTTTTAAGCCGCTTGAGGCATAGAACAAGACAATACGCTAAAGCGTATCTCTTGTTAAAATACCAAAAAAGAAGGCTTCAAGTTTCTCAACTTGAAGCCTTAATCATAGGAGTTGACGGAGGATCTTTGCGGTCGACCCAATTGGGGATAGGTCGGGGAGGGTATACACACTCCGTAACTCTGTAATGAGTTGTAGATGCATTTCATTTGTTTGAAATTGATCTGAGTCAATCGCAGTTAGGTTTCTACTTTTCAGATTTGTGACAGGATTAACGGTATTTTCACTTCGAACTTGCTGATTTCTCTAACTTATTCCATAATTATGTGAGTTTTTGCGTATTGGGGGATATTTATGAAATATTTCGAGATGCGTCGCCATACCATGCGGCGGAAATATGAAAACTGTAAATCCGGTACGAAAAACCCCCGTAAGCATTTAAGCCAGGCGGGCATAGACCTTGCGCGGCAAGTGGGTGATCAAATGCGTAAACAGCATGACAACCCATTTCATGGTGTGATCACATCCAAAAAACCCCGTGCCATCGAAACTGCAATATCCTTCGGTTTCGAAGTCGATGTCTTTACAAAGAGCTTTGGTTTCTTTCCTGAAAAGGTCTATCGAAAAAGCAAATGGCCGGCAAACTTCGAGGCGATGAGCAAAGCTGTTAAGAAAAATAAACCAGTGGCGAAATACGCCAAGCAACAGGCGGATATTTTAGCGCTCCATATTGATCAAATTGAAGACGAACAAACCATTTTGGGCATTTCCCATGGGGGCATTATGGAATTGATGGCAATGGGTGCATTGCCAAGCGCGGATCATAAAGACTGGGGAGCAGTTTTTGGATATTGCGAAGGATTTCGCCTCGCACGTGATGGCGACAAATGGACAGGTATTGAGATCTTGCGGGTTGAATGAGGTTAAAACTGCACGCGACGTCTAGCCATGCTGAATAAAGCTAGCAATAACGCGCCCATAAACCTCCACATCGCATTGCTCAAATTCGAAATCAGAATAGCGGCCATTATCGGAAATAATGCGGATTTTATCTCCCGGGAGTAATTCAACGCGTTTAACCATAGCACCATGCCCATAATTTATCGCATAAAGATCTGGCGGGGAGGGGTATGTTTGGCTGGTATCGACAAAAGCATAAGAGCCATTGGGCAATGTCGGAGCCATGGAATCCCCTTCGATCAAAATGGCATAGGATTGGTCAAAATTTTGCCATCCCGCTTTAACTTCAATTGGAAAACTCCATGTGCCATCAGAAGGTGAAGGAAGATTTGCATTTTTAAGTTTTGGATTCGTGGAAATGTTCGAGATCTCACCATTTCCACGTCTAATTCGTGTTCGATTGCGCAGCAATGTCGCTCCGGGCTCACGGAAGTTTCCCGTTCCACTACTGTCATAACTCTGTTCAATTGTGGCATCTTCCGCTAGGCGGCGAGCACGCGCCAAATTACGGATGCGTTCGAGTGCTGCGCCGCGCGGTTCTTGTCCTGATAGCCATCGGGAGATCGTTGCCTGTGTTGTTTTTAGCTCAATTGCGAGCTCTTCTTGCTTGGTGTCTTGAAGCATGATGCGAAGCAATTGCCGATAATCCATAAACGTATTCCGTTCTTATTTGTGTTTGTTGATACGCGGATACTGAATCAGTTATTTTATACATATACGAATAATTATCCTTGTCAAATTGGAATTATACGTATATACGTTTAAACGTGGGGTTTATACGTTTGCCGTTTCAATTGCTGAACAAGGTAGGGGCTTATGGGTGTAACCACATGGACAGAGGCACAAGATGAAATTTTGCTTCAAGGTTTAAAAACCGATCAAACATATTCTCAGATTGCAGATCAGTTGGGTATGAGTAAAGCGATGGTGTCAGGGCGTATCCATCGCTTGCGTAAAACTAAGGCCATTCTTTCCTTAAATACTCGCGTTGGTTCTTCTTGTCTCAAGCGGAAGGGTAATCGTGAATCCGCGGCACCGAGGAACCCTGAAAGAAGCACGGACAAAAAGTTTAACGCGTCCAGTCTTGCCGCACTAAATTGGAAAGCTCCATCTGTTGAGGTTCACAAGCCTCAAAACGCACCCATGCCATTTATGCAGCTTAAGCGCGGGTTTTGCAGTTGGTGTGTTGATGATGAGGTTGAAGATGCGGGAGCAGGCATGATGTGTTGCGCAGCACCAGTGATGGATAAATCAAAACGTGAAGGTGATCGTCGCGCGAGCCATTGTTTATATCACTTCAAAAAGAGCATAAGGCCGAAATAGATCGAACGATTTGCGCGGGATCATTGTACCGGTTTACGAGTTTTCAGATTATAAAATTGGAGTACAAATTGCACACACAAAGTCAAAGCAAACATAAATCTCTCAACCCGCACTGTGTCCAATTAAAACCGGGAGCCAAGAAATTACCTAAAGGGACAAAAGGTTTTATCTTATCTGATGTGGACGATCCTGATATCCTGAAAAAGGTCACAGGTTCAGATCAAGCACTCGGGAAACAAAAGTTGCGCGCCATTCAACGCGTTTCCGACAATGCGTTACTCGAACTGCTTAATCGAAAAAGAATTACACAACCGCAGTTTTTGGCTGGCTACAAATATATGGGGGCTTATTTGGTGTGCTCCGGTCAAACAGGGAAGGGTATCGATTATGCGCGTCAGCGTGTGGACTTTGCATCCGCGCAGTTGACTTTGACCGAAAAACAAATCAACGCGCAAGATGTGATCAGAAATGCCAATAAAGAATTAGCAAAGTTTGGTCAAAATCAACGAAAGGACGATGAAGCCGTCACACGCATTCAAAAGATTGTAGGGGATGGTTTTACTGTCACGCAATATTGCGCAATGATATTGGGTCTTAAAAGTTCGAAATCAATTGCAAAGCAAATGGTAAATCTGCGTAAGGATCTATCTGTTCTGGCCAAATATTGGGGTTATGAGAGCGGGGACTGATGCTTGCGTTCGTTGATGAAAAATGGCGAAATTGTCAATTACTCCATTGGATCCTACTTAAAAACGCAAATGATTTCGAATTTCATGATAGGCGTAATCAGAGATTTACAGTTAGCATATACGCGATAAAATAAGCGGCTGACATAAAAATAGAAGGGAGGCACCATGCGCACGTTTGAGGAGATTTATGAGATTTCGGCGGATCGCAAAGGAGGACATGATGCTTTGGAAACCCTCATTGGTGATAAACCAAAATCTGCAGCTGAACTTGCCGCTATCTCAGATGATCGATGGTTGGCCGCCATGACCAAATGCGTGTTTCAAGCCGGGTTTAATTGGAAAGTGGTTGAATCCATGTGGCCGGGTTTTGAAGCGGCATTTGAAGGGTTTGATATCGGGCATTGCTTGATGCTCAATGATGAGGATTTTGAACGCTTGGTGTCGGATACCCGCATTGTACGTTATGGCGCTAAGATCAAAGCTGTGCAGCAAAATGCTGGTTTTATCGCATCTCTTTCTGAAAAAGGTGGTATTGGCAAAGTTATTGGTGATTGGCCATCAGAAGATTATATTGGATTGTTACATTTGCTTAAAAAGAGCGCGGCGCGAATGGGCGGCACGACGGGACAATATTGCCTGCGTTTTCAGGGCAAGGACAGTTTTTTGTTGTCACAAAGTGTTGTCGGTCGTCTAACGGCAGAAGGCGTGATTGACAAAGCACCAACATCGCAAAAAGCGATGCAACAAGTCCAAGAAGCCTTTAATATCTGGCGTGAGCAATCTGGACGGTCACTCACTGAAATATCGCGCGTTGTAGCGATGAGTGTTTAGCCAAAACATGCAAATCTGATCGGCTTGGCCGGCTAGTGTGACACAGCGTTTTTTGCTTCGCATACCCGCTGGATCTCGCGCACTGCGTAATCAGCTTCACTTTCAAACGTCATTGAATGAGCAAGCCTGCAGCCAGCTGCGGCAATTCGTTCAGCTTCTTTAGGGTTGGATTGCACCCAGTCTGCCTGTTCATGAAGATCGCTGAGATCTGCCTTGATGGGCACATAATGTTCAAATGGAACGAGTTTATCATAGTACCATTGCCTAAACCCCGCCTGGCTTTCAACCTTTAGAACGCAGCAGCCAAAAAGTAAGCGATGGAACAAATTGTCCCAAGCGTTTGAATACCCGTCAACATCGATTGCAAATTTTCGTTGAAGCCAGCTCGTTGTATCAATGCGTTCGCCCATAAGTCCCTGCGCACTTAACACTCTGCTCTCATGACCAGCATTGGCAAATTTGAAATCAATGTCTGTCCCTTTGCAAGCGAACGCCATTCGCGCGCGCTGATGAACAGCTCCGTTCGATATCAATTGTTCATCACAAAGGCGCAGTCCTTCGCCATTTAAACCGCCGCGCCAAACGATTTTGTCGCTTCGCTTAGTCCAAGGCACAGCATTATTTGCATATAAATCACGTTGATGCTGATATCCTTCGCTTTCAAAGAAAAAAGCGTCTGGTAATAGTCCATCTTTGGCAAGGGGAGATGAAAATCGAATGTCCGCCATACTCAAATTGTTTCCATCAGAAGTATCGCAAACCAGATGTTTTGCGACATCGCCAGCCAAGGCCACATAAAACAGAAAAGTTGCGCTTCTGTCTTTCAGGTATCCGTATGCGTAAGGATATTTAGATGAAAACACATCGTCTCGGCATGCAAAGTTAATGGTGGAGCCGCGATGCTCGATGAGAATATCGTTCGGTGAAACGAGTTCTTGGCTGTTTGAAAATGTGAAATTCTTAACGTCGAAATTAGGGAGTCTGTGTTTATGCTTTGCCAGGTTGCTGCGGATTTTCTGTTGAATGCGCGAGTTGTAATGTTTGTTGATAGCAAAGGCTAACATTTCATTCAGCTTTCGGTAATCGTTATTGGTGAGGCGGAGTATTTCGTTGCCAATTTGAGTTGAAAAGTCGTCTAGCATGAGGTGTAAACCCTCCGCAACAGCTTTATGTTATTGACTATTTAAACCGATCGTTTTTGTTAATGGGATTAAGGCCATAACTTGCATTGTAATACCATCGCCCAAAGTCTATATGGTCACATTCTTGATGGAGAAAAAATGATGAGTTTTGCAGCTGAAAGCCGGCGTATTTTGGTATCTGGTGGCGCAGGTTTCGTTGGTTCACATTTGGTTGACCGGCTGATGGGCGAAGGGCATAAAGTATTATGCGTTGATAATCTGTTTACCGGACATGAGGGCAATTTTAAGCATCATCTCAATAATCCAAATTTTGAATTCATAAATCACGACATTTGCATACCCTTACAGGCAGAAGTTGATGAAATTTACAATTTAGCTTGTCCTGCATCGCCAATTCATTATCAGCATGACCCGATACATACCATCAAGACATCTGTTTATGGCTCCATGAATTTGTTGGAACTAGCGAAGAATTTGGAATGCAAAATATTCCAAGCCTCGACCAGTGAAGTTTATGGTGATCCCAATGTGCACCCACAAAAGGAAAGCTATTTGGGAAATGTAAATCCACATGGTATTCGAGCTTGCTATGATGAGGGAAAACGGTGCGCTGAAACTCTTTTTTTCGATTTTCACCGACAACATGATCTGGATATTAAAATTGCAAGAATATTCAACACCTATGGTCCCAGAATGCACAAGTCTGATGGACGAGTAGTGTCAAATTTCATAGTCCAAGCTTTGACCGGTCAACCAATCACAATCTATGGAGATGGATCGCAAACGCGATCGTTTTGTTATGTTGATGATCTGGTGGATGGATTTATCAAACTTATGCAATCTGACAACGGTGTTACTGGACCTGTCAATTTAGGCAACCCAAACGAATTTACCATTAAAGAATTGGCGGAGAAAGTCATTGAGATGACAGGTTCTGGGTCCGAGATAATCTATAAAGATTTACCTTCGGATGATCCCAAAAAACGCCAACCAGATATTTCAAAAGCACAACGATTATTAGACTGGCAGCCAGAAATTCAGCTGGAACACGGGCTGCAGAAGACCATCGATTACTTCTCGAAAATATTGCGTGGCCGTTAGGAGACGCACAACTTGTTTGTCCAACTTAATGTTTAAGGAACAAGATTTTGTCCTATAAGATAGCAGTTATTGGTTTGGGTTATGTTGGTGTATCTAACGCGATATTGTTAGCGCAACGAAATCGAGTTGTTGCAGTTGATATCTCCACTGAAAAAGTGGATCTTATAAATGAGGGCAAAAGCCCAATCGAAGATCCGCTGGCCAGTGAGTTTTTAACTAATAATCAACTTGATCTTACTGCAACGACAAATATGGATGAAGCTTTAGATGGCGCTGATTATATCGTCGTTGCTACCCCTACGGATTATGATGTTGAGCGAGACAGTTTTGATACGTCCACCGTTGATGAAGTCTGCGAAATCGTTTTGACCAATAACGCTGAAGTGGTCATTGTTATTAAATCGACAATCCCTGTGGGTTATGTTCGAAAAATGCGTGAGAAATTACAAACTGATCGCATTATATTTTGCCCGGAGTTCTTGCGCGAGGGGCAAGCCCTTTATGACAATTTAAACCCCTCAAGAATTGTTGTGGGCGAACAAAGTCAACGTGCTGAGCATGTTAGAGACTTGTTTTCAAATGCCAGCCTATCAGAGGATGTGCCATCTTTTTTAACAGGCATGGATGAAGCAGAATCGATTAAGCTATTTGCAAATACCTATCTTGCCATGCGTGTCGCCTATTTCAATGAACTCGATTCCTATGCTTTGAATAACGGTTTGGATTCAGCTCAGATTATTTCAGGTCTATCCCATGACCCTCGAATTGGAAACCATTACAACAATCCATCGTTTGGTTATGGTGGATATTGCTTACCAAAAGATTCAAAACAATTGCAGGCAGGATTTAAAGACACACCGCAAAAATTGATCAGCGGGATTGTTGCTTCCAATCGTACGCGTAAAGATTTCTTAACCGACCAGATTATGAAACGGTCGCCTTCGACCGTAGGTATTTATCGCCTTTCTATGAAAGCAGGATCCGATAATTTCCGACAATCCGCAGTTTTAGGCATCGTAAAACGTTTGCGTGCAAAAAATGTCGAAGTCATTATTTATGAACCGACTTTGCAAGGTAGTGATTATCAGGGTTTGGACGTCGTAGGTGATTTTGAGGCTTTTAAGGAAAGATCAGATGTGATTGTGGCCAACCGGCTTTCAAATGATCTCCAGGGTGTGAGTTCAAAAGTGTTTACGCGCGACATCACGGGTGAAAACTGAGCTTTGTTTTTAAAAGTGTTTTCAAAGGTTTATCGCACGTTAATGAATCAAATTCCTTATTGGTGATTGCGCTCAAAATCGATAGCGAGCACAGCAGTGATATCAATGCGATTTGATACCGCGCGATCGCGATAGACGGGGTGGCTCATCAGGTGTTTCGGTGTCTTCTTCAACGGACTGCTGAGGTGCGATCACTCCACCTGATTTCACCCAATCATCATGCAGTTTTTGCATGGTGAGCCAAGCACCTGAACCGTTTTTAAAATACAGCCCAAATTTGCCAGCGCTGGCGCGATTTATCCGCTCCTTGCCGTCGATCAAATCATTGATGTAAAATTTAGACAAACCGATAATCTTCGAAAACTGTAGGACGTGAAGGTTGCTGTCTTTTATGGCTTTGTGAATAATCTCACCTGGATGTTGAGGCGCTTCGCCAGCAGATATTTTTGTCTTCAATGGAGGCATAATCGGCCCTTTAAGTGTTTACCTAACAATGACTTTTAGCCTCGATTAGACTTGCCCTCAAGTTGTCAGTGATGTTTATTTCGTATGATGATGATTTCTAAGTCGCGTATCTAAGGGGAAAAGATGGTTCCGATTTTAATAACTGTGCTCGCATTTGCGACTTTGGCTTTTTTGGTCATGGCGTTAAGGCTAAGTGGAGCTATAGAGCGTGCGGTGCAAGAAGGTTCTCCGGATACTCCTCAGGGTTATTCAAATATCATTAAGTCTGCAATCGCCAAACATGTTGATAAAAATGATAAACCAACCCGCAAAATGGTCTTCCGGCTCCGATTGCTCGTCGCCATTATCGTTCTATTGTTTTTGGAGATTTTGATCGTCGCCTTTACGATTGCCTAAATTTATCCAACAAAAAAAGCGCGATGTTGCTCTACACCGCGCCAAACTTTAAAATTTAGATATTGATAAATTGGACTATAGTGACAGCTGATAGGTCTCAGGCGCATAGTGGAATCCATTTCCACGTGCGACCACATAGCCAACCGCCGGGAAAGGCATATGGTAACCAATAAACGGGATTTTATCGGCAGCTAACATCCCAAATACCTTACGGCGAGATGCAGCAGCTGCAGCTTTGTCTGCGTCAAATCTAACTTCCCAGTCGGGCTTTGCTAATGACCAGACATAGTGATTGGCAAGATCAGCAGCAATCAGCAATTGCTGACCATTGCTTTCTAACATGTAAGTCATGTGGCCAGGTGTGTGACCAAAGGCGGCCATAGCCGTGATCCCTGACGTCACAGCACCACCATCATCTAGGAATGTGATTTTGTCGGCCATGGGTGTGAGCATTTTTGCCACCATATCACCCACGCGATTTCCAGCATCCAATTTTGACCAGAAATTATATTCTGCAGACCCTGTAAAGATTTTGGCATTGGGGAAGGTCGGTTTGCCACCCATCATCAAACCACCAATGTGGTCGGGGTGCATATGTGTGATGACGAGGATTGTTATATCTGAAGGTGCATAACCTGCACCCTCGAGCGCAGTTACAACACCTGGGACATCGCCACCTAAACCTGTATCAAACAAAACAACTTCGGAGCCCGTATCCACCACAGTTGGTGTGAAAAAGGCTTTGAATGCGTCGCTTGCGATCAGGTTTTCTGCTGAAAATGCGTTAAATTCATCTGCAGAAACATTCATGCCAAATGTCTTTTGCGGTTCGTTTGCATTTCGCGCCCCAGCCAGCAATGTTGTGACAATAAAATCACCCACTTTATAATGTGAGTATGGCGCATTTGTCTTGGCAGCTGAGTGACCGGCTGCGTGCGCGTTTGAGCTCAAAACAGTTGTAGCACTTCCCGCAAATGGCAGCGCTGCGCTTCCGAGTAAAAAATTGCGGCGGGGGAATTTGATGTTGACGCTCATGGTGCGACTCCTTTTGTCAAATCAAGGGTAAGATGTTGTGGGTTGATTTATAAATTCATTATACGCCATAAATTTGTCGGTGGATGTAAAAATATCGATTTTTTTATAAATTATCGATTTATTTGGTGATGTGTCATGTGAATTAAACTTTTGACCAATTGCTTGCAAGCATGCATTGCTTAGCATTGGCAATATGCGATCCTCGTGTTCCGATATTTCATCAATGATTTCTAAGCTACTGCTTTTCATTGATAATTTAGGTCTGTTGTGATACAAAGCAACCAATCTGGGGGCGAGGTGCACTGCGAAAAAGAGTTGCAAATTGCCATTTGTAGAGCAGAGTTTAGCAAGAGTTACTTTCGCCGCGAGCATGGCCGCGCTCGGCGTTTTAATTCCTTCCTCCAACGCGCAAATCATCACGCCGACCGATCAAATGCCGAAAATCAAAACACCGGCACCGATTATTTTTCTATCTAACAACCTAGATGAAAAAGATAAACTCGGTTTTTGTATCGACACGGTTGGCCGAGGATTGTCAGACAATCTACATTTGCATTCATGCAAGCCCCAAGGCGGAGATGTGCAATTCTCTCTCGATATCGGAACTGGTCAGATAAAGTCAGCCACATTTGATAATCTATGTGCTGAAATTTCGTCTAAGGATGCAGAATATGATGACGCGACCATGGGCAACTTGAAACTGGTGAAATGTCAGAACTCAATTATGCAGAAGTTTTCCTATGACGAAAATACCGCTCAAATTCGACCACAGGGTATAGATAATTTCTGTCTCGCATCAGCTGGAGAAAGTCGGCAAGCCGGGCCATTCATGTCCAGGGATCTGGTGATTGGTATGTGTTCCGCCATTCCAACGCATTTAAAAAGCTGGACTATTTTGGAATAATTCGTCTACCGGGACCGGCATCTATCATCTTTCACGACGCCAGCGATTGCGCGCGCTCTATCTGAACTCTAGTCTAGATATATGACTATCATTTACACAAATCGCCTTGAATTGAGACCGGCAAGAATGGACGACGCAATCGCGCTCCATGACGCCTTTAGCGATAAAACCGCCATGCTATATTGGGATACTTTACCTCACGCCAATCTTTCGCAAACAGAGGATTTTGTTCGCGGCATGATGGGCATGTCACCTGAGCAGGGTGAAGATTTTGTCGTTGAATTTGATGGCCAAGTGATCGGTAAAGCGGGCTTTTGGCGGTTTCCAGAAATTGGATTTATTTTCAACCCGGATTTTTGGGGGCAGGGCTTCGCGAAAGAAGCTGTTTCGGCGCTTATTGATTATGGCTTTGATAAGAAACAACTCACGAAAATTACAGCAGATGTTGACCCACGCAATGAACGATCGATTCGTTTGCTCGAAGGATTGGGGTTTGTTGAAACTCATCGTAAAAACAACACATTTAAGGTCGGTAACGAATGGGTGGATAGTGTCTATTTTTGTCTTGATTACCCATTATAGTTCAGAGCGTGGATAGCGTCTCAGGAGACCAATTGCTGCGCAACTGCGCTCCAAAACTTACGTTACTTAGGTACGCAAAACACATCGCAATGCGTTGGATAAAAGAAAATATTATCGTCAGCTTCAAAGCCTGCCAATTTTGATTGTGCTTCATCGACTCTGTAAAATTTATATGGCTTGTTTTTGAAATAAGTTTGCAATGCCATACGCATATCTTGGTTTGTAAATTTCGCAATCTCAAATTTGATATAAGGGGTATGTCGATCAATAAGCGCTTCAAACTGCTTTAAAACAAGATAATCGAGCCCTTCGACATCAATCTTGATATAACGCAATTTTTCAAGGTCTTGCGAATATCTTTCCTGAAGAAAAGATAAAGGATTCAATCCATTAACAGGCATAGGGAATGTGTGTCCGTCTCGAAAGCCAGCATTGCTTTTATCCCCACCATTGGACATGGATGCTTCGGAATATTTAAACACCATTTCCACATCACCATCTGTGCAGGCAAATGGGATGGGAATGATCTGAGTGAGCTCAGTGTTTATGGCTGCGTTTTTAGCCAATGTAGCAAACACGATCGGGTTGGGTTCAAATGCAAAAACCTTTCCGCTTGCACCGCAGGCCAGCGCGATGGGTAATGTACTGTCACCGATATGAGCGCCAACATCGATGGCGGTTTCACCTTCTTGAATGAATGAAGAGAGTTCCACAATTTCATCGGCGTTTAGTTTTAAGTCTTTGGCTTTTGGTTCCCGCCATTGATAAAATTCGACACTCTTATTGTTGTGCTCGCCGACAACGGTTTTTATCGACGGAAAAAATTTATAATTTGGACGGAGTCCAAATTTGTAGAAGAATTCTTTTAATTTCATTGAGCACCCACGTGATCATCTCACTGAGTTACAAAGTTTTGACAGAAATGTCGAACTTTAGAGAAGGGTTTTACCGGGATTCTTTGATTTATTTACCCAGCCTTGGTTGGCAATTCCGAAAATAGCCAGGAACGAGTTGGATTGGAGAACTTCCAATTGGCCCGAGGATAAATCTCTGATAGGGGATAATCATACTTGGGACGAGCGGATGAAAAGAAATACATGAAGACCTTCAGCAATAACACAAAAGCCATCGTCTTTATGATTGCATCTATGTTTGCATTTGCCACAACGGATACGCTGATCAAAGTTGTCGCGGGTGGCGTTTCTCCGGCTCAAACGATGTTTTTTCTTACTCTGGGCGGATTGATTGTTTTTGCAGCAATTGCGCTTTACCAAGGCGAGAGCGTTTGGGATAAACGCGCGATATCCAAGGTTCTTATTATTCGCTATGTGGCTGAAATTACAGGACTTGTCAGCATGGTTTTAGCGCTAGCACTTGTCCCGTTGTCGACAATTGGCGCCATCATACAATCTGTACCTTTGCTCGTGACCTTTGGCGCTGTGTTGTTTCTGCAGGAGCGGGTTAGCTGGCGGCGATGGACGTCCATCATTGTTGGTTTTTTGGGTGTCCTGTTGATCATTCAGCCAGGTGCTGATTCTTTTGAACCAGTTGTTTTATTGGCATTCACGGCTGCCGTTGCATTATCAGTGCGCGATCTGACAACGCGCGTGACGCCACCCAATATGTCGTCGTCCAGTTTGGCGTGCTACACTATGGTGGCAACAATTCCTGTACCTCTCATTTGGATGTTGATGTTAGGTGAGAGTTTTGTGCCACCAAGCGCGCATATCCTATCGCTCATAGGCATGGTGGCCTTCGGTGCAATCGGTTACTTACTCATCATCGCATCAGTGCGCGCAGCGGAAGTATCTGTTGTCTCTCCCTACAGATATTCGCGATTGATATTCCTAATGGCGTTTGGGATTATCATATTTGATGAAAGACCCGGGTTTTGGGTGCTCATTGGCGCAGCGCTGATTGTTGCATCAGGCATCTATATGATGTGGCGCGAGCGTTTGGCAAAGGCGCAATGAGCGTGAAAATCACATCTTAACAATCACATTGCCGCGTTTATGACCGCTTTCCACCGCTGCATGTGCGCACATGATTTCGCTAAACGGGTAGACATGCTCAATCACCGGGGTGAATTGCAAATTTGCAGCCAAATGTGCAAGCAGCTCAATATCGCGACGTTTTGCAGTTGCAACACCACCGATGATGCGTTTGCCAGCTTTGCGCGCTTTTCGTGACATGCGATCTAGCCCAATCGCTTGCGCAAATGAACCAAGCACTAAAACCAACCGGCCATTGGCATTTAAGATCGTCTCATATTGGCGGATATTGATCTCAGCATTGCAGTTGAGGATCACGTCGTATTTTTCGCCAAGTTTGGTAACATCTTCTTGTGTGTAATCAATCACATGATCCGCACCAAGTTCGCACACAATATCAAGATTGCGCGTTGAACAGACACCGGTTACTTCCGCACCAAGATATTTACCGATTTGAACAGCGGCTGATCCAACGGAGCCGGACGCGCCAATGATCAACACTTTCTCACCCTGTTGTACCTTGGCCTTGTCGCGCAAGAAACTGAGCGCTGTTGTGCCGCCGAAAGAAAGGGCAGCGGTGTGTTCAAAGCTAAGATTTGCCGGCTTCTTGGTGATTAAACCATTTTGATCAAACGCGCGATATTCTGCATGACAACCAAGTTCGGTGTCAGCAAACGCAATCACCTGATCGCCAACAACAAATTCGGTGACATCTTTGCCTGTATCAATCACTTCACCTGACAACTCTGTGCCAAGGATCGGCTTGCGCGGACCGGTAATGCCGAAGATGAGGCGACCCAAAAGGCCAAAACCTTTGGGAAGCGAAAGGGAACGCGCCCGCCAGTCGCCAGAGGATACGCTGGCCGCACGAATGCGGATCAAAACCTCATGGTCTTTGATCTCTGGCACTGGGACCTCCTGGATGCCAACGACTATTGGCGGGCCGTATTTGGAATAGGTCGCAGCTTTCATTTTGGTTGGTTTTGGCAAACTCATTAAAAAGCTGTCTTTGGAAAATGTATTTCCGGAATATGTGTCTTGTGGGAAATGATTAGTCATTGAACTATCTTTCATTATCACGCCAACAATTTCGGCTGGCAAAGTCAATCGGGGGGGGGGCCACCTATCTCTGAGCATTCAGGGGGGACAGCTTAGATAGGTGGAGCCGAGTGCAGCATCGTGCCATAGTCTGCATCGCTCAGTTTTGGGTTTGTGGAGCTGAGCGAAGTTGTGGTCAGGCTATGCGACGCGCAACAACAAAACGGCAAGCGGGCTTGTGGTTGTGGTCATCCGCTTCGAGAATTTCAAAACCGTTTTGTTTAATCTTTTCCTCGATTTCATCTCCTGTGACAAAATTGACATAAGGTGCTTTGCCTATCAAACGCATCAAGGGAACCATGATGTCATAAAGCAGGCTTTGATTTTTCAGGCACACTGTTTTTGAAATGAACAGGCCGCCGGGTTCCACCGATTGCTGAATGCGAACAAGCGCATCATCCAAATCTGGCAATAGATGTAATAGTGAAGAAGCAAAAACTACGTCATAAGTTTCAAAACTTGGCAAATCATCGACGCTGCTCTGCGCAAATGTGACATTATTCGTGCCGTCAACTTCACGCTTTTTCTCAGCGATATCAATCATTTCTCTGGAATAATCTTGCGCTGTGATGTGGCGCACATGATCTAATAAAATGAGGGAAGTCGTACCTGTTCCACAGCCAATTTCGAGCATATGGTCTGATGGTTTTAAATGTGCCTTGGTGCGTGAAAGCGTATGTTCATATGCCTTGGGGTCATCAACTGGTCGGGCAGCATATTTTGCGGCCAGTTTGTCCCAAAACTTTGATGCCTTCTCATTGGCAGCCTTTTTTTCGGGTGTTTGCGGGTGAGATGCGTTGTTAAGTGTAAGAGCTGTCATATCATTGTCGCCTGATGAAATAGCTTGTTTAACGTCCTGATCCAAAGGTGTAACGGATGAATGTGTCATGCGTGTTTCCCGTTTGTAAAGAAATGTAAAGTTTGAAAATGACTTGGCGCCTAAGGTCATTTGCTGTGTGTTGTGAGATTTATACCAATGCGTAATGCGAAGGTAAATTGACTAAATTCGTAAGAGTGATATGCATATATGCATGGATTGGAAATCAGTAAAATTTGATTGGAACCGAGCGCGCGCCTTTTTGGTCACTGCCGAAGAGGGGTCTTTGTCCGCTGCGGCAAAAGCTCTAGGCATGGCACAACCGACTTTAGGCCGGCAGGTTGATGCGCTCGAAGAAGAGTTAGGTGTCATTTTATTTGAGCGGCTTGGGCGAGGGTTGAGCCTCACGCCATCAGGTCATGAATTGCTCTCTCATGTGCGCAGTATGGGCGAAGCGGCAAGTCAAATGTCGCTAGCGGCAACCGGACGTTCAGAAGCGCTGGAAGGCTCAATATGTATCACCGCAACGGAAGTCACTGCGATCTATGATCTTGCACCTATCATTGCCAAATTGCGCAAAATTCACCCCGGTGTCGAAGTTGAAGTGGCAGCTTCAGATGACAGCAAAGATTTGCGTCGCCGGGAAGCCGATATCGCTATGCGCAATTATCGCCCTAAAGAGAATGATCTTGTTGCTCGCAAAATTGGTGAAGAGGTCGCGATGTTATATGCGTCGGCCGATTATATCGAAAAATACGGCGTGCCGAATAAATTGCGCGATCTGAGAAATCATAAATTTGTCGGGTTTGATGGCTCCGATGAAATGGTCAAGCAACTCTCCAGCATCGGACTTGAGATTTCTGATGATAATATCACTGTCCGCGCTGGCAATCACATGGTGCATTGGGAACTCACCAAAGCTGGCGTGGGCATTGGAATTATGCCCGAGCGGGTGGGAGACTTAGAACCCAAAGTGCGCTCGATCATGCCAAGCTTTCGTAAAATGGTCTATCCGGTTTGGCTAGTCGCCCACCGTGAATTGCACACCAGCCGCCGTATCCGCACAGTGTTTGATTTTATCGCAAGCGAATATTCAGCCAAACGACGTGCTGGCTGATAAAACCGCTATTCACCCGCTAGAAGCGTCGCATTGCCACCCGACGCAGTGGTATCGATGCAAATATGCCGTTCAATAACGCATGCATGCGCCATATCACCCGATGTCATTAGCGGGATGATTGCACCTTTGCGCGCTGCCAGCGCTATTCGAGTTTTTTGGAGATCATCTTTCGTCGACCAAAGCGCAACACCATCAATATTGTCCAAATGTGCGAGCATTTCTCTGTCCAAGACCCCTTCAATGACATTTTTTCCCGATGCGTTCGGCACAATCATTAAAGCAGAACAGCCATTTGCGCGGGCTATGTCATACTGCGATTTTGCATCTTCAAAGCTTGGCCCCAAACATAAGATTGTGCCACGCCCTAAGGTCGATAAACGGTTAGATTCGCCCGTTGGACCTGGTAAGTCAGCGGTGGTGAGCGTCCCACGCGTTTCGCCTGCAAGTCTATCAAGTGCGGATTGAACGACCTCAAGTTTAACAGGATTGCCGTCTTCACTTGCGCGCTCCTCGAGATCCACATGGAGGAATTTTGGCACATAATGCGGGCCGCCGGCTTTGGGTCCGGTACCGGACATGCCTTCGCCGCCAAAGGGTTGGGAACCAACAACAGCGCCAATTTGATTGCGGTTTACATAAATATTGCCAACATCTAATCGACTGGTGACTTGTTCCACTCGATCATCAATACGCGTATGAAGGCCAAAAGTTAGCCCATAGCCACTGGCATTAATGTCATCAACAACTTGATCAATCTCATCGGCTTTAAAAGTCGCGACATGTAAAACGGGACCGAAGACTTCTTTCTCCAGATCCGCAATACCGCCCACTTTAATCACCGATGGTGCAACAAAATATCCAGCATCCGGCACCGAGAGCTGTTTCAATAAGCGACCGGCATGTTTGGCATCAGCTATATAGTTGGCAATCTCATCATGTGCTGTTTGGCTGATCGTTGGTCCAATATCGGTTTCAATATTCCACGGATTGCCGATAGATAGCTGGTTCATTGCACCATAGAGCATATCTAAAAACTCATCTGCAATGTCTTCTTGTAGATATAAAACACGCAGCGCAGAACAACGTTGACCTGCGGACTGGAATGCAGATTCCACGATGTCTTTAACTGCTTGTTCGGGTAGGGCGGTTGAATCCACAATCATCGCATTGAGCCCACCGGTTTCTGCAATAAACATCGCATCTGGTGCGAGCGAATTTGCCATGGCCTTATTGATGGTTTGTGCGACAGATGTTGATCCAGTAAAGCAAACACCATCCACGCGCGGATCAGAGGTGATTTTTGCGCCCACCACACTGCCAGGACCGGGCAGAAGCTGCAGAACGCTTTTTGGAACGCCTGCTTGATGCATAAGCTTAACGGCAATAGTTGCGATCAAAGGTGTTGGATCTGCGGGTTTTGCTAATACACCGTTACCGGCCGCAAGTGCTGCAGATATTTGGCCGGTAAAGATTGCAAGCGGGAAATTCCATGGCGAAATACAGCTGATAATGCCGCGTGCTTTTTGCTCGCCAAGTTGCGTTGCTTGAGCGGCGTAATAACGTAAGAAGTCAACCGCTTCCCGAATTTCTGCAACAGCATCTTTGGGTGATTTGCCCGCTTCGCGACACAATACAGCGAATATCTCACCAGAATTCTGTTCATATAAATCAGCGGCTAGATTCAAAATATATGCCCGATCAGAATCTGATGTGGATTGCCAATCTGTTGCTGCTTCTAACGCCGTATCCACATCCTGCGCAGATGCATGAGACACTTTGCCAACGACATCGTTTAAATCTGTAGGATTAATCACATCATGCGGTTCTGAGGATCGTAGCTTACCGGCGATCAGCGGTTCTGCGACCCATGAATGATCCTTGAAGGGTTCTCGAACAGCGTAAAACGTTTCAAGATCATCGGTATTGCGTAAGTCCCAACCTTTTGAGTTTATGCGTTCTGGCTGGAATAAATCCTGAGGGTTGATGACATTAGATGGCGGTAGGTTCTTACCTGCTTCAAGCTGCTCAAAAGGATCGCTGGCGACAGTTTCCGCAGGCACATCCTTATCAACAATCTGATTAACGAAGGAACTATTGGCACCATTTTCCAATAAACGGCGCACCAGATAGGCCAATAGATCGCGATGTGCACCAACCGGCGCATAAATGCGCGCTTTGACATCTTCCGTTTTCAAAATGAGGTCATGTAGTGGTTCACCCATCCCATGCAGACGTTGGAATTCGAACGACGATGTGTCGTCTGCCGTTTCCAGAATAGCCGCAATGGTATGCGCGTTATGCGTGGCAAATTGCGGATAAATGCGATCTGTCATTGCCAATAGCTGTTGCGCACAACAAATGTAGGAAACATCCGTATGCGCCTTACGCGTGAAAACGGGGAAGTCTTCCACGCCATCGACCTGCGCAACTTTGATCTCGCTATCCCAATAAGCGCCTTTAACGAGGCGAACCATAATCTTGCGATCAAGCTCTTCAGATAGCGCATAAAGCCAATCGAGCACGAAGGATGCGCGTTTGCCAAAGGCCTGGACCACAACGCCAAACCCATCCCAGCCTTCGAGTTCATTTGAACGCAATACGGCTTCAATAATGTCGAGTGAAATATCAAGACGATCGGCTTCTTCAGCATCGATATTGAGGCCCATATCGGCGGATTTTGCAAGGATCGCCAATTCACGCACCCGCGGAACAAGTTCGTCCATCACACGCGCCCTCTGACCTAGTTCATAGCGCGGATGAAGCGCGGAGAGCTTGATGGAAATGCCCGGATTTTGGGTAATGTCCTCTGAATTTGATCTTTCTGAAAGCGCCCGGATGGCATCGCAATATGCGTGGAAGAAATTCGTTGCATCCTCATAAGTCAGTGCCGCTTCACCGAGCATATCGTAAGAATAGGTATATCCCAGTTCTTGTGAAGATTTTCCACGCTCAACAGCCTCGTCAATGGTTTCACCCAAAACAAATTGATGCCCCATTTCTTTCATGGCACTTTGAACCGCTACGCGGATCACAGGTTCGCCAAGGCGTTTGATGGCGCCGTGTAGAAGATCTGCTATGCCATTGCCCTCCGGGTCTTTGAGAACTTTACCGGAAAGCATAAGGGCCCAGGTGGAGGCATTCACCAGTGACGAGCTTGAGCGTCCCAAATGCTCACCCCAGGAGGAGGGAGAAATCTTATCCTCAATCAACTCATCGATGGTTTCTGCATCTGGCACCCGCAATAAGGCTTCCGCCAAGCACATCAAAGCCACGCCTTCATCGGTGGAAAGACCATATTCTGCAAGAAAGACTTCCATCAAACCCGGGCGACCATCATTGCGAATGCTATCAACCAATTTGGTTGCTCGGGTGACGGTTGAATGACGAATATCAGCTTCAGGCTCAAACTTTTTGCGTAGCTCATTTAAAACGTCAAATTCATCAGCACGTGCATGTTTGCGAATTAGATTGCGATGATCAGCCAAGCTCTTCATGTCATTCCTTCCTTTCTGTTGTGAAAATTATAACATTTTTTACATAGTCATTTTGACTTCAATTGGTAAAATGACATATTATTTCACCAAGATTTCATTTAAATTCGGAGAATAAAACTTTTATGTCGGTAAATTTAAGTCAGTTAGATCATTATGATTTGAAGATAATTGATGCGCTGTTGATCGATGGTCGAATGACGGTCACCGATCTTGCCAAAAAAGTGGGTTTGTCGAAAACCCCGTGTCAGGTACGTATGCGGCGACTGATCGATGAGGGCTTTATCACTGGGTTCAGAGCCAGTGTTGATTATCAAAAGCTTGAGCGAGGGCATGTGGCCTTTGCTGAGGTGAAGCTGCGCGATACGACCAAAAACGCTTTGTTGAGTTTCAACAAGGCTGTTGAAGCTATTCCTGAAATTGAGCAATGCCACATGATTGCAGGGCCCTTTGACTATCTCCTCAAAGTTCGCACCAAAGATATCAATGCTTATCGCGAAGTCTTGGGTGAAAAGATCTCCGCCCTGCCACATGTAGCGAGTTCATCGACTTATGTCGCGATGGAATCGGTCAAAGAAGGCGCACAGGCGGGTAATTAATCAATCCCGCAAGGAAGAGCTTATCCGCCCATAATGCGGATGCGGCGTTCCTTCATTTTCTCGTTGGCTTCGTTGGTACCATCATGGAAGGAGCCAAAAAATTTGTCCCAAGGGATCTCAAGCGAGCCATAATTGCATTCAAAATAGCGATGATGCATTTGATGATGAAATGTACCTAATGCCAAACGGTTTTCATCTTTGATTAGGATACCTTCAAAACCGGTATGCGTTGTAGCCGCGGTCAGGGCGTAATACTGCAAATGATAGAGAATGTGCACAGGGTGGGCTGCCACCAGAAAATGGATCAAAACGGAGCCCAAGAATATCAAATGCTCTACCGGATGCATGGAAAGACCCGACCACGGTCCAACATTGATGTTGCGATGATGATGTGAATGAACGTGTCTGTAAAAGAACGGAATATGCAGGAACCGATGAATCCAGTAGAAGTAAAAACTCTCCCAAATCGGGATCAACGCAAACATGGCCACAAACCAAAACGGATGCGCTGCCCAGGTCAGCATGGGGGCATAGTTATTGGCTAAGGCCCAAAACATGAGAACTTCATAAGTGGTCCACACGGTTACGCCACTGGCCAGCGTCCAAAACATATTATCGCGGATTTGTCCGCCAAGCGTGAATTGGCGTCCATTTTTCATTAAAGGCCGCGCGTCATAGCGCAGTTTTTTACCCTGTTTGGTGAAGCTATAGAAATAAAGATGTAACCCACCCGCGACCACGCTCATCAGCACAATATTGCGGATAATCATTTCAGCAATCCAGCCTAAGGCGAGTGTTTTAGTAACTTCTAGTGGCGGTTGGAACCAATAAAACGAAACAAATGCAATTCCAACAATGATCAATCGTTCGGTGATTAAAAACCACGAATTCCAAATCCACGCCAACATATCAAGCGGCTTGGGTGGCCATGAAAAAAACGGCGAGACTTTAAGCGGTACTGGCGGTATGTGGTTCCAGCCTTTAAGCGGCGCATCATCCATGTCTCAACCTATCTCGTTTGTCGGCGTTATGGGTTTATTAGCTTACGGAGTTTGACAGATATATTGTCATAATGAAAATCCTTTATTCAACCCATCTAGATTGCAACTTATAAGTCAGAATTTTGTTTGACGTGAAAATACGGTAACCTTAAACTTACCTGAGTGATTTCGAATCGGATTTGACAAGGATTTTTAATGAGTTTGCCTGCTTCCATTGAGGTCATACGCGATTATGAGGAGTATACCGACGCCTTTTTGAGCCAGGAGGTGGACGCCAACGATTTCTCTCATCTTGATCATGTTTGTGTGGCGCGTGAAATTATTCTCAGATTTGATTTCTTAATGGCGGTGCAGATCTTTTCAGAATCTATTCACTCCATGGCGATGAATGCCGGCGCCAGTGACAAGTTCAACCTCACGGTGACGCTCGCCTTCATGAGTATTATCTCAGAACGCATGCAGTCCGGTGAGGATCTGGAGGGGTTTGTAAAAACCAATCAAGATCTGCTACATACTGATTTCATGGAAGCATATTACACAAAAGATCGCCTCAATTCCTCAAAAGCGAAGGGTATATTTTTAATGCCCGATAAGAAAGGCGTACCCACATCGGGTGAAGGGGAATGATACTGCCCCAGTCACCGGAGCAAATGCCGCAAGCTTTCGCGAATGCTTGGATGGCCCGAGACGCCAAAGCACTTGCGGCGATGTTTGTCGAGGATGCGGATTTCGTCAATGTTGTCGGTCTGTGGTGGCATAATCGCGCTGATATTGAGAAAGCTCATGATTATGGTTTGCGGACCTTCTTTCAAAATTCCAATATCAGAGTCGGGCGCGTTGAGGTTCGTTACCTGAACGAAAACCACGCGATCGTTCACACCAGATGGTGGCTGGAGGGGCAGTTAGATCAAGACGGTAACTTGCTCGATAAACGCCAAACAGTAATGATGTTTGTAGCAGAAAAGCGCGCGGATGGCTGGATGGCTTTGGCGGCACAAAATACTGATGTTGTGCCAGGTATGGAAACTTATCAAGCCAAGGATGGGCAGTTAAAACCTGCGGATTATCGCTAGGGCTAACCAGCGTCTATTTACTCGGACCAAAATGTTTGAGCCAAATTTCAGTGCGCTCCCGATCACGAGCTTCATAGGTTTCAATGGCTTTATCGATATCTAGATCGAAGCTCTCATCGATTGGTTTATCATCGCCTATATCGGTGATCCGCATGGTGTACCAAGCCGTGACACCACCTTCTGGAGAGTGAGAAAATCGCGGAAATTGTGGGGCCAAATTTACACCTTTATGCCACTCGTTTGGCAAAGATGGCGCAACGATCAGTGCACGGGCTAGGCCCACAAAATCAACCGAACCACTCATGACTGCATAATCCGCTTGCTCTTTTGTTTTAAAACCACCGGTCAACATGAGCGGCTTACTTGTGATTTTTTTCGCTTGTTTGGCAAATTCCAAGAAATATGGTCCTTTTCCAGCGCTGTCAGAAGCTGATTTCGCGCCAGGAAAATAAGTGCCGCCGCTGATATCCAAAATGTCGATGGATGTGTCATTGAGCGCTTTAACGACTATCAAGGCTTCATCTTGCGAGAACCCTCTCTCAAGTTGATCCGATGAATTCAGCTTCAAAGCAATGGGAAAATCTGGACCGACCGTATCGCGTACAGCTTCAACCGTTTCTAGGAGCAGGCGCATGCGATTGTCTATTGAACCACCATATTCGTCATCGCGTTTGTTAAATAATGGCGATAAGAACTGGCTCAGCAAAAATCCGTGTGCGGCATGAATTTGCACGCCGCCAAAACCGCATTGTCTTGCCAATCGTGCAGTTTCTGCAAATTGTTGAATGACGCCCTTAATCTCATCAGTGCTGATGGCATCACAAGTTAAGCCTTCTAAATCAAGCGCGCTTGGGCCTTTGGGTGCACTTGTCGGTGCATAGGACAAAGCGCCCGCATGACCTAATTGCAGCCATAAGAGGCTTCCATTTTGTTGTCCGCGCTCAGCGAGCACTCGAAACTTTTCCAAATCGGATTGTGCGTTCAAAACCAGATTCCCGGGTTTTTCCGCAAAACCAGACAGGCCTTGCACTTCACCTATGATCGATGCGGCAATGCCACCTTCTGCCCAGCGCTCGTAAAGGCGCTCTTGCGTCTGTGTCGGATGTCCTGTGCCATCGCCAAGTGAATCCGACATGGCTGACTTAATTAGACGAGACTTGAGAACTACGCCGCAGGGCAGGGTGAATGGAGAGAAAAGCGGATCGACGGACATGAGAACCCCTTGGGTTTGTGGATACGGACTAATCAGCTTTCGTAGCGCACAATATGAAAGCCTTCTTCATCTGTTGGCGGAACAAAATGTTTTGAGATCATCGCAAATTGTTCTTCAGTGGCAGTGAAAGGATGTTCGCCAAGCGCATTGCGATTGTGAAGGCGTTCAATGCAAACATCATCTGGCACATCAAAATAATGCAGTTGATGTTCTACACCCGTTTGATCAATGATCTCGCGCATCCATGCTCTTTGCGGGATCGTGTTGGCTGGAAAATCAAGCACCACAGAAATGCCCGCATTTAACAGTTGAGCGACATGGGGCCCCATGATCTGCTGCAATTTAGCAGAGCAGCGCACATAATCTGAAATCGAGGTCATTTGATCAGCAAATAGCACCGCGAGCCAATCGTCTTCAGCAATTTTCACATGGCCGATTTGATTTCCCAATTTTTCGGCATGCGTTGATTTACCAGACGCAATCTTCCCGCACATCAAGTGTAGTATTGGTTCGCCATGGGCCATGGATATTTTCCTTGTTTGCGGCTGATGAACTAAAGTGATTAAATTCGTGGCTTTGGTGCGGGTTCGCGATCGGCATCACCGGAATTGGGTTCGCCTTTGGGTTCGATCAAAAGAACTTTCACTTCTTCCTCAGCGCGGGGGCGATGCACGACACCCTTGGGTACAATAAACAATTCGCCTGCTTTGACTGTCTGCGGTTCCTGATCTTCAATATCCATGATCATTTCGCCTTCGAGAACCACGAAGAAATCGTCGGTATTATCGTGTTTGTGAAAGGGAAATTCGCCCTTGAATTTGACCATCATCACTTCGTTATTGTTGTAATCAGCAACAACATGAGGATCCCAATGGGTTGAAAATTGTGCGAGTTTTTCGCCAAGATTGATCGTTATCATTCCGCCCTCCTGAATAATCTTTCATACCGAATTTAATGTCGGCGTGAGGCGCGTTCAAGCGATGAAAACAAATTTAGGCGTTAAATTATTATGCGGTGAGATGTTGGCTTGAGATCAGCAATATCGCAATGAATATCACGTTGATCGCGTTCAAATACCAAGGATCGCCATGGGCGAAATGCGCCACAATTGCGGTGATGAAAAACAAAGCAGCCCCGATATAGGCCCATTCTTTGATCTCTGCGGAAACAAAGGGTAGGATTAATACGATTGCAGCCGCTAATTTCATCACCGCCAGTTGGATGCGAAAATGATCAGGAAATCCAAGGTCTCGAATACCCTCTATCGTTCCCTGATGTAAAATATAGCTTAGCGCACTGGCAAAAAGCATCGTCGACAATAGGCCTGTCGAAATCCAATAAATCATTTTTGATCCTTTAATTGAAGATGACGCTGGCGGAGAAAACTACCAGAGCCGACAGATCGATGACAGCGCCATTATTTCGAAACGGGCTGGAACGGTTTGATGATCTCAACATCAACGCTTTTAATGCGAGCAAAGCGTTCAGTAACATCATTGGTCAGTGTCCAATTATGCAATGTCTCGGCTTCAAGACGTGTTCCATCAGGTGTGATACCCTGCCAATCGAAGCCAAAGGTGATCTCAATATTCTCATCATCTTCTGATCTTACCGAGAAATTTTTCAATGTGTGCGAACTTGCTGAGACCGCTGCTGCAGGGCCTGTCAGCCAGGCCGCCAAACCGTCAAAGTCCATGATGGTTCCGCTTGAAAAATTGAGCGCAAATCCATCTGCCAAAAATTCTTTTGCAGGTTCTGCGTCGCGGGCAGGGTCTTCAATAATTGCAAGCCAATAATGCACAACACTCAGCGCGCGATTGGTCGCATAAGCGTCCTTATACACTTTTACATCAGACATTTTATCGAGATCGATTTCAATGGATGTGAATTTCGGTAAAAGCACATCAGATGGTGCAAGTTTTGTGGTATATTTCAGATCGGCAGCACGAAGTGAACCATCCTCATTTGCACCTTCATTCAAGTAAGTAATCTCAGCATTTAGTGAAACAGAACCATCGTCTTCGACCGTTGTTTCGATATTGTTGACGAAATGTGCGTTTTTCCATGTGGTTGGCAATTGTAACACGCGTTTGCGATAGGCATCCGTACCTTTTGCTTCCCCTAATGTCGATTTCACACGCACATCAGAAGAGAGGATATCAACCGCGTTTTCCACGCCACCTTCTGACCGTTCATAATATTGATACCACCGGTAAAACTGAGCTTTGGCGGCATGTTCTTTATAGCCATTGCGAATGTCTTGTTCTGTCATATCGGCGCTAAATGCCGGGCTAGCCGAAGCAAGTATGACTGCTACAGCGAGTGCTGTTTTTATAGATTTTCTTGTGGTCATGTTTTGGTTCCATTAATTAATGAGCATTTGCTCATTAATATGCCTGCACACTCATCCAAGTCAATATGGCAATTGGTAATATTTCATATCAGTGGTTGGAAATGCTGGCCCAAACGAGCGAGAAGACTTCGTTCAGTTGTTCTTGATCAGGAACGGTTCCCATCAATGATGCGCGTTTTGCAAGTGAAATTGCCGGCGCTGCTAGCATTAACTCGATAGATCTCGTGCCAGCTTTGACCAAAATGCCGTTGGTGATACCGTCTTCAATCTGCTGAAGGATTTCATTGCGCATGTCATCAAGTGCGCTGGTATTACGCGAATTGACGCGCGCTTCAGGTGCAAGCATCTCGACAAACAGAAAGTCTTGCGGGGCTTTGATTGCATATTCTACCAAGCCAAACCACATTGCGCGGATTTTATCTTCTGTCTTTTGTTGCGCATTGGTCGCGCCCATGATCGCGTTGTGAATATCCGTTTTCACCGCTAAATAAACAGCGAAGAGCAAATCATCCTTTGTCTCATAAAAGCGATAAATCGTCCCGACTGATACTCCAGCACGTTTGGCGATTTTATTAACGGACACAGCGGTCGACCCCACCGCGGCGACTTCTGCAACGGTGGCATTTCGAATATCGCGCTCTTTATTTCCAGAAGCTGGTCGTGCCATAAAATCAAAATCCTTCTTGCGATACCGCTATCATTTTATCCCTCATAATAAAAGTGAGTTGAGGCTGCGACTTGGTTATTTCGTGTGAGACCTCTTTATCGTCTGTTAAATCTGATTTGATATGTCTTATGCAAAATTTGGTTTGAATATCGAGATGCGAAGATGAGAATTTTGTATTTGATCGTCCTGTTGCTGTTATCAAAAAGCGCCTTTGGCATGGGGACTGCGCAAGATTGCGCGCGCATGTTTGTCGATACTGAACGTCTCGCTTGCTACGATATTTTGTTCCAGCCAGAAGAAGATGAGGATGACGAAGAAAAAGAACTTCCAATCGTGTGGGAGTTTATCAATCACAATGGTCGTGATGTTCTCACAATTATTGGCAAAGACAATGTATTAACACGCAACGGTTCAGCACGAGCTGATTTGCACATTGGCTGCATAAATGATCAGATGTCGATCTATCTTGACTTCTTTGCACGTATGGAAATTAGCGGGCATGGTCATCAGCGCGTGTTTTACAAAATTGATAATCGCGCTCTCAAGCTCATGAGGATGAGCTTATCACGATCACAGAAAACGATTGGTGTTTGGGAAACAGCGACGACCAAACCCATCATCACAGACCTTATTGAAGGTGACGAACTTGTGGTGCGGGCTGTGCAAGCAAATCATGAAATTTCAATCGCCACATTTGATATTAGAGGTTTGGACAAGACCATCGGACCGATTGCAAATGAGTGCGGCGCGACTTCTTGAAAACAACAATAATTCAGTCAGTTAATTCAGGAAATTGAATCTAAAAATCATATCTGAGTGAAAACACACCCTCAACGACATTGTCGTCTTTGCGCAATTGCACACCATCTAATAACACATCTGCATTTTTGTAATTCACACCGAGATTCAAAGAGGCTCCTCTGGCAAAATCATATCGTGCGCCAAGCGCTGCGGACATTGCACCTTGATTGTTCAATTGTCCATATTGCGCGTCAGCTGACAAACTAATAACACCTATTTTTGTTTGCGCGCCACCTGAAACAAACCAGCGATCTCCATTCGTCATTGGACCTTTTAAACGCTCGACCCCGGCGCTCAAACTGAATGTGCTGCTGCCATAAATAAGCTCTGCAACCCCTTCAGCAGAGAGCGTGTCAAAACTGTTTGCCGTGCCAGAAGGTTTGAATTCGCCATGGGTTAAGCGTAGTGAGTATTTATGCTCCAATGTTTGGACTGGACGTTGGAAGACGAAGCCGAGCTCAAATTTACCATTCTGATCGATGGCAAGACCGGTGCGAAACGGACCGTGACGCGATAAATGCGCGGCTGACCAGCGCCCCAGTTGACCCCAATTGCTATCGTAAGCGAGGGCTGCATTACCCACACCTGATTTCCGCGCTAGATTCTCACGCAACATGTCTGAAACATTGCCGACATATAATGAACCAAGAAAGCCCGACGCTGATAATATAACCTTATCGGTGAACGGATCTGCGTTCAAATGGTCATATTCAGCGGCGTATGATGCCGCAACTTTAAGCGAGTTTTCCAATTGCGTTTCGGCTTTAACCTCAAATGCGCCTCGAAATCCAATTTCGACCTTTTTAGTAGTCGATGAAATTTGTGTGGGAAGCTCAACTGACCCGCGCAGAGAAAATGTTGTGTCCCCAATTTGCGTAGCAAGCGGCTCTTCGACCGTTGATATTTGGTCGTAGAACAACCGGCGCTCCTGGCTGTGTGTAACCCCTGATAACAGCGTGAAGGCGACGCTGGAATAAAGAAAAGTTTTCACTAATTTGACCATTACATCGTCCTTAATGGGAATAGATTATGAAACGCTTGCTCTGCGATCCCATATCCGGCGCGTACCGCTTCGGTGTGGTCGAGCTGCCAGTGCACACCCCCATAAATACGGCTCATGCCGTTTTCATCGGTGATCTGGCTTAAACTTGTCCAATGACGCGTAACCCCTTTAATCTGGGGCCAAATGACTTGGTCAGGTGGCTGTCCGCTTAATGAAATACGATCATTCCCATTCAGCAGTTCGATCATCTTGGTCCCCGCAGAACCGAAGGTTGAATGCCCGGATGTGTAGGAAGGAAATTCAGGTGTTGGTATATAGCTCTGCCAATTGCTTTGTTGACGCAAATGCTGGTAGCGGTTTTTAAATTCATGGGCACGGGAACGGATGGCAGTTTCAGGTCGAATGATGTCGTAATAATATTTGCTGTCCCATGCCGAGATAGATGCGTCGCATTGTGTCATGCCCAAAAGTGCAAAGGCACGTGCGAGCTCGATAAAGCTCATGCCCTTATGTTGCAGCACCTGCATGGCGATCTGCAGAAAATGTCCAGGTGGGTTGATGCCCCAGGGACCATCTTCCCAAAAAAGTGCGATCTCCTCTTGCTCTTTGGTGCGTATCCTTGAATCTTTGCCGCCGATTGCTTTGATATATTGAAATTCTTCGGCAAATTCTGCGCTTCTTACATCATAAAACGGCTTGGCACGAAATTGATCTGACGAACGCATGGTCCATGGTGTAATTTTCCCTTGCCCTGGAAAAAGACCACGCGCAAAACTGCCAAAAGCCGGACCAGGTTTTGCGCTGTAAAAAGGCCCTGTTGGCGACCATTTGATTGGGCCTTTCTGGCGTTTATATCGGCCTAGATAATAATTGACTTCGCTTGGTTCAGATCCATCATTGACCCGCATTCTGAGCAGGTGCTGCCCAACATGTCGACCCCAGGCAATGGCATTGTCTTTCGCAACTCCATCTGGGAATCCTTTATAGAAATCAGAAATTTCAGCGAGAAATGGCGTTTCCAGCAAATCCGCTGCAGCGGTTGTGAAAGCTGCAGCATAAGCAACGCGCGAAATGCCCTCAAACGGACCTTCCGGTAATCTGAAATGTTCATGATAGCGGCGTTCCAATCCATTTGCCGCCAAAAATCCTGCAGCAAGTGGCATGGCAAGCACAACAGCTGCGCGCGGGGGAGGCGTACGTTGCTCGCGGATTTGTTGGAGCAGAATATCAAGCCAATGAAAGACGGTATTGTGGTTCTTTGGATGGACGATGTTTGAAATATAGGAGGATTTAGAACCATATGGCGACGCACATGCGCCAAGACCCATGACAGACGTCAAAGCGAGTGATTTGCAGAAATTTCTACGTGATGAATTCATAAGTTTAGGATGCGCCATTAATCCCTGTCTAATATGGAGATTTATGGTTAACAAAGTCTAAAATTATGCAATTTCAGGTGGGGATTTGGTCTCCGAAAATTCGCGTTGATATTGTATAGTAAAATCAACTGTTTCGCGTTTGTTCAAACGCAATATCACTCAATTTTGCATATCGCTCAAAGGCACAATTTATAATCAGTAATTTGGCTGTCATTAAAATTCATTGCAGAGAGCGTTTTAGCGTCAATGGTTTCCATATCCCGGCCCGGTCACCTCTCACACCAAAGGCTGAGACTCCTTTAGCATTGTTCCGCAATTGATAAACGTTACCAATGATCGGATTGTTGCCTAATAGTTTTATTTCCGCAGCCTGCGATGTCCTTCAGCCGACCGATGAGACCAAGAAGATAAATGTCAAAAACTTGACGCGTAATTCCTAGCTCCATGTGAACTGCGATTGGGTTAAATCAGGGCTTAATTCAGTCTTTTGGCATGATCGACTGAACGATATTTTTCCTGTCTTGGAGATAGAACAGAAGTGGCTCGGCAATTTTGAACAAGAGATTTAAGTGAAATTTTGACCTGTCAGTGGCACTTTGTGCTGAACAC
>JAEPMD010000016.1 GCA_017644105.1 Rhizobiaceae bacterium | reverse complement strand
AAAGAGGTGCTGATGCAAATAAATATCCCGATCGACAGGCAAATATCATCGCAAAATTGATGGACCAAGTGGGAATTTATCAGGCGATTATGGTGGGTCACTCATTTGGTGGTGCTGTGCTTGCAAGTTTCGCGGTTCATCATCCGGACAAGATTCATGGACTTTTATTCCTCTCACCAGTTGCATATCCGTGGCCTGGCGGCGTGAGATGGTATTACACATTATCCAGTTGGCCTGTTCTGGGATGGCTATTTGCCAATACGCTGGCACTCATTGCCGGCTTGCAACGAATAGAAAGCGGTTCAAAATGCGTATTCTGGCCCAACAAAATGCCAGAAACTTATGTGGCAGATACGGCGCCCGAACTTGTTTTAAGACCCAAAACTTTCCGCGATAACGCAAAAGACATTGTCAGTCTTTACGATTATCTATGCCAAACCTGGCCGAAATATAAAACTATTACGGCGCCAACCATCATAATATCCGGGAATCGGGATACAGTTGTTTTTCCGTACATCCATTCCGATGGTTTACATCAGCATATTAAAGGCTCTGAATTATATGATTTGGAAAATCTTGGCCACAAGCCGGACCATATAGCAACTGAGCTAACAATCGCGGCGATTAAAAAATTGCGCGGAGATAAAGATATTGCACTCAAAAAAATGGCGGAAGAGCTTGATCAAAAGCTTTCCCGCCAACTTGTGTCTCAAAAAACAGATATCAATATCTAGCGAACATCACCGATATGCGCGATACGAAGCATGTTGGTGGCGCCAGATGTGCCAAGCGGCACACCCGCTGTGATGATGATACGATCACCTGTTTTGGCAAATTCTTCTTCTGCAGCAATCTTACAAGCGCGATCAACCATGTCATCTAGATCGGTTGCATCACCTGTAATCACACTGTGCAAACCCCACACGATTGAGAGTTTACGCGCAGTATCAAGCACAGGCGAAAGCGCAATAATCGGAACATTTGGACGCTCACGAGATGCGCGGATACCTGTCGCACCAGAAGCGGTGTAACAAACAATAACTGGCAGATCCAAAGTTTCAGCTGTCTGACGGGCTGCCAGCGAAATCGCATCAGCAATTGTCGGATCAGGTTCTGCACGCTGTGCATGCGCAATCCCTGTATAAGTCGGATCAAGTTCCACACTGCGTGCAATCGATGCCATCGTAGAAACCGCTTCAACCGGGAATTGACCCGCAGCAGATTCAGCTGACAACATAACCGCATCTGCACCTTCAAACACAGCCGTTGCCACATCTGAAACTTCCGCACGGGTTGGTACAGGTGCTGTGATCATGGATTCCAACATCTGCGTTGCAACCACAACCGGTTTACCCGCGCGACGACAGGCACGCGTCAGCTGCTTTTGAATACCAGGTACAGATTCAATTGGCATTTCAACACCCAAATCGCCACGTGCAACCATGATCGCATCGGACAATTCGATAATCTCGTCAATTTTCTCAAGCGCTTGAGGTTTTTCGATTTTTGACATAAGCGCTGCACGATCGCCAACGATCTCGCGCACTTCAACCAAATCTTCTGGGCGCTGAATAAATGAAAGCGCGATCCAATCAACAGAACCATTGGCAATCACAGCATCAATGTCCGAGCGGTCTTTTGCAGTCAATGCACTCACAGCAAGATCAGTATCTGGAAGGCTTACACCCTTCTTGTTGGAAATCTTCATGCCATTGATCACCTCTGTGACAATAGATTTACCATCGCATTTCGTGGCTTTAAGCTGCAATCGACCATCATCAATCAACAAACGGTCACCAACTTTAACGGATGCTAAAATTTCTGGATGAGGAAGATAAACGCGCGTTTTATCGCCCAGTGTTTCATCGCCGTCTAAAGTGAAAGTCTGACCAATTTCAAGTGCTGCCTCATTGCCTTCAAACATGCCAACACGAAGTTTTGGTCCCTGGATGTCTGCCAAAATTCCGATGGGGCGGTTACAAGCTTTTTCAACGTTTCGAATTTTCTGCACGAGGTCATTCAGAACTTCATGGCTTGAATGGCTCATATTGATTCTGAATACATCAGCACCAGCTTCATAAAGCTTTTGGATTGTTGCTTCATCGGATGAAGCCGGGCCAAGTGTTGCTAAAATTTTGACCTTACGTTTTCTTCTCATTGCGTTGGCGTTCCTTGTTGTTCCAGACCATCGGTGAGTTGAACCATCCAGCTTCCCTGACGTCCGGTGTCATATTCTTTAAAACCCATGCGCTGGAAACCGCGCGCAAAACAGTCTTCAACGCCGACTATTTTGAACTCAGTATCCGACACACACATATTAATGTCCCCGCCCCAGCGACCACCACCGGCAGCGTCCTCGGCGTAAACATAATAAAATCTGGATTCAATCTTCCCTTTAATCAGTGTCTCACACGAGGTTGGTTGGACTTGCCACCAACCTTCCGAAACCCAACCATCGGCAGTTCGATAACCGATCGCAACTCCGACAAGGGACTGTGTACCATTACATACCCTGAAATCGGCTCGCGCTTCATCACCCCAGATTGGGTTTGCGAATACAATGAAAGTCAGCAGTGAAAGTTTTATGACAGGTGTTAGCAGTCTGTCTGATGAAAACAAACCGTCAGCTAACGATGACATAATACGCACGAATGAACTCGATTTTAGTTGATTGAAAACCTTGGGTGTTCTTTTGCGCCGCAATGCCCGTAAAGTCAACGTTTCAAACTTAAAACGGTTATATTTTATTCGACAAGAGGTCAAAATTCGATAATCCTTTCGCAAAAGCATCTCTGTATTGTTTGTATAGCTTATTTTCATCCATCGTAGATAAATTTTCTATCAGCTATCGATTTCAACATCACGAATCATTATTTGTAAAGTATTACGGCATTAAGGCGATGAAGGAATTTAGCTCATGAATGACGAACAACGTACTCAATTGGAAGCCGCAGCATTTCGCCGTTTGGTCTCTCATTTGCAAAATCGAACCGATGTTCAGAATATCGACTTGATGAACTTATCGGGTTTCTGCAGAAACTGCCTGTCTAAATGGTATAAGGAAGAAGCAGATCTCAAAGGCTTGGACATTGATAAAGAAGCAGCCCGCGAAATAGTCTATGGAATGCCATATTCTGAATGGAAAACAAAATACCAAACAGAAGCCACACCCGAACAACAACAGTCTTTTGAGGAAAACAAACCAAAAGACACATAAGCCAGCCAAATTTGCTTGACCAATCCATGATTGCCGTTCAGGTATTGCATAAAATAAATTAGCCAATTGCGGTTTTAGGACATTCATTGAAAATCGCAATAAAAGAAGGATGACCCATGTCTGATGATGTAGTCGGCGGCGTAGCCAGCAATCAACTAAGAGCTTTCATTGAGCGCATTGAACGCCTTGAAGAAGAGAAGAAAACAATCGCCGACGATATTAAAGACGTGTATGGCGAAGCCAAAGCCATGGGTTATGATACGAAAGTTCTGCGCAAAGTCGTGTCCATTCGTAAGCTCGATCAAAACGAACGCATGGAACAAGAAGCTGTGCTGGATACCTATCTTGCAGCTTTGGGCATGTTGCCAGCAGACACGCCGACAGGTGAATAGTCAGTCACATATAAACTGTAGTTAGAAAATTTAGCCGTTATATCTCACAACTGGCAAGAAATTGACGGCATTTCCAGTAAATGTCGTCTGACCCTGTTGGTCGATATTGTCTTTCGAAAAACCATTTGCATAAACAACAACCGGCGCTTTTCGCATAAAGCGATTCACAAAGCGCGGTGCTTTGGCTGGTGGCTTCATATTGGCAATGCTGTCTTGTGAGAAGACACGCTTAGAAATTGTGATTTGCTCAAATGTCGGTGCAGACGCATTCGCTTTATATTTTGCAGCAATCGCATCGCGTAAATTTGGTCGGCCGCCTTTGCGGGAATCTTCCAGCGCTTTTGATACGCTGGCACCAAGCTCAGTGCGATCAAGACGATTGTGAGCACGCAACTGGGGTGTTTCCAAAGAGGCAAAATTAACGCGTTTTTCTTGCGGAGCTGTAAAGGCTGCGAGTTTCGGTGTTGGAATTTCGCCATTTTCCTTGCGCTTACGATCTGTTTCCACTGCAGCCGCAATGATAGCAGTTAAACTGGGTAATGGACGTTTTGTATCTGGCTGATCATAGGCAAGTGGCTGCACTTCAGACAATGCTATGCCTTCTGGTCGCTCTTGCGGTTGCGGGATAAGCGAAGCAATTTGCACACCTTCCTGACCAGTTATTTCTGGCTTCACATCCGGAACAAGGCTATCAGATACAGATGCTAGTAAGGTTGGAACGGGAATATTATCTCGAGGCAACTCAGCTGTATTTTCCGCAAAAGTTGGTTCAGGCGCACGCGTAGCGGCAGGTGTCGCAGCAGCAACCTGCTGGCGAGCTGCTGGTTCCGACTGCGAATTATTGTTATTTCTTCGTCCGAACAAATTGCCCAAAAGCCCACCTGAGCTATCTGCGTTTTGATTATTATTGGTCTCAGCTTTGGCTATCACCGTCCGGGCTGATGCAGGCTCTTGTTTTTTGACGGGTTTACTTCGGCCAGTATCAATGCCACCACCACGGCGCTTATATTCACGTAAAGCAACATTATAACCCGGAAGCGGCTTGCCATCAGAAGGAAGATGTAATGTTTTCCCATCCGGGAACAATCTCACCAGTTCTTTGCGGCTCATACGTGGCCAAGCACGAACACTTGCAACATCCAAATGCACATAGGGCGAAGATGATCTTGGATAATAGCCAACACCACCGCCTTGCAGCTTCATCGCGATTGCGCGCAACTTACTGGACTTAACACCTGGGATATAAAAATCCATCGCCTTGCCATAAAGGTGTTGGCTGTTTTTCGCTTGCCCACCGCGTGTGCGTCTAAGCAACTCGTTGGATTCAGGGGAGCGATATGATGATACAACGTGGATATAGTTTTTGGCACCTGATCGACGATAAACTTCCCACACAAGATCAAAAAGTTTTGGATCAAAAGCGATAACTTTGTTGTTGCGCCAATCTCGTAAGAACCGATTGAGTTTTCTTAAGCCGGCTTTATCGTAACGACCGTTTTTCTTGAACACGATTTTTTCGCGCTCTCGTGTATGGGTGTAATACAATTTCAGAGATCGTGTCTCAGCAAAAGCCGGATCAGCATTGACAAAAGATGGTGCAATATTGAACGTCACGGACACGGCAAACAGCGCGATTACAAACGCAATCTTCCCCATAAGACGCGCGCAATTTTGACGCAAATCTATATGTGTTAGCTTACCTAGCAAACTCGCCCTCGTCCTATGCAATGCTGTTGAGCTGATTTCTATTTAACAAATGAGGTAACACCATGGCAATTTATTGTTTATCTGCCACATGTTGTCATTATAGTAAACGAATTGCTAAAAAGTCCTTAAGGAACGGTTTCATACACGCAATTTAGACTTCAACTCAACCAAACCCTACCAACTAAGAACATATATAGTTTTAGTCGGCGAATTCCAAGGGGCGATCTGGGTCAATTTGATACTCTTTGAGCTTGCGATAAAGGGTCGATCGACCAATACCGAGTTGCCTTGCGACAAAGCTCATTTTGCCATCGTAATAAGCAATCGCGCGTCGTATCAATTCTTCTTCAATTTCCGCAACGGAGCGTAGGTCCCCAAACTCGTTAAACAGGTTCAAATATTGTGTCTGCGATGTTGGACTGATCTTTGTGACGAGATCAGTATCCTGTGGAATTGCAGACTGAAGGTCCGCCATGTCAGGTGCGAGATTTGGCGCTGTCGACAAGTTTTTCAACCTGCCTTCAGCTTGGTCTAAAAATTGCGGCAAGCCGGCGCGACTGATAATATTATTTTGTGGTTGGCTAAGTACCCACGCCAAAACTTGGAAGAATTGCCGGTGATGTCCGGGCCATTCATAATTGGCCAGCAAATCCCGTGCGGATGCATCAATCCCGATCTCTTTTTGACCAGACTTTTGACCCAACGAACCGATGAAATCATCAACCCATTTGGGCATATCAGCGGCAATTGTGTTGAATTTGTTCATGACGATCGGCGAAACACTTAAACGATAATAAAATGCTTCATCCAACGCGCCAGTTTTAACCTCGTTGATGAGATCTAAATCTGTTGCAATAACCAGTTTTACATTCAGCTTAATCTCACAGCCATTTTTCGCACAATAGACCCGGCCATTATCTAAAAATTCCGAAATTCGGCGCTGGGTTTCAGCTGAGAAGTTGTTGAGATTATTGATAAATAATGTCCCACGATCAGCGTCTTGAATTATCCCGGAGCTTGATTCACCCCCAAAAATCACTGTAACTAATTCATCTGGTGTATACCTGTGCGCATCAACAACCTTTATCGGGTTTCGGTAGCGATTACTCAATTTATGTATCGCAAACGCCATGTCTTTTTTGGGTGTGCCAATCACACCTTCGATTAAGATCGGCAAATCGCTTTTTGATGCTTTGGCCGCAGCGTGAAGCACAAATTCATCATTTCCATCGCGCACACTGGACCAATCCAACAATTGCAGCTCTGTATCTAAAAAGCCACAATACAAGTCGAGCTTGATGAAAGACTGGCTAAGCTCCTCAGCGGAATTTCCATGCAAGACCATGTAGGATAATGATAACAGTTTGTTCAGCGGTTCATAGAAGTTTCCATGTCGGCTGGTTCGGATAATCAACGGGATGTGTAAGGCATAGGGGGCAAGAAGGCTTGCTACATCGTCTAGATCAATATGTCCTACATTCACATCAAGATGAATTGCGACGATACTGTCAAGCGATTGACTAAATTCGGCCTCTATATCTTCAATTGAATCCGCAAATACAAGATCAAAACGATCAACCTTCGCCATTCGTTTTGCGATCTCATAGTTTTCAATGTCTGAACTAATAATCAGAACCTTTTTTGACATAACGGCCTCGATATAGATGGTCTCGATACGTCCCCTTAACAATCTATGCACCAAAAACTTGAAAAATGACTTTCCAATTTGCACCGCAATTGATTAAAGTCGTAATTAACTTATGCGACATGCGGAATCGGACCAATAAATTGCCAATATCTCCACAAAAATCTCAACTGCTTTGGTCACAAAATCCCGCCTCACAAATGCAGGAACTTGGGGAGCTACCGAGTTGGAACCTTGATGACCTTTACACCAGTCAAGATTCTGAGCCATTTCAAAACGATATGAAATGGACACAGTCAGCATCAGAAAATTTTGAGGCTCGCTGGAAAGGTAAACTGCAAGCAGCCACACAAAATACCGGTGACGATGGTTTGGGTGCTGCCATCCGTGAATATGAACAAATCGAAGAAGTCATGGGTAGAATGGCCTCCTATGCCGGTTTGCTGTATTTTTCCAATACATTGGATATGAACAACGCCAAATTTTATGGCGATATGCAGGCCCATATTACCGATGCCAGCGCACATCTTATTTTCTTCACGCTCGAGCTCAATCGCGTCGATGAGGATGCCATTACTTTCGGCATTGAAAATGATGAATTAACAGCTCATTACAAATCGTGGATATTGGATTTACGAAAAGACAAACCACACCAGCTGGAAGAAAATGTCGAACAGCTTTTCCATGAAAAATCCGTGACAGGGCACGGCGCCTGGAACAGATTATTCGACGAGACAATGGCGGATTTACGCTTCGATATCGATGGGGAGAAATTTCCGCTTGAACCTACGTTAAATCTTTTACAGGAAGCTGATCCGAAAATCCGGGAAAAAGCGGCCAAAGCGCTGGTTGAAACATTCTCCAAAAATCTGCGTATATTCACGCTGATCACCAATACGCTGGCTAAAGATAAAGAAATTTCCGATCGTTGGCGTGGATTTGAAGATATTGCCGACAGCCGTCATCTGGCAAACCGTGTTGAACGCGACGTCGTCGATGCACTGATGGTATCAGTTAAAAACGCTTATCCGCGTCTTTCGCACAGATATTATAAACTGAAAGCAAAGTGGCTCGGTGTCGAAAAACTCAATTACTGGGACAGAAATGCGCCGCTCCCTGAAACACCGAAATCACTTGTGGCTTGGGAAGATGCAAAAGACATCGTGCTGTCAGCGTATTCCGAATTTGCGCCTGAAATGGCTGAGACTGCGAGAGATTTTTTCGACAAGGGCTGGATTGATGCAGCCAATCGAGAAGGTAAAGCCCCCGGTGCTTTTGCACATCCCACTGTTCCCTCTGTCCATCCTTATGTATTGATTAATTACATGGGAAAGGCGCGCGATGTTATGACACTTGCGCATGAATTGGGACATGGTGTGCATCAAGTTTTGGCCGGAGGTCAAGGCGCGCTCATGGCATCAACACCACTTACATTGGCTGAAACGGCATCCGTCTTTGGGGAGATGCTGACATTCCGTGCTATTCTCAACAAAACAGATGACGCACGTGAGCGTAAAGCAATTTTGGCCCAAAAAGTCGAGGACATGATCAATACTGTTGTCCGGCAAATCGCATTTTATGAGTTTGAAAGAAAATTACATACAGTAAGGCGTCAAGGTGAGTTAACCAGTGACCAAATCGGTGAATTATGGATGTCGGTTCAAGCAGAAAGTTTGGGCCCGGCCATCGATTTGAGGGAGGGTTACGATACTTTCTGGACTTATATTCCACATTTCATCCACTCACCATTTTATGTCTACGCCTATGCATTTGGAGATTGTCTTGTGAACTCACTTTACGCGGTATACCAAAATGCGGATAATGATTTTCAAGCGCGTTATTTTGATATGCTGCGGGCCGGTGGTACAAAACATCATAGTGAATTACTGGCTCCGTTTGGACTTGATGCAGCGCAGCCTGATTTCTGGGACAAGGGCCTTTCAATGATTGAGGGGCTGATAAACGAGCTTGAAGAGCTCGATGAACAACTTGGATAATTGATACCTTGCCTTGTTTTCGCCATCTGTTCGGCGCAAAAAGGTAAGATAAAATAGGGGTGAAGCATGTTGGACAACAAGAAAATTTGGCTCGTCGGACTCTTGTCAATTGGATTGGCTGCCTGCCAAACCCAAACATTTATTCCATCATCTGCGCCTGTTTCTGATTTTGAAGGTGAATGGCTCGATCAAAACGGCATTCTCTCAACATTCAATAATGGTCAATTCCAGACCAAAACAACTGATGGCACAAATACCCTGCTTGCTGTAGGCAGTTACACCCAGGTTTCACCAACACTTGCAGAAATTCAATTGCGTTCTTTGGTTCGTCAAAGCGTGTCCCAAGTCAATTGCGCACTCGCAACGTCCACACAAATGAATTGCACATCGAGCGAAGGCACCCAGTTTTCACTCGTCAGACGATCTTAAAAGTCTCACAATTTAAATGTGAATAAATATTATAATTTGTATAGCTTTAGGCTTGCACTTTTCTTCCTATAATGGAACCATTGCTTTCAAGTGATTGTCATCTTGGGATGATAGATCGACTTTAAAATATCCGCGATAACAGAAAACCAATGCGGATTTTATTTCACTAATTCTGGGAGTGCTTAAATGCAGAAATTTAGAACAACACTTTGGCTTAGTGCGGCGACCCTCGCGCTTTCAACTGTCGTAGCTCAGGCTGACTATTCGCTGAATATTCTTCACATCAATGATTTGCACAGCCGTGTTGAGCCTATTAACAAATATGATTCTACCTGTGGTTCGGAAGACAATGCAGAAGGCAAATGCTTTGGCGGATACGCACGTGTCAAAACAATGTTAGACAAATTACGCGCTGATTTAGCTGATGAAAATACCATCGTTTTAGATGCTGGCGATCAATATCAAGGCTCCTTGATGTATACGACATATAAGGGTGATGTTGAGGCTGAACTGGCTGAAAAAGTTGGTTTTGACGTCATGGCAGTGGGCAACCACGAATTTGATGATGGCGATGAAGGTCTTGCAAAACTAGCTGATGCCGTTTCCTTCCCAATCATCTCTGGCAATATTGATGTCAGCCAATCAAACATTCTCAAAGGCAAGGTGGAAAACCACGTTGTATTGGAAATTGGTGGTAAAAAGATCGGCATCATTTCAGCCCTTGCTGCTGATACTGTTGAAACATCATCGCCATCAGGCGCTGTCATCTTCACGGATGAGATTGAAAGCTTAAAAGCCGATGTTGCAGCGCTTGAAGGTGAAGGTGTTGATATCATAATCGCGCTCAACCATGTCGGCTTGGCAAAAGATCTAGAAATCGCAGAAGCAGTTGACGGCATCGATGTTGTAGTCGGTGGCCACTCTCACACGCTCATGTCAAACTCAGTTGAAGGCGCCATGGCTTATCCAACAATGGTAGGGGATGTACCGGTTGTACAAGCCTATGCCTACTCAAAATATGTTGGTCATCTCAAAGTCAATTTCGATGATGCAGGCAATGTAACATCTGCAACAGGTGATACAATCGTTCTGGATGCATCCGTTGAAGAAGATGCTGAAATCGTCGCCCGGGTTGCTGAACTTGCCGGTCCAATTGACGAAATGAAAAATCGTGTTGTGGCAAGCGCTGATGCAGCCATTGAAGGTGATCGCAGCTTCTGCCGTACACAAGAGTGCCAGATGGGTAACCTGGTTGCCGATGCAATGCTTGCACGTGTGGCGGATCAAGGCGTTTCCATTGCCATACAAAACGGTGGTGGCTTGCGCGCATCTATTGATGCAGGTGAAATTACTATGGGTGAAGTGCTTACTGTTTTGCCATTCCAAAACACGCTTTCTACATTCCAGCTCAAAGGTGCGGATGTTGTCGCTGCATTGGAAAATGGTGTGAGCCAAATCGAAGACGTGAAAGGTCGTTTCCCACAAGTTGCTGGCCTTAAATATACATTTGATGCAAGCAAACCAGCTGGCGAGCGCATCAGCGATGTTATGGTTGTAGGCGCAGATGGATCTGCATCACCAATCGATGCAGGTGCGACTTACGGCGTTGTTTCCAACAACTACATGCGTGGTGGTGGCGACGGTTATAAAATCTTCGCATCCGGCGGTATGAATGCCTATGACTACGGTCCGGATTTGGCCGATGTTGTCGCTGAATATCTTGCAGTCAACCAACCTTATAAACCGTTCCTCGACGGACGTATCACTGCTAAGTAATTGTAATTGAAATAAATTTTCAGTTTAGACTAAAATCATCTAGGCTCCGGACATCATCCGGGGCCTTTTTGTTTTGGCACCTATATAATTTGCCGCATGTAAAACTTTAGATTTTTTTGGACCAATTTGTATTTTAGAGCGTATATAGGTCTAACTGCATTCAACATATGGTTCCCGTTTTATGAAATTTACCCCTGTTCCCACAAATTTGCCCAAAGAACACCCACCCGTAAACGTTGGAAAGGTTGGCGTTTTGCTCGTCAATTTGGGAACACCGGATGGCACGGATTACACATCCATGCGTCGATACTTAAAAGAATTTCTAACAGATGCGCGCGTGATCGAGTGGCCAAAAGTTCTTTGGTATCCGATCCTATTCGGCATTGTTTTAAACAAGCGCCCCCAAAAAGTTGGCGAAGCTTACAAGTCCATCTGGAACAATGAACTAGACGAAAGCTACCTACGCACCTATACGCGGGGCCAATCTGAAAAACTCGCTGAAATGATGGCCTCGCACGAGCATATCATGGTCGATTGGGCCATGCGTTATGGCCAACCATCCATCCCCGATAAATTGCACGCGCTTAAAAATGCTGGCTGCGATCGTATCGTGATTTTCCCGCTCTATCCGCAATATGCTGCGGCTACCACGGCAACGGTGAACGATAAAACATTCCAAACATTGCTTGATATGCGTTGGCAACCGGCAATCCGGACAGTGCCCGCTTATCACGACGATCCGGTTTATATCGAAGCCCTGGCAATATCGATCGAAAAACATCTTGCCAACCTTGATTTCGAACCGGAAAAAGTGATCGCGTCCTATCACGGCATTCCGCAGTCTTACTTTAAGAAGGGCGATCCGTATCATTGTCATTGCTATAAAACATCCCGTCTCTTAAATGACAGACTTGGTTGGGAAGAAGGTCGTTTAATGACAACCTTCCAATCACGTTTTGGCCCAGAAGAATGGCTACAGCCATATACGGATGTGACGGTTGAGGAATTAGCAAAAGCCGGCACCAAAAGCATCGCAATCCTAAACCCAGGCTTTGTGTCGGATTGTCTTGAAACCCTTGAAGAAATGGGTGAAGAGGCGCAGGAAATCTTCCATGAACACGGCGGCGAAAACTTTAGCCATATCCCTTGTCTAAACGACAGCGAAGAAGGAATGACCGTGATTAAATCAGTGGTGATGCGCGAGCTTGGCGGCTGGCTTTAGAACCTGCAATCAAGCGTTTATAAGCGTTGAAGATCTGATCCAAACGCTTGTAAAACTGTGACTAAACTCCTATCTTAAGCCTGAATTTATCTAATTTTGGGAGTTGTCATCGTGTTTATCGAAGGTTTGGATATCACCGTCATTGTGGTCGTGTTTGTGGCGATCATATTCTTGGCATCCAGTGTTAAAACTGTGCCACAAGGTTTTTCATATACCGTTGAACGTTTTGGCAGATATACCACAACGCTCGCGCCCGGCCTGCGATTAATCGTACCCTTTGTCGACCGTATTGGCGCCAAAATGAACATGATGGAACAGGTTCTCGATATCCCAACGCAAGAAGTTATCACCCGCGATAACGCATCTGTTGCAGCTGATGCTGTTGCTTTTTATCAGGTTCTCAATGCGGCTGAAGCGGCCTATCAGGTGAATAATTTGGAAAATGCGCTCGTCAATTTGGCCATGACCAATATTCGATCCGTAATGGGTTCCATGGATCTCGATGATCTTTTGTCCAATCGCGATGCGATTAATGAGCGTCTCCTCAAAGTCGTTGATGAAGCCGCAGCTCCCTGGGGTATAAAAATTACCCGCGTTGAAATTAAAGACATCGCACCACCGCGCGACTTGATCGAATCCATGGGTCGTCAAATGAAGGCGGAACGTGAAAAACGCGCGGAAATCTTGGAAGCGGAAGGCACGAGAAATTCACAAATTCTGCGTGCTGAAGGTGAAAAACAAGCCGCGGTTTTGCAAGCTGAAGGTCGACGTGATGCGGCCTTCCGCGATGCGGAAGCGCGTGAGCGTTTGGCAGAAGCGGAAGCGAAAGCGACAACCATGGTTTCAACTGCGATCTCAGAAGGTAACATGCAGGCCATCAACTATTTCGTCGCACAAAAATACACCGAAGCTTTGACCAATATCGGTTCTGCCAAAAACTCAAAAATCGTACTCATGCCAATGGAAGCTTCATCATTGATTGGTTCCTTAGGTGGCATTGGTTCCATCGCCAAGGAAGTCTTTGGCGGTGACGATGATGAAGGTTCAAGCCCTTCATCGCGCCCCGTTCGCACAACGCCGCGCACAGGTCCACGCGCATGATCAATACTATTGTATCAGAGCTTGGCCCTTGGATTTGGTGGGTTGTTGGCCTCATCCTTCTTGGCCTTGAAATAATAATTCCAGGTATCTTCTTATTGTGGATTGGTATAGCGGCGATGATCGTTGGTCTGGCTTCGTTCCTATTGTGGGAATCCGGCATTTGGCCATGGCAGGTTCAGCTTACAATTTTCGCTATTCTAGCAGTCGCATCATCCTATATCGGCAAAAAATATATCGCGGATCGCGGCAGAGAAAGCGACGAACCGCTTTTGAACCAGCGGACCCAGCGTTTGATTGGCCGGAAAGCAACATTGGATGAACCAATTGAAAATGGCCGCGGCCGCATCAAATTGGATGACACTTTGTGGGTGATTGAAGGTCCCGATTTAAAGGCCGGTGACACTATTGAAATTGTTTCTGCAAATTCCAATCGATTAGCGGTCAAACAGGCTTAATCGCAATCTAAATAAGCCTGTCGTTTCAGCATTTATAAACGAAACGTTAACCATAAAGATTTACTAATTGCTAATAACTCCGACGCGCGAAAGTTCGGCGAATATGCATATTGGTAAAGCCATTTTGAAATCAGCACAAAGCACTCGTTTTCCCACAACGACAGTTAAGGGATCAACGATGGCATTGATCTATATGCTGCTCGCGTCAACAGCTTCTCTTGCACAAAGCCTTCCGACGGATTTAACCGCGGAGGAACTAGCCTCAGAAACACCGCAGTCAGTTACCAATTTAAATCAATTGTCTGAGCTCGATCGCGCACGGCAAAATATATCAACAGGCGCCATTAATGAGCCCAGAGATTTAGCCAATGCCGATGATGGTTCAGCACCTGGTATACGTTTGGGGACTTTGACGTTAAGGCCATCCATACAAAATCAAGTCATTTATGAACGTCAGAAAACAGCAACGAGCACGCAAACGCGGACATATAACCAGACAAATTTAGGGGCAACGCTGGAATCTGATTGGTCACGACATTCGTTAAACGTCACGGGCTCCGCAATCCTTCAGAAAAACATTCGCGGAACGATCGAAGAAAGCCCATCTGTTGATCTGACAAGTTATCTCGAGTTTAACATTAATGATTTGCTCACAGCAAACTTGATTAGCAGCTATAATTTTTCCAAAGAAAACCGGAATGATCCGACAGCAGTGAGCAACGCCACCAGTCAAGCAAATATTCATACCTTTTCAACCTCCTTGGGCTTAACGAAAGAGCTAGGGATCTTGCGGGGTTCAGTCACCGGCAGCTTGACCCGCGTCATCAATGGAGATGCGACACTTCCAGGTAATATTATTGTTTCTGGCGATGATAGGGATCGGACAAATTTGGGCATCGCTTTACGTCTTCAATATGCGGCCAATCCGGTTTTAATGCCGTTCATCGAGGGTGAAATCAGCAAAACGAACTATGATCAAAACATCGACAGCACGGGGACCAATCGCGAATTCACAAGCTACGGATTGCGCACGGGTGTAACCGCCGATTTGGGTGACAAACTATCAGGCGAAGCCTCTATTGGTTATATTGCCAATATCTTTGAGGATGCAACGCTGCCAGATATCAAAACGGCGACATTTGAGAGCGAACTAAACTGGTCACCGCGACGTGGTACATCTGCAACATTTGGATTGGCGACAAGTGTTGAACCCTCGACCACTGCAGGTCAATCAGGGTCAATCCTTTATGCAGGCACTTTTGATCTCTCACAAGAAATCACCCGTCGCTTAAACGCAACGCTTGGGCTTGACTATTCTGTCAGAGATTTCCGCGGATCGACATCCATTCCAAATGAGAGTATCTACGGAGCAAGCCTGGCCTTTGACTGGGCCATCAATCGTTATTTAAGTATGAATGGTGATCTTAGCTTTACGCGCACCGATCGCGTTGGCAGCGCTGATGATGTTGATGACACCTCAATTGGCTTTGGACTTACACTCACGCGCTAGTCATCTTCAGGTTTGGTAAAAAATGCTATGGTGGCGGCAAGTGTCGGTTCGCGATAAATATCAACCTCACTCATAAGTTCATGACGCGCACCATCGAAGGGGATTAATTGCCCAGCACGGAACTTGGTGCTTAAATCCTCAACCGCTTCAATAGGCACGATGCCATCATGACTTCCCGACAAAATAATTGTTGGAATGGTTATGCGTTCCAAATGCGATTGCTTATTCACTTGTTTCATTGCCTTGAACATTAGATGTAACCATCTGATCGAGGGAACGCCTGTTTCAAACTCAGGATAAGCCTCAAATATCTTGTCATTTCGAACAAAACGTTTTTCGTCTGATGTTAAAACATTCAGCCGCGCTTCTGCAGATTGACGGCGCCTTAAAATCGGGAATGAACCAAATCCAAAGGCGTTGAGAAATCCAAGCAAAAACTTGGTTATAACCAGCTTCAGCCCGGAAATACGCGTCCCAATAAAGGGTGCGAGCAAGACAATGCGATCAATCCGGTTGGCAATATTTGGGGATGCCGACAGTAAAATCAGACCACCCATGGAATGCGCAATGGCATAAAATGGATATCGCGTATCCGGCAAGACAACCTGTTCTAAAAAGATCTTGAGATCATCTTCGAAATGGCGAAAAAATCTTACAAAACCGCGCTTTGTATTGCGCAAAATTCGCTCCGAACCACCCTGCCCGCGCCAGTCAAAAGTGGCGACCCAAAATCCGGCTTCGGTGAAATTCTTTATGGTTTCAAAATATTTTTCAATACATTCATTGCGCCCGTGCAAGAGTACGATCGTACCCTTGGCGTTCTGACCGGTGGATCTGAAAATGGCATAACGTATTTGACGCCCGTCACAACCGGTAAAATATCCCGCTTTGTGATCTTCAGGGACCGGATTGCCGGGCGATGAAAATAGTATTGCACTCATGATGTTTTCCAACCTATAGCGGGTCATAATCACTGCATAGTGCAAGGTCAAAAGAAAAAGCACAATTTGCCTCGATATCAACGATTAGTATGCGAAATCGATAAATTCAAAAAATCAAATTCATCTCTTGAAATGCGAAAAATTGCTCCCCATCTATTGTTTACAGGCGCCGATAACGGGTCTGTCATAACCGCAAATTGATCGCCAAAATGGGATCAATATTGTTAACGCAAAACACTAGTTGCTCAATGGAGAACACACATGCGTCACGTAGATTTTTCACCTTTTTATCGTTCAACAGTTGGCTTTGACCGTCTATTTACAATGCTAGATAGCTTGGGTCAGCCTGAACAAACCAAATCATATCCGCCATATAATATCGAGCGCACTGCTGAAGATGCTTACACCATCACAATGGCTGTAGCCGGCTTTGCAGAAGACGAGCTTGATGTTGAAGCGCGCGAGAACACATTGACAATTCGCGGCGAAAAATCAGCCTCAGACGAGCAAGATGAGGCCACTTATCTACATCGCGGCATTGCAACCCGTGCATTTGAGCGCAGATTCCAGCTTGCAGAACACATGCATATCAATGGTGCGAACCTGAAAAATGGCTTGCTCTATATTAATCTCGTTCGCGAAGTTCCAGAAGAAAAGAAACTGCGTAAAATCGCGATCTCTGCAGCCCCACAAGTAACGGCTGAAACTAAGCAGATTGAAGAAGAAAAAGCTTAAATTCTTCATCATCATTTGAGCTTCGGCCGACCTCCTCCCCCTCCTCCCTCATGAGGTCGAAGTTCAAAACGGAAAATGGCGCCCAATCGGACGCCATTTTTTATTTCTCATGAGATAATATTCTTATGCTGATGCGCGTTTGGAAAGCACGTGATCAACGGAGACTTTGCCCGCGCCTTTAAGCACAATCACCACAAGCACAAAGATCCAAAGCAAACGCTGATCAAGGATCAATGAATCTGGGAAACGGTCAAACAGTGCGCCCGTGCTTTCCGCACCAATGTTATGAACAAATACATCTGTGAGCGACTGCACGATAATAAAACCGATCATCCCGGCCGCAGCAACGCGTGAGAACAAACCGATTACAATGAGTGCAGGTAAGATAAATTCTGCATAAGTGCCTAAAAACACGATCAAGCCATGTGGGAAGAACGCAACAGCTGATGGATCAAAACCAGCCGCTTCAACTGCCGGCATAACGATCTGGAAATAAGCGCCATCGGTGATCTGGAAGAAACCCAAGATGCCACCTTCATCAATATTGACTTTTGTCAGCGCTGAATTGAAATAATATCCGTATAAAACGGCAACGAATGTAAAGCGGGCGAAAAGCCCGAGAAACCAACCCTCAGTGATACGTGTTATAAAGTTGAAAACGCCATCATGTAGATTGCGTATTAGATTGATTAAACCATTCATTTTGTCGCCCTTTTTTCTTTAAGTATTATTGACCAGTTGAACCTGGCTCTTCGTTGATTAATTTACAGCTCGTAAATACGCCTGCTTCCAACATGGTTGAAATCGCCATGGAGATATCAAATTCAGGATCTTGGCTGCTCGCTGCATTTGCAGCCTCACCAAGTGTTTGACCATCAAACAAGGTTTGGAAAAACACTGTTGCAGCTTGCGGAATATGACGCACATCAACCTGCGCATCTGGTCGTGAAATCAGGCAATCCTCCGGCGCTGCAGGATTAATACCTTCCATAGAAGCACCTTGCCGGTTTGCTGAAAAGATAGAAACAGCAGCATATTGGCTGGAAAACAAACACGCCGCGGGATGCGGTTCAAACACGAGATCACCCAAGCTTTCAGGTGGAAACGCGGACAATGCATCCGGCGCTATAGGTTCAGCATCTGCTGCATGAAAACAATCAAGCCACAGACGTTCAATGCGCGCAACATCGCCCAAATACGGATAGTCTTTAAGCGGTTCAAAAGCTTCCAAGAACGCTGCAAAACCTGAGCCATATTGAAACATCAATGGCGAAGTAGGAGGATTATCGGCAACAAAAAGACGCGCCAATGACATAAAGGCTTCTTCACCAAGCAAACGTTGTATGGCAGGAAAAATATCCGCAATTGCGCCGGTTAAGCCGACAACCACATTGTTTCGATAAACTGAAAATCTTTTAACATCCACTTTGCCCGATGGACTGACCAAGCCCTTAGGGCATGGAAGCTCGGGATCTAATAAAAGGGACGAAAACGTATCTTGAGTGACATTGTACTCGTCAGACAATTCACTCAGCCGCGCTGGCATGACGTTCTCCTAATAAGGGATGCTCCGGAACCACGTCCAAAATAGCTTCGGCAATTTTTACTTCGCGGCGCAAGATATGCCATTCGGGCACATCATTATCCCACTCAATCAAAGTTGGAATCGGGCCCATTTGGGTGACGACATCCTGATAGAGCTTCCAAACTTCATCAGCAACCGGGCGATCATGTGCATCAATGAGCAATGTCTCGCCATCGTCATCTTTGTCTTCCGCATGTCCTGCCAGATGAATTTCACCAACATGGCCAAGAGGAAATTCAGAGAGATATTTCTCAGGGCTATATTTGTGGTTTGTGGCTGACACGAACACATTGTTGATATCGAGCAGAAGACCACATCCAGCGCGACGGGCGATTTCGGTGATGAAATCTGTCTCGCTCATAGTCGATTGCTCAAATGCAACATAAGTAGATGGATTTTCAAGCAATATCGGGCGTTTCAGCCTATCTTGAACCTGACCGATGTGACTGACCACTCGGTCCAAAGTTGCTTGATCATAGGGTACCGGCAATAAATCATTATAATAATGATTATCATGGGTGGACCAGGCTAAATGCTCGGACACAATGCCCGGCTGATAGCGATCAACAACCTTTGCCAAACGCTCGATATGGTCTTCATCAAGACCACGCTCTGATCCGATGGAAAGGCCAACGCCATGTACCGTTATGGGAAAATTATTTCGAATTTGTGTGAGCGCTTGGTGCGGTAATCCGCCCTCGCCCATATAGTTTTCAGCATGGACCTCAAAAAAACCCATCTTGTAATCGTCTGACAAGATGTCGTCGACATGCTGACCATTGAGTCCGGCTCCCGCTCTTGCAGGAACCGAACACTCTGCCAGATATTCATGATCAGCTGGGATAGGCCGGGGGGTGGCATTCAACATCTCATCACTCCTATCTGACAAACAATGAGCCTAATAATTAAGCTGGTAGGTCACGTGTTAGAGGCTCAAGTGAACCTTTACGATCGCCAGGTAGTGCCATTGATACACATGTACCTGCTTCAACTGATTTCCAAGCATTGCCTTGGTAGTCAACTGTAGAAGTACCTGCACATGAAGTACCTGGGCCAGCAGCACAATCGTTTTTACCAGCTAGAGAAACGCCGTAGCATTTTTCTTTAGCTGCAGATGCGCCAGTTGTAGAAGCAACCAAAGTTGCACCTGAAAGAGCCATAGCTACTGCGCCAGCAAGTGCAGATGCACCAACAATTTTCTTAGACATTTAAATTCTCCTTAGGATGACCATTCATCGTTTTGGGTCGTTAGTGACCCGACAAAAACATTACTAACGAAATCACAGATCAATTGGAAATCAACGACGCGTTAGATTTGATCAACTGAATGTGAGCATTTCGCGAGAATTAGTTTATCGCCGGAGAACTCAATAAACTTCACCAAGCTTACCCATATCTTACCACAAGAACACATATGCACAAATAATGGACATGCTTTGGCTGACATTATATAATGAGCAGCAACAATAATTCAGCAGCAATAAACGCTCAGATACTGTTAATTTCTGGGAATTTTGCCGCAGCGCCCCAATAAAAATGTCGGCCTGACCTTGCGAAACGTCATATGTTCTGGCATAGAACCACAAGAATAGGACAGACTTACTGTCCTATCTCTACGTAAGCTTACAAATTTACGTAACACGTGATCAATGCCAGCGCAGATTACCGCAAGTCTTGAGAGAACGCGGAAGCTGAAAAATTGGTGCATCACAAAATCTTAAAGCAATGCCCACGTATTTTCATGCGTGTCATAAAACTTGGATTTTGGGATGAAACAAACTTGATCGGAGTAATCTTCGCGCTTTAAAGAAGCCGGAGCAGGTTAAACGCCCGAAGGGCCAGAAGGAGACGAGACGATGACGAAACATTCGCCATCCGCGCCAAAACAGCAAAACGTAACAGCTAATCAAGCTGATACGCGAAAACCTGTTCACACTTTTGGCTTGCCTCATAAACAGGGCATGTATGATCCACGCAATGAGCATGACGCCTGCGGTGTTGGCTTCGTCGCGCATATGAAAGGTGAGAAATCCCATCAGATCGTGCAAGACGGCTTGTTCATGCTTGAGAACCTGACACACCGCGGTGCCGTGGGTGCAGACCCCCTTATGGGCGATGGCGCGGGTATGCTTATGCAAATTCCGCATACATTCTTTAAAGAAGAATTGGCTAAAGATGGCGTGGAATTGCCAGAAGCCGGTAATTACGGCGTTGGCTATTTCTTTCTCACACAAGATGATGACATTCGCCAAAACATCCTCAATGTGATTACAGATACCATCATCGAAGAAGGCTTCGAGCTCATTACAATTCGCGATGTGCCTGTTGATAATTCATCTTTATCTAAAGATCCTGAAATTGCGGCCACCGAGCCGATCCACCACCAGATCTTTGTTGGTCGTGATGAAAACATGACGGATGATGATGAATATGAGCGCGCGATCTATACACTTCGCAAAGTGATTTCTAACCGCTTGTTGGATACGCATAAATTTGACAGTGAAACTTTTTATCCAGTTTCATTCTCAGCCAGAACTATTGTTTATAAAGGCATGTTCTTGGCTTACCAAGTTGGCGCCTATTACAAAGACTTGGCTGACCCTCACTTTGAATCCGCTGTCGCGCTCGTTCACCAGCGTTTTTCAACCAACACATTCCCATCCTGGCGTTTGTCTCACCCTTACCGCATGGTTGCGCATAATGGTGAGATCAACACATTGCGCGGCAATGTAAACTGGATGGCAGCACGTCAGGCATCTATTACATTGAGAAAATGTGGCCAATTTCCTACGAAGGCCAATCAGATACAGCTTGTTTTGACAATGCTTTGGAATTCTTGATCCAAGGTGGATATTCAATGGCGCATGCTGTTATGATGCTGATCCCAGAAGCATGGGCTGGCAACAAGCTTATGTCTGAAGATCGCAAAGCTTTTTATAACTACCATGCGGCATTGATGGAGCCATGGGATGGCCCAGCAGCTGTTGCCTTTACAGATGGTCGCCAAATCGGGGCGACACTAGATCGTAACGGTCTGCGTCCTGCGCGTTACATCGTCACCAATGATGATCGCATCATTATGGCATCTGAAGCAGGCGTATTGCCAGTTGAAGAGAAAAGCATCGTTCAGAAATGGCGTTTGCAGCCGGGTAAAATGCTTCTTATTGATATGGAAGAAGGCCGCATCATCTCTGACAATGAGATTAAATCTCAATTGGCAGACAGCCACCCATATCGGGAATGGTTGGATAACACACAGCTTATCTTGGAAGACTTAGATCCTGTTGAACCTCGCGCCGTACGCCATGATGTATCTTTGCTCGATCGTCAGCAGGCCTTCGGATATAGCCAGGAAGACACCAAAATTTTGATGTCACCAATGGCGACGACAGGTCAAGAAGCCATCGGCTCCATGGGCACAGATACGCCGATCTCGGCAATGTCTGCAAAATCGAAGCTGCTTTATACCTATTTCAAGCAGAACTTCGCGCAGGTCACCAACCCGCCAATTGATCCAATTCGCGAAGAATTGGTGATGAGCTTGGTGTCCTTTATTGGCCCACGCCCAAACCTTCTTGATCACGAAGGCGCATCGAAACTCAAACGTCTTGAAGTGCGTCAACCGATTTTGACAAATGGCGACTTGGAAAAAATCCGCTCTATCAGCCAAATGGATGATCGTTTTGACACCAAAACACTTGGCATGAGCTATGATAGTTCAAAAGGCCCTGAAGGCATGGATGCCGCGCTAACAAATCTTTGCGAGCGTGCTGAAGAAGCCGTGCGTGGTAATTATAACATCATCATCTTGTCAGATCGCCGCATTGGCCCAGATCGTTTGGCAATTCCTGCGCTATTGGCAACGGCTGCTGTTCACCACCACCTTATCCGCAAGGGCTTACGGACATCTGTAGGTCTTGTGGTTGAATCAGGTGAACCACGCGAAGTGCATCACTTCTGTTGTTTGGCAGGATTTGGCGCGGAAGCGATCAACCCATATCTGGCCTTTGATACGCTGATTGACATGCATGAGAACAATGCTTTCCCACCGGAAGTTGATCGTCATGAAGTTGTGACACGTTATATCAAAGCAATCGGCAAAGGCATTTTGAAAGTTATGTCCAAAATGGGCATTTCAACATACCAGTCTTATTGCGGAGCTCAGATCTTTGACGCTGTTGGCCTTTCAACTGAGTTTGTGGATAAATACTTCACAGGCACAGCGACAAAAATTGAAGGTGTAGGCCTGAAAGAAGTGGCAGCTGAAACGGCTGAACGTCACACAGCTGCATTTAGCAAAGACCCTGTTTTGAGAAACTTCCTCGAAGTGGGCGGCGAATATGGCTACAGAACCCGTGGTGAAGATCACGCTTGGTCACCAGGTGCTGTTGTTGCGCTTCAACATGCCGTGCGCGGCAATGCGCAAGATCGCTACAATGAATTTGCCAAAATGGTCAACGAATCCTCGCTGCGCTTGAACACTATCCGTGGTCTGTTCAAGATCAAAAATGCAGAAGAAGATGGCCGCAAAGCCGTTTCAATTGACGATGTTGAATCTGCAAGCGAAATTGTAAAACGCTTCTCAACAGGCGCAATGTCATTTGGTTCAATCAGTCGTGAAGCACATACTACGCTCGCAATTGCCATGAACGAAATTGGCGGCAAGTCAAACACAGGCGAAGGTGGTGAAGAACCTGATCGCTTTAATCCGCTTCCAGATGGCACAGCGAACCCTGAGCGTTCAGTGATCAAACAGGTTGCTTCAGGTCGTTTTGGTGTAACAACTGAATATCTTGTCAATTCTGACATGATCCAGATTAAAGTTGCGCAAGGTGCAAAACCTGGCGAAGGCGGACAATTGCCAGGCCACAAAGTGGATGCAACTATTGCGAAAACCCGCCATTCAACACCAGGTGTTGGTCTTATTTCACCACCACCGCACCATGACATTTATTCAATCGAAGATTTGGCGCAACTTATCTACGATTTGAAAAACGTGAACCCAGTTTCAGATATCTCCGTGAAGCTTGTGTCTGAAGTGGGTGTAGGAACTGTTGCAGCAGGTGTTGCCAAAGCACGTGCTGATCACATCACAATCTCAGGATTTGATGGTGGTACTGGCGCATCTCCTTTGACATCTTTAAAACACGCTGGTTCTTCATGGGAACTTGGTCTGGCTGAAACACATCAGACACTTGTGCTCAACGGCTTGCGTTCGCGTATTGCCTTGCAGGTTGATGGTGGTCTTAAAACCGGTCGCGACGTGATTATTGGTGCATTGCTAGGCGCTGATGAATTTGGTTTCTCTACCGCGCCCTTGATTGCAGCTGGCTGTATCATGATGCGTAAATGTCACCTAAACACTTGCCCGGTTGGTGTTGCTACACAAGATCCTGTCTTGCGCAAACGCTTTAAAGGAACTCCTGAGCATGTAATCAATTACTTCTTCTTTGTTGCAGAAGAAATCCGCGCATTGATGGCAGAGATGGGCTTTACAAAATTCGATGATTTGATCGGGCAATCTCAACTTCTTGAAAAAGAAAAATTGGTTGAGCGTTGGAAAGCTGAAGGATTGGACTTCACCAATGTATTCTACAAGCCTGAAGCGGCAAAAGAAGACATCTATTGGACAATGCGTCAGGATCATCCAATTGTAGACATCTTGGATCGCAAGCTTATTGAACAAGCCAAACCAGCGCTTGAAAATGGTGAAGCTGTTAAGATCTCAACTGAGATTAAAAACGTTGACCGTTCAACAGGCGCGATGCTCTCTGGTGAAGTTGCCCGTCGCTATGGATATAAAGGCCTACCAACAGACACGATTTCCGTTGATCTCGAAGGTACAGCCGGCCAGTCCTTCGGTGCATTCTTGACCAAAGGTGTGAGCTTTAATCTTACAGGTGATGGAAATGACTATGTCGGTAAAGGTCTGTCAGGCGGTCGCATTGTGATCAAACCGCCTCAAGACGCCAATATCGTAGCTGAAGAATCCATCATTGTGGGTAACACCGTTCTTTATGGTGCGATTGGCGGTGAATGTTATTTCCGCGGTGTTGCGGGCGAGCGTTTTGCCGTGCGTAACTCTGGTGCTATTGCCGTTGTTGAAGGTGTTGGCGATCACGGTTGTGAATATATGACCGGTGGTCTGGTTGTTGTGATTGGTAAAACAGGCAGAAACTTTGCCGCTGGCATGTCTGGTGGCGTGGCTTATGTCTTGGATGAAACCAATGACTTCGCAGAGCGCTGCAACATGGCTATGGTGGAACTTGAGCCGGTTCCAGAAGAAGATGATATTTTGGAAAAACTGCACCACCACGGTGGCGACCTTGCGCATAAAGGCCGCGTTGATGTCAAATCTGACATGACTAAGAATGATGAAGAGCGTCTGTATAAGCTGATTGCTAATCACGTTCATCATACTGGTTCAACGCGCGGACAGGATATCTTGGACAATTGGTCTGATTATCGTCCGAAATTCCGTAAAGTCATGCCAGTTGAATATCGCCGCGCATTGCAAGAGATGGAAAATGCAAAAGTAGCTGCGGAGTAATTAAATGATCGTATCAACGACAAACAGCATCGAAGGTAAGACCATTACGCGTTACCACGGCATTGTGACCGGTGAAGCTATTTTGGGTACGAATATCTTTAAGGATTTCCTTGCTGGTATTCGTGACATTGTGGGTGGCCGCTCAGGCGCTTATGAAAAGTCACTTCGTGAAGCTCGTGAAATTGCACTTGATGAGCTTCGCGCAGAGGCCGCTTCTCTTGGCGCAAACGCAATTATCGGTGTCGACATCGATTATGAAAATATTTCAGCTGGAGGCAACTCCTCAATGCTGATGGTATCTGCATCAGGTACCGCCGTCCAATTGGATTAAGGATTTGTATTATGGGTAAAGTTACAGGATTTTTGGAAATAGATCGCCACACAGCGAAATATCAGCCAGCATCAGATCGAATTCGCCACTTTAAAGAATTCACCATTCCCATGAGTGATGAATCTCTTCGTGATCAAGCAGCACGTTGCATGGATTGCGGTGTTCCCTATTGCCATGATGAAACGGGTTGTCCGATCAACAATCAGATCCCGGACTGGAATGATCTTGTCTATAACAATGACTGGGATTCGGCGATTAAGAACCTGCACTCCACCAACAACTTCCCCGATTTCACTGGTCGTATTTGTCCAGCGCCTTGCGAGGAAGCTTGTACATTGAATCTCGAAGATATTCCGGTGACAATTAAAACAATCGAAAATGCGATTGCTGATAAAGCTTATGAAAAAGGCTATTACGCATCTCAGCCAGCTAAAGATAAAACTGGCAAGAAAGTTGCAATCATCGGTTCAGGCCCTGCAGGTCTTGCAGCCGCACAGCAATTAGGTCGCGTTGGCCATGATGTCCACGTTTTCGAGCGTGAATCAAAAGCCGGTGGGCTTCTTCGTTTCGGTATTCCAGATTTTAAAATGGAAAAGCACCATATCGATCGCCGCGTTGAGCAAATGGAAGGCGAAGGCGTTTCCTTCTTCTACAATGTGAATATTGGCGTTGATAAAACGGTGGAAGAGTTAAAATCAGAATATGACGCTGTACTCTATGCAGGTGGTTCTGAAACACCGCGCGAATCTGGCCTGGATGGCACAGAGCTTGACGGTGTGCATGATGCGATGCCTTACCTTGTACAGCAAAACAAACGCGTCGGTGGCGAAGACATCCAAAGTGTTGGTTGGGAAGCTGAAGAAATCACAGCTGGCGGCAAACATGTTGTTGTTGTCGGTGGTGGCGACACAGCATCTGACTGTGTTGGCACAGCATTCCGCCAAGGCGCCGTGAAGGTTACACAGCTCGATATTCGCCCTCAGCCGCCAGAAGTTGAAGACAAACTCGCAGTCTGGCCTTTCTGGGCAACCAAAATGCGCGTCTCATCTTCACAAGCTGAAGGCGTTGAGCGTGAGTTCCAAATCGGTACGCTCGAATTTGTTGGTGAAGATGGTGTTCTAACTGGCGTTAAATGTTGCAAAGTTGACGAACAACGTAAGCCAATAGCTGGCACTGAATTTATCATCAAAGCGGATCTCGCCTTTATCGCTATTGGTTTCCGCGGTCCTTACGAAGATAGCGTTGTGGCTGAACTTGGTAATGCTCTATCCATCACAACCGACCGCCGAGGCTCAAAAGCGGTCGTTGCGAATGACCAGGATTATAAATCCAGCGTAGATAACGTTTGGGTCGCAGGCGATGTGCGCCGAGGTCAGTCATTGGTTGTTTGGGCGATCCGTGAAGGTCGTCAGGCAGCGCGTGCCATCGATCTAGAATTGATGGGCGAAACAGTTCTTCCACGCTAACGAAACAAAATTGGCTGGACAAAATCCAGCCAATTATTCAGATCCGTTTAAGTGATCATTAGTTTGTCGCCGTTGCTGGGTTCGTCAGAGCAACCGGTTTGATTTCGGCTTTTTCTTCCGGTTTCACTGGTTCTTTCACCACAGCAGATGCCTTCCAAGTAAAATCATCAACGCGGCCAGTTTGCGTCACCGGCAATTGCCCGGTTTCGATCAGCTTATCAAGCGGTGATTTTTCCTTAAAGACACGTGCTTGGCTATTGCCTCCAAGCAGAAAATCTCCGCCATCCAACTCAGGGTCAGTGAAAGAATAAACCCGCGTTTTGGTCAAAAGACGCGGATCCTGCACGGGTCGATTGGAGAATGCTGACGTCTGCGCATCGCGATAAAGATCGGCTAATAGACTATTGCCAAATGAAAGAAAACGGCTGGCAGGCTTTTCAACATAAAACGCCAGTTTACGCTTTCCAGCCTTTGTCAGGTTAATACCATCTGATGAGCGAAGGCGAACCTGTTGGCCGTTGATATCGGATCCGGTATAAACAAATTTGCCGTTTTCATCGACAAAGCCTTCCCAAATATCAACGAAAGTACCGCCTGCTTTTTCAATCGCATCACGATAAATGCCATTAAATGCGAGAATATCTCTGGTCATTTTCGTATATTTGAAAGATGGCACACCCACCCATAGAACAGGTACATTTTGCGCGCGCAGCACAGTTGCTAAATTATCAACACGGGTACGATATTCAGCCCACCATTCTTCGCTGTCAAAACCTAGCCATGTGCCATCGACCTTCATGTCTTGCCGGTCACTGGCGCCAATATTAAACACCACAAGAGAGGGTTTGACCTCTTCAACAACAAGCGGCGTTTGGGTGATCCAATCATAATTATCTGGTCGAGCAATGGTGGAAGAACCGCGGGTCTTTTTCACAATGACAACATTTGGATTTTTCGCATAGGCAACTTTCAAACCATCTGCGAGGCCCGAGGCAATAAAGTCACCCATCACCAGGACGGTTTGAGCATTCTCAACTTTTTCCACCTTAGCAACAGCAGTTCTGGACTTCGTGCTACGTTTGCGTTTAACAACTTTGGTTTTTTTGCTGGATTTTTTCCGATTACCAAATATGGCCTGGAAAATGTTTCGCTTCTTTTTCACCTTAACGATTTTTGTCTCGGCGAAGGCTTGGCTCACCAATAAATCAGTCCCAACCGACGTTGCGACTAATGAAAGTGCAACGACAATTGCCAAAACAAATGCGACAGATTTCAGTCCGTATTTCACGACCAATTTTCCAAAACGAATAAAGCTAATTAATTCTAGCAGCTTTCTTAACAGCTTTTAACAGGTTTTGCGATGGTTTTTCGTCAACCGGTAGGCCATATTTTTTTTGGAACTTCGCAATAGATGCACGCGATCCAGATCCGATATTGCCATCAAACTCGCCTTTATAATACCCGAGTTTTGCTAAGCCTTTCTGCAACAAGACTTTTTCATCCACATTAAGTGCTCCCGGCGGCAGTGGCCAACGTTGTACCATGCCAGGATATCCCGACAATCGATCTGCGAGTAATCCAACAGATAGAGCATAAGAATTAGCGTTATTGTATTTTTTGATCACAAAGAAGTTGCGCATCATCAAGAAAGCAGGGCCATTTGCACCGGCTAAAAATTTCAACTCCGCACGACGACCTGCGCCTCTGAACTTTTTGCCATTAGGTCGCTTAAATCCAAGCTTGGCCCATTGCGCCAAAGTTTTAGTCTGGCCATTATATTTATACCCAGAACGCGGTGCTTTGGCCTCATAACCCCATGTTTCACCACGGCGCCAACCGTTTTTAACAAGCAGATTAGCAGCTGTTGCCAAAGCGTCTGGCACAGAGCGCCAGATATCTTTCTTGCCGTCACCATCGGCATCTACAGCGTATAGATGATAGCTCGTCGGGATGAATTGTGTTTGGCCTAGCGCACCTGCCCAAGATCCATACATGTCACTGGGCTGAATATCACCCTGTTGGATAATCTTTAAAGCTGAGACCAATTGTGCGCGCGCATATTTTGAGCGCTTTCGATCGGCATAAGCAAGCGTTGCAAGCGCATGAGGCGCGTTAAATAGCTTGGATCGATCATTAAAAATAGCTCCGTAATTGCTTTCAACAGACCATAATGCCAGTAGAACATGCTGATCTACACCAAAATGGTCCTCCAAGGCCTGAAGCACAGATGCATGAATGCGTTTTTTCTTTGCACCCTCATTTAGGCTATAGGGATTAACTTTGGCGTCGATATAGTCCCATATCTTGGTGCGAAATTCTGGCTGATATCGCGCGCGCTCAAGAACCCGAGGATCAGGCGACCGAACACCTCTAAAGGCGCGATTATACGTTGCTTTGGTGATGCCACTCTTCGCCGCTGTTGCATAAAAACCATTGATCCAATTACGAAATTTTGTGTCCGCTGACACGCTGCTGAGCGATATCACCAAAGACACGATAATATAAAAAACCGTCTTCCAAATATGCTGAATTTGCATCGCCTTTAGTCTCGCCTATTTGCACCAAATCTCGTTATGCTCAACTTGTAACTGCAAAAGAATCAAATTAAGTTAATTGTTACCATAAATGTGCGCAAAACAAGGTCATTGCCAAATCATTAGGAATTTGAAGCTATCAGTCTCCTGATAACAATAATCCCATTCATGAAGAGTAGGACAGGAAAATGACAAGTTCCAAGAAAGTAAGAAAAGCCGTTTTGCCCGTGGCGGGTCTCGGCACCAGATTTCTCCCTGGCACAAAAGCCGTTCCCAAAGAAATGCTCAATATCGTTGATAAGCCCGTTGTTCAATACGTGGTTGAAGAAGCCATGGCGGCTGGCATTGAGCATGTTGTTTTTGTAACAGGACGCAACAAAGCAGTTATTGAAGACCATTTTGACATTCAATATGAGCTCAACGATACGCTTCGAAATCGCGGTAAAAATGCGGAACTTGACATGCTCAACAGCATGCTGCCGAAAGCAGGTGCGACGAGCTTTACCCGTCAACAAGAACCTCTCGGACTAGGACACGCAGTATGGTGCGCACGCGATATCATTGGCGATGAACCGTTTGCGCTTTTGCTCCCGGACATGGTGATGCAAGACAAACAAGGTTGTCTCTCTGGCATGATGGACCTTTATAACAAGACCGGTGGCAATGTGATCTCTGTGGAAGAAGTTGCCATGGAAGATGCCCATAAATATGGTGTTGTGGGTGTTGGCGAAGAACTTGAGGGTGGTTTTGAAATCACTGGCATGGTTGAAAAACCGCCGCGGGGTTCAGAACCTTCAAACCTGTTCATCAATGGGCGCTATATCTTGCAGCCTGAAATCTTCGATATTTTGGAAACACAAGAGCGTGGCGCTGGCAACGAAATTCAGATCACTGATGCGATGCTAAAGCTCGCAAATGAGCAAAAGTTCTCAGGCTATCGGTTTAATGGCAACACCTATGACTGCGGCACCAAGCAAGGATTTATTCTGGCCAATGTGGCTTATGCCATGGAGCGCGATGATATCCGTGGCCTGGTCGAAGACGACATCAAAAAGCTGGTTAACTAAATTCAGGAAATATCCGTTAAGCCAGAGTGTATCTCTGGCTTAACGATTAAGCACTTCTAATGCTTCGGCGTGAAGTTCAGGTGTTGCTGCAGCTAAGCAATCACCACCCATCTCTGGTCGGCCACCATCCCAAGTCGTCACGACACCGCCGGCATTTTCGACAACAGCGATAAGTCCGCCAATATCGTAAGGTTTTAAATCAGATTCGCAAACCAGATCAGCATGCCCCATGGCAAGCACGCCATAGGCATAACAATCAACGCCATAACGCGGCAGGTTAATCTCATTTTCCAAAGCAAAATACCGTCGGGAATTATCACCTGTATGCAATTCCGGTGTCGTGGTAAACATGCTTGCTTTTGACAAATCGGTCACACCGCTTGTCTTCAAGACTTGCGGCTCCCCGCCACGAAGCTTCATAAATGAAGATTTTCCATCTGAAATAAATCGCTCACCTGTAAAAGGTTGGTCCATCATCCCCATAACCGCACGGCCATTTTGATAAAGACCAATTAAGGTGCCCCATACAGGCAATCCAGTAATGAATGCGCGCGTTCCATCAATCGGATCAATGACCCAAACGAACTCGCTGCCGAGGTTCTTATTATCTTCTTCCTCACCCAAAATTCCGTGGTCAGGGTAAGTTTCTTCAATCACCGCTCTAATCGCACGTTCAGCAGATTTATCCGCCGCAGTCACCGGGTCAAAGCCATCATCTAACTTATTTTCGATTTCAATCTTTTGGCGGAACCTAGACATAGTTTCACCAGCGGCGGCAGTCGCCAGCTTATCAAAGAAGCTTAAATCAGGCAGCATTTAGCGTTCCTATTGTTTTGAAAAAACCACGCAATAAAGATCTCTATTATTCCGCAGCACTTTGAAGATCGGATAATTCGTGTTCAACATATTGCATAAATTGACCGACAAACAAGCTTAAATCATCCGCAAGTTTATCAAAACCGGGTTTTAACTCGAGCGTTTTCTCGTTGATATAAAGGCCACGATTGATCTCAATTTGAAGCGCATGAAGATTGCGATGCGGGCGCCCATAATGCTCCGTGATAAATCCGCCAGCATAAGGCTTATTATGCACAGCGTGATAACCCATGCTTTGCAGCAACAGCAAAGCAATCTGCGTTAAACGCGGATCGGAGCTCGTCCCATAGCGGTCGCCAATGATGAAATCGGGCCGCCGGAACCCAGCACTTGAACGGACATTGGATGGCATAGAATGACAATCAACCAAAACAGCATAACCAAACATGGTATGCGTTTTTGAAATCAGCTTGCGTAATTTCTCATGATAAGGACGATATACATGCTCAATACGGTCCAATCCTTCACGCACAGAAATGCGTGTATTGTAGATCTCACAGTTTTCAGCCACGATCTTTGGCACGGTGCCCAAGCCACCAGAAACACGAATTGAACTGATATTGGCATGCGGCGGCAATGGACCATTATACATCTTCGGATCGAGTTCATATGGCTCACGATTTACATCGAGCCAAGATCTTGGAAAATTTGCCTTCAATAGCGGCACACCAAATTGCGGCACGGATGCATATAATTGATCCACATAATGATCTTCCGATGTGCGAATCGAATGGGCGGTTAAACGAGACTGATCTAAAAATTGTTGCGGATAAACGCGGCCTGAATGCGGAGAATTAAAGACAAAAGCGCGGCTTTGCCGCAAGGGCGTTGTCACTTCAAAAGGCTCACAGCCAAAAATGTCTGCAAAGTCAAAGTCTTCCGCCAAACTTCATCCTCGTCTTCGTTTACGAATTGAAAACCATGTTGCCAGTTACTTACTATGCTGTCTAGCATTTTACGCGCGATTATTGAACAAAACGCATCACATTCACCGCTTATTTACCGCCTGTAACTATTGTGGTTATATATTTTAATGCTAGATATCCAATAAAATTGGAATTGGGACGAACATGAATCCGAAAATACTTCTCGCTGAAGATGACAATGATATGCGTCGTTTTCTGGTCAAAGCACTGGAAAAAGCAGGTTATGACGTTTTATCTTATGACAATGGCGCGAGTGCCTATGATCGCCTCCGCGAAGAGCCTTTCTCATTACTATTGACTGATATCGTCATGCCGGAAATGGATGGCATTGAATTGGCGCGCCGCGCAACAGAACTTGATCCAGATCTTAAGGTCATGTTCATCACAGGATTTGCAGCGGTCGCACTTAACCCTGATTCAAAAGCACCAAAAGACGCTAAAGTTTTGTCAAAACCATTCCACTTGCGCGATTTGGTCGACGAAGTTGAAAAGATGTTAAACGCTGCCTAATGCAGCGTTTATGCGTTATTTAAGAAATCGGTAAGATTAGTATTGACGCGACCCTAGATTATGTGGTGTATGCGGCAAATCGGATGGGCGTATAGCTCAGCGGGAGAGCGCCTCGTTGACATCGAGGAGGTCACAAGTTCAATCCTTGTTACGCCCACCATCCTTCCCCCTCTTAAGTTTCGCAATTCATATTGAACTGGTGATGTAACCAGTTAAACTCGGCAAATATTGTCATGATGACTTTATGAGGCAAACATGTTCCAAACGATTTCCACTTCCCCCTACACAGATCAAAAACCCGGCACTTCAGGCCTTCGCAAAAAAGTGCCTGTGTTTCAGCAAGAAAACTACGCTGAGAACTTCATCCAATCGATCTTTGACAGCCTGGAGGGATATGAAGGCAAAAGCCTCGTTATTGGTGGCGATGGACGTTTTTATAACCGCGAGGTCATTCAAACAGCCATCAAAATGGCAGCAGCCAACGGTTTTGGTCGTATTATAGTCGGTCAAGGCGGGATATTATCAACGCCTGCTGCCTCACACGTTATCCGCAAATATGAAGCTTTTGGCGGCATCATATTATCTGCCAGCCACAATCCTGGTGGTCCGAAAGAAGATTTCGGCATCAAATATAATATTGGCAATGGTGGTCCCGCCCCTGAACGAATCACCGACGCGATTTTTGCCCGATCGCTTGAAATCGACAGCTATAAAATCGCAGATCACGGCGATATCAATCTCGATCTTATTGGCGAAAGCAAGTTGGGTGACATGGTGGTACAAATCATTGATCCCGTAACCGATTATGCAGATCTCATGGAAGAGCTATTCGATTTTGCGGCCATTAAAGACATGTTCGCAGGCGGATTTAAATTCGCATTTGATGCGATGAGCGCCGTGACAGGTCCTTACGCTCTGGAAATCTTTGAAAACCGTCTGGGCGCTGGCGATGACTGCGTGATGAACGGCATACCGCTTCCAGACTTTGGCGGTCACCATCCAGATCCAAATCTCGTTCACGCCAAAAAACTACACGATATGATGATGGCCGATGATGCGCCCGATTTTGGCGCTGCTTCTGACGGTGATGGCGACCGCAATCTTATTATCGGTAAGCATATTTATGTCACCCCGTCTGATTCTCTGGCGATTTTGGCGGCGAACGCCCATCATGCGCCAGCTTACAAAAAAGGAATTGCGGGGATCGCGCGCTCGATGCCGACATCAATGGCATCAGACCGTGTGGCCGAAAAGCTTGGCATTCCGCTTTTTGAAACACCGACAGGCTGGAAATTTTTTGGCAATTTGCTTGATGAAGGCAAAGTCACCATCTGCGGCGAAGAAAGTGCCGGCACTGGTTCTGATCATGTGCGCGAAAAGGACGGTCTTTGGGCAGTGCTGCTTTGGCTTAACATTCTCGCCAGCCGCAAAACAAGCGCCAAGGAAATCGTCGCGGATCACTGGCAGACCTTTGGCAGAACTTATTATTCACGCCATGATTACGAAGGTCTTGATACAGATATCGCCAACACGCTGATGTCTGACATACGCAGTTCACTCAACGATCTTAAAGGCACATCAGCTGGCGTTCATAAAATCGAAAAAGCAGATGATTTTTCTTACCTTGATCCAGTGGATGGTTCCACCAGTTCAAACCAAGGCATTCGGATTTTCTTTGAAGGCGGTGCACGTCTTGTATTACGTTTGTCAGGCACTGGCACAACAGGTGCGACTTTGCGCGTCTATATGGAATATTTCGAACCTGATGCAGACAAACATGGTCTAGACCCGCAGGACGCACTTAAGGATGTAATAGAAGCTGCAAGCATCATTACGAGACTTTACGAGCGGACGGGTCGAGACGCACCGACAGTCATTACCTAATGGCGATTGTTTAAGTGGTGATGGCTGAGGGGCTTTAAAGCCCCTTTGCGGCCTGGCTCATAAACTTAAAGACATAACCTGAGAATGAGCGCCAGCATTCAACGTGATAGCTCACAGCGCCCGTGCGCCAAATAACGACCTCTGCCTTGCCCAATATTGTGCGTGAACACGCGCCAACTGGAAAGACATCGTCATTTAAGTTTTGCGGACAACCAGCACGAAGGACATCAACTGCGTTTTTTCCTTCGAGCAAAATCGCCGTATTGCGATGTGAAATATCAACAACAGACATCACAGCTTTGGATTTCGCCAATGCGGCTGAAATATCTGCCGTCTCGCCATCAAGAATAAGCCATTCATCCGGACCAATCCACAGCGCTGAGCGACTTGCGCCTGCTTGATCGCCAGACATATTTGACGTTTTTGGCTTTATTGGTAGGGCGACACAGAGCGCCTTACCAACGGCTTTAACGTCTTTGTCTTTGACCCGCAAAGACACGCGCGACATCGAAGCAGCTGGGGTAATCGACACACCAGCGCCACCAGCCAGGCGACCATCAAGAGGTAATTTTCGGGTAGCTTGTGTTGGATTAGCCATTTAAACGCCCTCCGTCTTGATCTACAAAGACCGTATCAACCACTTCAACTTCAATCGTTCGATCAATCATTGGCACATAAAGCGCATCACCCATTTTTGACCGACCACCTTCAACAATTGCCAATGCAATTGAATGGCCACAATTTTCGGACCAATAAGATGATGTCACATGGCCAAGCATTTTCATCGGGATCGGCTGATTAGGATCCGCAACTATCTGTGCACCCTCTTCAAGCACAACCTTTGGATCTTTGGTTTTCAAGCCAACCAATTGCTTGCGGCCTTCGGCGACCAAGTCATCTCGCATGAGCCCGCGGATACCAACGAAGTCCGTTTTCTTTTTAGATACAGCCCATGACAATCCAGCATCATGCGGCGTGATCGAACCATCGGTTTCCTGACCGACAATGATATAGCCTTTTTCCGCGCGAAGAACGTGCATGGCTTCCGTGCCATAAGCACAAGCACCATATTTTTGCGCATTGGCCCAAACTGCTTCCAAAACACTTTCAGCGTAATCGGCAGGAACGTTGATCTCATATCCCATCTCACCGGTAAACGACATGCGGAATAAGCGAGTTGGAACGCCACAAATAGTCCCTTCACGAACCGACATATGCGGCATACTTTCAGTCGATAAATCAATACCCTCGACCAATGGTGCGATGATATCTCTTGCCTTCGGTCCTTGAACAGCAATCACGCCCCATTGTTCGGACACAGATGTGAGCCAAACATCAAGTTCGGGAAATTCTGTCTGCAGATAATCTTCCATATGATTAAGAACACCTGCAGCACCGCCAGTGGTCGTTGTCACATGGAAACGATCTTCTGCCAAACGGCCAACCACGCCATCGTCAAAGATAAAACCATCTTCATGGGTCATAATGCCATAACGGCAACGTCCTACTTTCAGTGTGCTCCAAGCATTGGTGTAGATAATATCCAAAAACTTGGCAGCGTCCGGCCCCACAACTTCGATCTTACCAAGCGTAGACGCATCAAAAACGCCAGCGCTTTCGCGCACAGTTTTACATTCGCGATTAACTGAAGCATGCATATCTTCGCCTGCTTGAGGGAAATACCAGCCACGTTTCCATTGACCAACATCTTCAAACACCGCGCCTTGCGCAACGGCCCAATCATGCATGGGTGTGCGGCGAACTGGATCAAACAAGTCACCAGCACCATGGTTGACGATTGTGCCAAAGCTTACCGGGGTAAATGGTGAGCGGAATGTCGTCAGGCCCACTTGCGGGATCTCTTTACCCAAGCCATCGGCAGCAATTGCCAGTCCATGCAAGTTCGAAGTCTTGCCCTGGTCGGTTGCCATCCCCGTTGTCGTGAAGCGTTTCACATGCTCAATCGAGCGCATGCCTTCACGCACAGCCAAACGGATATCATTGGCAACAACATCATGCTGATAATCCACAAAGGCTTTAACTGCATCATCAGCGCCAGCACCATGAGACGAACCGATATGATCACCTGAATGGCCATAAAGTGAATTGATCTCTGTTGGCGCAGACACTTTTTTCGGCTTCTTAACCCCGAGCGATTTCGCGGCCGCAAGCGCGGCGGATTGCGCATCTGAAATAACTTCAGAAAGATCATCAGTCCCAGCGCATGCACCCACTGAAACTTGGTCTTGAACCGGATTTTCTGGCAAGAAGCGTTTCACCTCACCATCCCAAACAGGCTTTGCGCGTGATTGAGAATATAAATGCAATGAAGGCGTCCAACCGCCAGAAATAAGCAATGCATCCACATCATATTTGGTATTGGCCATTTGGCCATTTTTCGCGACCTTGATACCGGAAATACGAAGTTTACCTGTCGTATCAATGACGCTATGCCCGGTTTGCACGGTTAAATCAAGCTCACGAGCGCGCTCCAACAACATTGGATCAACATCTGGGCGGCTATCCACAATCACAGGTATATCAACGCCCGCTTCTTTAAGGTCAAAGGCTGCGGCATAAGCGCTATCGCATGCTGTATAAACACCAATTTTACTGCCAACTGCGACACCATATTTATTCAAATATGATCGTGCAGCAGATGCCATCATAATGCCTGGGCGATCGTTGTTCGCAAACACAAGATGACGCTCAATCGCACCTTGCGCAATAATCACCTTCTTGGCGCGGATTTGCCATAAACGCTCGCGCGGGCTATCAGCATCCGGCACAGCCAGATGATCTGTTATACGCTCACAAAGACCAATCATATTATGTGCATAATAACCAAAAGCAGTTGTGCGAGGTAGGATAGTAACATTGTCCATCGCGGCTAACTGCGATTCGATGTCTTTTGCCCAGTCATAGCCAGATTTACCGTCAATTTCGACGTCATTTTCATATAAAAGCGCACCGCCGAATTCAGCATTTTCGTCACACACAATGACTGAAACACCTTGCTTTGCAGCGGCTAAAGCGGCAGACAATCCTGCCGGTCCACCACCAACAACCACGAGATCCGCATAGGCAAATTTATTCGCATAATGATCAGGGTCTTGCTCGGTTGGCGATAGTCCTAGACCCGCAGCAGCTCGAATTTTAGGCTCGTAAATTTTCTCCCATGCAACACGCGGCCACATAAATGTTTTATAATAAAACCCAGCAACAAATAATGGCGACAATAGCGAATTTATCGAACCAATATCAAAGGACAGTGACGGCCATCTGTTTTGCGATACAGCTTGGAAACCATCATAAATTTCTTGCATAGTTGCGCGGACGTTAGGCTGTTGACGGGCCGTGTCACGATGAACTCCAACCATAGAATTTGGTTCTTCGCTGCCCTCTGTCATAGTCCCGCGTGGACGATGATATTTAAACGAACGCGCGGTTAACACTATACCATTTGCCAATAGTGCTGATGCTAATGTGTCACCTTCAAGTCCGGTATAGCTTTTGCCATCGAAAGAAAATGCAACAGTTTTTGCAGGGGTTAATCGACCCTTGCCCGCAATACGATATAAACCACTCATTACGCTTGCTCCTCTTTCAGAGCTAGAATGGCTTTTTCAATCTCTGCATCAGATGGTTTCGGCTCACCTGATTTATACGTCATGATGATCTGATCAGTCACAGCATCACGAACACAATTAAAGAAACGACCACAGCCATGAATATGGCGCCATCTTTCGAAAATAATGCCGCGTTTATTCTCACGAATAAACAAGAACTCTTCCATTTCATCTGCTGAAATTTCAGCCATATTTGTCGGACGCACAATATGCGCTTCCCCAGCATGGCGAAATTCAATCTCGGGACGATATTCTTCGCAATAAGGACATCTAATATATAGCATCTAACTCTCCCTAATGCGCAACAGCAGCTGCTGCTGATTCATCCACCAAGCGACCGGTTTTAAACCGCTCTAGCGTGAAGAATTCATTGATTTTATGCGGCGCATCATTGGCAATCGTGTGCGCAAAGACATGCGCCGACCCAGGCGTTGCTTTAAATCCACCTGTTCCCCACCCGCAATTCACATAAAGCCCTTTAACCGGCGTTTTCGCTAAGATAGGAGAACGATCTGGCGTTACATCAACGGTACCCGCCCATGTCCGCATCATTTTAACGCGGCTAAATATCGGGAACAATTCGCAGATAGCCTCAAGATTATGGTTGGTGATATGTAAGCTGCCATTAGGTGCGTAGGACGTATATTGATCAGTTCCCGCACCGATCACCAATTCGCCCTTGTCAGACTGAGAAATATAAGTGTGCACACTATTTGACATTACCACACATGGGAAAATCGGTTTTAAAGGCTCGGACACCAATGCTTGTAGCGGGAAGCTTTCAAGCGGCATGCGCACATCAGCCATCTGCATAATGTGAGACGTGTTACCCGCCGCAACCACACCAACTTTCTTTGCGCCAATGAAACCTTTCCCGGTTTCAACTCCGGCAACTGAACCATCGGCCGCGCGACGGATGCCAGTCACTTCGCAATTTTGAATAATATCAACGCCTAAATCAGACGCAGCACGCGCATATCCCCATGCAACAGCATCATGGCGTGCAGTTCCACCTTTTCTTTGCAATGCGGCACCCATAATTGGATAACGACAAGACTTTGAAATATTCAGCGGCGGACAAAATTCTTTCGCCTCTTGAGGTGACAACCATTCATTTTGCACACCATTGAGACGATTGGCGTGAACATGGCGTTTAAGCACTTGAACATCATGCACATTATGCGCGACCATCATCACACCACGCGCCGAATACATCACATTATAATTGATGTCCTGGCTTAAATTATCCCACATATTCAATGCGTGATTATAAAGCCCAGCGCTTTCATCGTATAAGTAATTGGAGCGAATAACGGTTGTATTCCGGCCTGTATTACCGCCACCAAGCCAGCTCTTTTCCAGAACGGCAATATTTCGAATGCCATGTTCTTTTGCCAAATAATAAGCTGTGCCTAATCCATGGCCACCCGCACCAATAATGATGACATCGTATGACGATTTAGGCTCCGGGGAACCCCATTGTTCTTCCCACCCTTTGTGCTGTCTCATAGCTTCGCGGGCAAGTGCAAATATTGAATATTTACGCATGTGCAGGCACGTCCTTTAAATGCTCATAATCAGTCTTCGAAAAGAATTCATCAAACCATTGATTATTCATAACAAACAAATACCAAATCCAAATGTCTCGCAAGTGAAATTTCAAGACGTTTTTAGAACAGTATGAAATCGCCATTATTTTTGAAGGATTTTCGCAAAAATCATGGAGCTTTAGTCTGGACATAAATCGCTAAACCTGTTATCCAGACGCCAATCGTGACGCTAAGCGCCGAACGAATGATATTTTATTTGCTGTTTTTTATTGAGCAGCCTTTTTGAAAAATTTAAGGAATTAACGTGCAAGTACTTGTCCGCGACAACAATGTCGATCAGGCTCTAAGAGCGCTTAAGAAAAAAATGCAGCGCGAAGGTATTTTTCGTGAAATGAAAATGCGTGACTTTTACGAGAAACCATCTCAAAAGCGCGCTCGTGAAAAAGCTGAAGCTGTGCGTCGTGTACGCAAATTGGCACGCAAGCGTGCTCAGCGTGAAGGTTTAATCGGTGGTCGCAGCGGTCGCTAAGAACCTGCCGTTTTTTCGTCGATTTCACGACTTATGACTATTGGCGGAGACGAGTTGATCGTCCCCGCTTTTTTTGTTTATGATAGATGCTAAGTTGTTGTACTTTCAGCGAGATGTGAGACTTTTATATGCATGTGAAATCTGACCCAATCGAACTTCCTTCGACGGCCTCCAAATTTCGCCACGTATTTTTAGGATTAGTACTAGCGTCAACACTCACACTTGTGGCTTGTGAAACAACCACGACAAGCTCGGATGTCATCCGTATTGACCGCGAACAAGGCTCTGAACAAAACATCGCTTCATTAACATCCGTGATCGCAGCCAATCCCAACGATCCGGAAGGCTATAATGTTCGCGGATCCGCATATGGTAAAGCGGGGCAATTTAATGCAGCGCTGGATGATTTTAACAAAGCAATTTCAATCAACCCGCGTTTTCATCAAGCTTACGCTAACAGAGCCCTGATCTATCGTAATATTAATCAACCGGTAAAAGCGGCAAACGATTATAATCAGGCAATACGCATCAATCCGCAATATGATGCTGCTTACATCGGACGTGGTAACTTATATAGACAGGCTGGCAGAACAAACGAGGCATTTGCAGACTTCAACCGAGCAATTGATCTGGGAACTGTAGACCCTCGAGCTTTTCATAACCGGGGTTTGATTTATCAAATACGTGGCCAGCATCTGGAAGCTATTGGTGACTTTGCGAGATCAATTGCACTCGCGCCTGATTCTCCTGAACCATTTAACGGCCGTGGAATATCTCAACTGGTACTTGGCAAAGAAGATGAAGCGCTGGAAGATTTCAATCGTGCCATCAATCTTGATAAAACCGTTGCGGAATCATGGTCAAATCAAGCGCTCGTTTACGAACAACGTGGTGATAAAACACGCGCACGTAAATCATATATCAGAGCAATTGCACTCAACCCGAATTATCAGCCTGCAAAAGATGGCCTTGCGCGGGTCCGCAACTAAAGTCATTCAGCTACGAAAAGCTTTTCACAAAATAAAACGCGCAGACTTTTAAGCCTGCGCGCTAAATTAAATAGTATGAATGTCTTTAATCAGTGATCAAAGAACTTTGTTCATGATGTAGCGGCCAATGAAAAGCAGCACAAAAAACGAAACAAAGCCGGAAAGCAAACCACCTGAAGTATAAAAGCCAATTGCCATTGCGATCAGCAAAACGATACAAATCAAAGTGCCATACTTCGTGCCAACCATAAACACATCATATGTTTTATCGTGCTCAGAGTAATCCATCTCTGCGCCAAGCTCGACAGGGCCCGTCTCTTGTTTAGCCATTTAACATCTCCAGATTCAAAAATAATTGCCAGAGACTTACACAATTCATTGAATTGAGGCAATGCGAAACTGATTGATTTTTACCCATAAAACGATTGAACTTGGGGAATAATCGACAATGGCGGCAATTTTATTTCTGACAAAGGGGCAAACATGCGTTTTTGCTCAAACGGTGTGGAATTAAAAAACGGATATCGCTTTTTAATCGACGGCAATGTTTGTTTAATATGACCACCATATATGTCCAGATCACAACTTAAATAATCGTTCCATTTAGGCTCGGCCAAAGGTGAGAAATTTAAAAACCTGCGATAAAACGCACGGTGATTAGCGCGGATGATCGCCAGCAGATGGTCAGCTTTGTAATATTCAGACGCCATGAGTGCTGTTCTAATAGTTAAATATGCAAGGCCTGGAAATTCCTTGATCAAAACCGGATCGGCAGCAAATTTAAGTGGGTCAATCACGCTCATACCTGCATCCAGCATAGGACCAACAACTTCTGGAAATTGCTTCATCGCCAAGCCATCGTGATGCCTTGATGTCACATGGTGGATCCGTATGGTCACAACCAGTTGTTCGAGATAATAAACACCAATGACATGCGCATTTTCAGCAAAATCTTCATCATCAATCATGATTGAGTATTTGTCTGGAGCCAATCCTACCGGTTCATAGGCTCGACGTCGTAAAGCGGCGACCTCTTCTAAGTCCTCAATGGATTCGACCCGCCGATATTCGACATCCTCCATTAGATTCATAAGCTTCTGATTAAAACTACCAACGGATTGTACGCTCGTCATCACAATATCCCACTCACTCAACTCTCGTGGAGGAATATAATGTTAAACTTTTATTAATGATATGATTCAATTCGAATCTATCAATTAAGTTTTCGTTAAGGTTAACAAAAGGTTAACAAAGAGTCTTCTAACACCACAATAAGGGCGTTAAACACTCTAAACACAATGAATTGTCAGAAAATAGGACTATTTCGCCTGCTTGCTTTGCACCGGCGACACGCCAGCTTTTGATCGGTCAAGCTTCCGAGTGAGCTCACGGATTGCTGATTTTGGTATTGGCATGCCGAAAATAAAGCCCTGAATAATATCAGCACAGTCATTTTCACGAATGACCGCAAGTTGTTCATTTGTCTCTACGCCTTCGGTAACAATCTCCAGACCCAGCTCTCGAGACATATGTATAATTCCGCGTAGTAGTTTGAGTTTTTGCTCGTCGTGAACAATATCGCGTACAAATGAGCGATCAATTTTGACTTTATTGAGAGGCAACTTATCAAGATAGCTTAGGCTTGAATAACCCGTACCGAAATCGTCGATTGCAATGGACATACCCATCTGGCGCATTTCACGCAACAACATCGCAGCTTTATCAGCCTCATCAACCACTGCACTCTCTGTCACTTCTAAATGAAGTCGTTCTGGCGCTAATCCAGAATCTAAAATAGATTCTGAAATCACCTGTATAATTTGATTATCGACTAGATCATGTGCGGACAAATTCACCGACACAAACATATGTTCAGGCCACGTGGCGCAATCTTTCGTCGCATTTCTGATCATGCTTTGTGTCAGCTCTCGCACAATACCAATCTCTTCAGCCAGCGGAATATAAACGCCGGGCGAAATTGGACCAAGCTCAGGATGGTTCCAGCGCGATAATGCTTCCGCACCAACAATTTTGCTGCCATCAGGTGTAAACATTGGCTGATATGCCGCTGAAAGCGAGTTGGTTTTTAAAGCTTCGCGCAGATCGGTTTTAAGGTTCTGGCGTTCTGAATATTTATCATCCATCGCCAATTCAAACTGCGACCAATGGTTATTGCCGTGTTTGCGGGCATCGCGCTTAGCGATATCTGCGCAAACCTGCATTTCTTCAAGCTTGAAATCATTATTGTCTTTGACCACAAGACCGCCGCAGAAGCTGACATTGATTTCCATATCGTCGATTTCATACACACGGCAAATATCAGTAAACATCTGATCCATGTGCGACTTAATTACATCTTCTCTATGATGGGGGAATAACGCAACAAACTCGTCACCGCCAAAGCGAGAGACGAGAATGCCGTGCTTGTCCGCAATTCTATTAATTCGAACCGCAACCTGTTTTAACAGCGCATCGCCAACAAGATAGCCTTTGGTTTCATTCACATGTTTGAAATCGATGATATCAAATACTGCAAATCCGACTTTTGACTTAGATGCCGTATTCAGCAGCTTGTCATGAATTAATTGGCGGAACCATTCGCGGTTCGGTGTGTTGGTCAAACCATCGTATCGGGCCATATGCAAGATCTTTTGATCCGCTTTGACCTTGTTAGTCACATCTTGGAAGATAATCACCACACCATCATCATTTTGATGGCGCGCGCTAAATTCAAACAATTGATTGGTGTTAATCTCCAAAGTCATTCGCGATTTGCGACCGCCGATCAATGCCAAGATCTCTGACCTAAGAGCATCCCGTTTATCTTTCGCAAATTTATCGCTGCGAAGCACATAGCGAAGTACCACATCAATTTTCTTTCCCTCAAGCTCTACAAGCTGAGGAATGCCAAGCATAGATTTGGCTTTATAATTCACAACGCGCAATTTTTTATCTGAATCAATCATGATCAGGCCGTGCGACATATTATTGATCGCGCCATCCAATCGGTCAGCTAAAACTGTGCTCTGCTTTTGCGCCATGACGCTTGAGTAAAGCACATCGCGTACGCCATTGGCCAAAGATCTGGTTGATAAGAAAACCGGCAACAAGAGGAGTGCTAAGACACGAACGAAAACATCGTCTGAGGCAATGAATCCAATTAATACTGGGATACACACCGCCAAGACCATCATATCAACATTGATTTTTGAACCAAAGTTACGCCCAACAACTGCAACAAGCGTGGCAAATGTGACGGAAACGGTCGCAAGTTGAGCAAAACCAGATGTTGTGGCGATAAACGTATATGCTGTCATAACGCCGAGCAACAAAGTAATGGAGACCGCGCCGATCACATAGCGCCTCTCCCACCTTTGGGTTTCAGCAAGCGAGACTTCACCTTGAGTTGCTTGATCAAAATTGTTCATATCCAGCATTCGAACCGCCCAAATGGCGACAATACCGGCTGCAAAAAATACAAATTCTAACTGAAGCGTGTTGTAATAAACGACCAATGCAACAACGACATGCGAAAGCATTCCGATAAACAGAGTACTTCGTTTCGTATAAAGCGACCTTACGAATGATAACCGAACATCGGCCGAAACATCATCCTTATCATTATCTTGCATTAGCTAGTTTCCAACTTAACTAAATGCAAATTAGACCGATTGAACTAAAAAAAGAGTTAAAATTCCATAGATTTAGCTAATAATTTACACCCATGCATTTTAGTTATTTCGTAAGAATATGAGCGGTTTCGGGAACAGGTGAGATAGGTGATTTGCCCCCAAACCAATTTACGAGATTATCAACTTGAAGATCCCCCATAGCATTGCGCGTGTGTACAGAGGCCGAGGCCACATGAGGAAGAAGTGATACATTTTCCAACGATAAAAAGTCTTTTCGAGGGTCTGGCTCGTTTTCAAATACATCCAAGCCTGCAGCAGCTAAGCTTTTGTTTTCAAGCGCTTTTATCAAAGCATCCTCGTCGACAACCGATCCACGGCCAACATTGATGAAAACACCATTTGACCCAAGTGCAGCAAGAATTTCCGTATCGATTGATTTTGTTGTTGCGGGTGTTCCAGGCACAATCGAGATCAAAGTGTCTACCGCATTTGCCATATCTAGCAGAGTTTCGTGATATTGATATGAAACACCATTTTTTTTGGTCCGGGTGTGATAGTGGATACCAACACCGAAACCCTCCAGCCGTGTTGCAATTTCTTGCCCGATGCGACCAAGTCCATAAATACCCACGATCCTGTTTCTCAAAGTAAGCGGCGTTAAACGATAATTGCCTTTGTTTACCCAATCACCGCGCCGAAGATGCGCTTCAGCTTTAGGCAATTCGCGCAATGTATTGAGCAAAAGCCCAATAGTCGTATCAGCAACTTCTTCGCTTAAAACATCAGGCGTGTTGCAGACCATAATGTTGTGTTCGCCTGCAAATTTCGCGTCAATCACATCATATCCGACACCAAAATGCGCGATGATTTCTAGTGATGGCAACCCGGCAATGAAGTCATTCGGTAGATGAATTGCAGATGCTATGCCCCTAATACTGACCTTCTGTGTTTCATCCAGAAGAGATAAATCAGCGCTATCAACGCGTAATAATTCAAAATCAGCTTCGACACGTTTGACCACATGTTCATAAATTGCGCCAGGAACGAGGATAACGGGTTTAGACATTTTAGACCTTAATGTGAGCAAAGAAAAATTAGTTGATTAAGCCCGTGGTACCATTGGCGCTGTGGACTGGCGAATACGCATTTCCGGCTTGATTAAATGCAATCCATTCACTTCATCTGATCCAGATAACCGGTCGAGCAAGGCTCGCGCAGCACGGCGTCCGACCATTGACTGTCCATTCCAAACAGTTGTTAATGCCGGCATTGAAATCGACGCCTCAATCAGATCATCATATCCTGTGACAGAAATGTCTTTTCCAGGTGTAAGACCGGCACGATAAATACCGTTGATCAATCCAATTGCAACAAGGTCATTCCAACACACTGCAGCAGTTGGTTTTTGCGACATCGAAAGAAAGTTCACCGCAGCCTCAAATCCTTCTTGTTTCGTGCGAGGCCCTGAAACACGTAGCATAGGATCAACTTCTAATCCGGCCTTTTTCAAAGCTTCCACATACCCGCGATAACGATCTCGACCTGTTGATGTATTATCCGCACCGCCCACAAACGCGATTGATTTATGCCCCAGGCCGATCAAATGGTTTGTCGCCAAGGCAATGCCATAAGCATCATCCCCACGATAAGTCGGCACGTCAATATCAGTAACCGAACGGGCGATCAGAACAGCTGGCATTCCATTGTCTTCAGCCAGTTTTATGTCACGTGATGGCGTATCAATGGCAGGTGACATGATCACGCCGTCCGCACCCAATTGCAGCAAGGTTTCCAAGAAATCTCTTTGTTTAGGAACAGAGTCATAATGATTTGAAAGAATGAAGGTTTGACCGCTGCGATCTAACTCACTTTCAATCGCTTTCAAGATCTCAGCATAAAACGGGTTCATGATATCATGAACGACAACACCAATAATCCCAGACCGCGATGTTCTTAAACTGGCAGCGCGACGGTTATAAATATAACCCATATCCAAGGCTGTATCTTTGATTTTTTGCCGCGTGTCTTCTGCAACAAGTGGGCTATCTCTGAGAGCGAGTGAGACGGTTGCAGTCGAAACACCTAACTGATCCGCGATCGTGGATAATTTTACTTTTTGCGCCAACTCAATACCTTTCTCACAGACTATTCGAAGGCTCAACAAACAAGCCGTCGAAAACTCTGTTTCAATAATTTAGAAAAATATTTAAATTATTTAAATAACTTTTGCAAATGATCTCTAATCGATTTGATCGATATTGCTCAATATTTGGCGTAAATGTCTCAAAAGTTCAGCTTTTTCAGCTTTGTTCATAGATTTGAGCACCTTCTTTTTCCACTTGCGTTGCTCTTTCTCGATGCTTTTGACCATAGAGTGGCCGACATTTGAGAGAAATACATTGGCCCGCCTGCGATCGGATTTATCTATTCGCCGGACCAAAACTCCACGAGCGGTTAATCGCGAAATTGATTTAGCAATGGTCGGAGGTGACACGTTCAGCTTTTCGGCAATCTCCGAAGGCGTTAACCCATCGTGATCCTTGAGAAGTAAAATGATACGCTCCTGCCCACCAAATAATCCAAGTTTCTGAAGTTTCTCAGATAGCGATGCACGAGAGCCTCGGTGAATATCCCCCAAAAGATTGATAATAGCCGTGTTAGAACTTCTCTTTTTTGTTTTGCGCTTTTGGCCATTCGCATTTTTTCTTTTGATTTTTTTAGTGTCAGATTTGACCAATTCAAACTCCACAAGACTTACAAACTCAATTACAATGCGAGCTTGATCGTAACATCCCTTTTATGGCAGGACAAAGCATGAATACTGAACCTGACCAATCAATCACAGTGCTGCCTTTGGGTGCATGGGAACAGCATGGGCCCCATTTACCGCTGCAAACTGACACAATTATAGCATCGGAATTCGCTGCAAGGCTAGAGAAGCATGCATTTGCGGTTAATATCAACATTTTGCCAACCGAACCAATTGGCTATTCCGTTGAACATATGGACTTTGAGGGATCAAGATCCTTAAGTTATGACGAAGCCATTTCAAAATGGCTCTCAATCATCGAAGAGCAAGTCAATCTTGGACACCGTAAAATCTTGTTGCTCAACGCACACGGGGGCAATTCCCCCCTTCTCACCATTGTCGCGACAGAAGCCAGAGTTAAGTGGAATGCGTTGGTTGTTGTCACCCACTGGACCCGATTTGGTCTTCCTGAGCATCTACGATCAACCATTGATAAATCCATCGATATTCACGCAGGCGATATTGAAACCTCAATCATGTTGGCCATCGCCCCGGATCTGGTCGATAGAAAGAAAGTTCAAGATTACTCATCGCAACAAAGCGAGTATATCGACAACTTCAAACACCTGCGCGCCTATGGGCAGCATGCATTCGGATGGAAGATGAGTGATCTCAACGAAAACGGTGTTGTTGGTTTTGCAACACGCGCAAAACCTGAAAAAGGTCATCAAATCCTCGACCATGCTTTCAAAGGCATCTGCGAGCTTATCGAAGACATGATTGCCTTTAATATGGAAGATTTAAAATAAGCTAATAATTGAAATTCAGGCATGGAAATTTCAGACTAACTTTCCTATATCTTTTTGATACGTACTTGATCGAGGCCATCATGAATATTCAAACCCCTGCTCCTATCCCTGTAACCGTTCTGACTGGCTATCTAGGGGCCGGCAAAACAACATTACTGAACAGAATTTTAACCGGTGATCACGGCAAGAAATATGCTGTTATTGTCAATGAATTTGGTGAAATTGGCATCGATAATGACCTCATCGTTGAATCGGATGAAGAAATTTATGAAATGAATAATGGTTGTGTCTGCTGTACCGTGCGTGGTGATCTTATTCGCGTTGTACAGGGATTAACGCGCCGCGCGGGTCGATTTGATGCCATCATTGTTGAAACGACTGGTTTGGCAGATCCCGTGCCTGTGGCACAAACATTTTTTATGGACGATGATGTACGCACCAAAACACAGCTCGATGCTGTGATCGCGCTCGTTGACGCAAAACATTTGCCCTTGCGTTTGAAAGATTCACCCGAAGCAGAAGACCAAATTGCCTTTGCGGATGTGGTGCTAATAAACAAATCTGATCTGGTATCAGCGGAAGAGCTATCGGCGATTGAGACCACAGTAAGAAAGATTAATCCATCAGCAAATATCCACCGGACAGAACGCTCGAGCGTTGATCTTGATAAAATTCTCGATCGCGGCGCTTTTGATCTTGCACGTGCCATTGAAACTGATCCGCATTTCTTGGATCAAGGTGAAGCGGAACACGGTCATCCAGATCACGAATGCGGACCGGGTTGCGACCACCACCATCATGATCATGATCATGACCACGCACACCACCACCATGATCACGATCACGATCACGATCACGAACATCATCACCATGGGGATGACAAATTATCAGCTGACAAGCATGATACCAGCGTGAAATCAATTTCACTGCGCGCCGGACAATTGGACCCGAATAAGTTCTTTCCATGGATCCAGAAAACAACTCAAATGGATGGACCAAATATCCTCAGGCTCAAAGGCATTATCGCGTTAAACGATGATGATGACCGTTATGTTGTCCAAGGCATTCACATGATCATTGAAGGCGATCATAATCGTCCTTGGAAAGAGAACGAACCACGCGAAAGCCGTATCGTATTTATCGGCCGCGATTTAGACGCCGAGAGACTTGAAAGAACATTTAAGGCTTGTGAGGCGTAACTAATGCCAACGCATGCGCCTTTGGATCTTGATGATCATTGCATAACTGCGCGCTTCATCCAGGATGTTCCTTATTTTGCTTTAGCGTCCGGTGAAATTCACCGTCTGGATCACGGACATCATATGAGCGAGCAGCATGATGGTCTATTATGCGCAACACCAGCTCAGGATGATAAAACGCTCATCTCAGCGGGCGAAGATGGTAAAGTCATGTCGCTGGATAAAGATGGGACATCAAGCGAACTTGCAAATATTGGCCATAAATGGATAACAGCCCTCGCCGCAGGTCCTCAACAATCTGTGGGGTTTGCATCAGGGCGAAAAGCGCATATCCGTCTTAAAAACGGGACAATTCGGGAATTTGAAGAAGAACGTAGCATTGAGGGATTAGCCTTTGCACCAAAAGGCATGCGTGTTGCTTTTGCGCGATATAACGGAGTGTCTCTCCATTGGGTGAACAATCAAACAGCACCGGTGAATTTGGTCTGGGACGGAGCTCACATCGATGTAACCTTTTCCCCAGACGGTCGCTTTGTTGTGACATCAATGCAGGAAAATGCGCTGCATGGATGGAAAATTGATGGCAAATCATCAGATGACACACGCCACATGCGCATGTCTGGCTATCCTGCCAAAGTAAAATCCATGTCCTGGTCAGCCAAAGGAAAATGGCTTGCATCATCTGGCGCACCAGCAGCTATAGTTTGGCCGTTTTCCGGCAAAGATGGCCCAATGGGTAAAGCGCCATTGGAATTGGGGACGCGCGGTGACACGATGGTGACCTGCGTTGACTGTCACCCAACCGAAGATGTTGTGGCCATTGGATATGCCGACGGTATGATCATCGCGGCGCGATTTGAAGACAGTAAAGAAGCACTCTTGCGCCGTGGTGGCAATTCAGCAATCACCAGCATGCATTGGAATAAAGACGGGCGTTTACTTGCATTTGGTTCTGAAAGCGGCGAATGTGGTGTGATAGATATTGCGGGCTGATGTTGACAGAATTTTGACTCATTTTTGTGAGACTTAACTCGAATATATAAAAGGCTATTGGTAAATCATGTTTTCAAAACGAAGTTCAAATGTCTTGGTGCTTGCCGGCTTATGCGCATCGACAGTAGCCTTGTCTACCCAAACATCCCAAGCACACCCGCATGTTTTCGCTGAAGCGAATGTTGAAATGCTGTCAAATGATGCTGGAAATCTTGAAGAAATTCGCCACGTCTGGCGCTTTGATGAATTTTTCTCCGCCAGTGTGTTGATCGATTTTGATGCCAATAGCAATCTAAAACTTGATCCCGAGGAACTCGAAGAAATTGGCAGTGTTGTGCATAAATCTTTGGCTGAGTTTGGGTATTACACGGATCTTGAAGTGAATGGCCAGTCTGTCGCCATGGCAGCACCAGATATGATTATTGCTGATTATGTGGATGATCAGCTGTTAATGTTTTTTGCAATGTCACCGGCCCATCCGCTGAAATTGGAAGGCAAAATTTCCGTTGGCGTGTTTGACCCAACATTCTATGCATCAATTGATTTTTTGAACGATACCGACCTTAAGTTTACCGGGCCATTTCAAAATCAGTGCAATAAGTCTGTTTTACGACCAGACCCCGACGAAGTTCTTGCGCAAAATGAAGGCAGCCTAACCGAAGCCTTTTATGATGAAGGTGACAATAACGACCTCTCAAAAATGTTTGCGACCCGGCTTGAGGTGTCATGCTAAGACTTTCGCACAAGCTATATCTGGCTTGCGTATTGCTACTTTGCTTTATCACCGCGAGCCAAGCGCAATCTTCACTCGGTATCGGTGCAAGTGAATCTCAGATCGTCGTACAAGGACCATTTGCCGATATTTTGATGACCATCAATAATTATCAGCAACAATTTTATCGCGCGCTGACCTCAGCACTCAAGGAAATGAAAACTGACCCTGCCAAATTGTGGCTGCTAGTTGGAATGTCCTTTGCCTATGGGATCTTCCACGCTGCTGGCCCTGGCCATGGCAAGGCCGTGATATCGTCATATATGATCGCAAATGAGGTTGAGCTTAAACGCGGTGTCACACTCTCTTTCATGTCCTCGTTTCTGCAAGGTCTCACCGCGATTATCGTGGTAGGTGCCGTCTATTTTGTTCTCCGCGGCACAGCCATTTCCATGAGTGATGCGACATTCACTTTGGAAGCTGCGAGCTATGTTTTAATTATCCTATTTGGCTGTTGGCTCTTATGGAAAAAGATCAAACATTGGTTTGCGCCGAAGGATCACCATGATCACGATCATAGCCATGATCACTTAGCACCGGGCGAAACCTGTTCAACCTGCGGTCATGCCCATATGCCCGATCCTAAATCTCTCTCTGGTGATCTGACATTGCGTCAAGCTTGGTCGGCGATCATTGCCGTTGGATTGCGTCCTTGTTCGGGCGCGGTGATTGTCTTGTCTTTTGCCTTGCTGCACAATTTATATCTCGGCGGTATTTTATCCGTGTTTGCCATGTCAATTGGGACGGCGATCACTGTCTCAACATTGGCAACACTTGCGGTCATGGCAAAAAACACCGCGGTTCGATTTGCCAATAGCGATCAGGCGGCCATGCGCATTGGCAGCTCCATTGAAGTGATGGGCGCAATTCTCATCATTTTGCTGGGAATTTTGTTATTGGGTGCTGTGCTAAGCTAAGCGACTATTGAGACTGATTTTTCTCGTCTCGTTTTTTCTGAAACTTACTACGAACCCAGAAAATGCCAAAAAATGCCAGCACAAATAATGCAGCCACAATATAAGCAAGCCACACAGAAATATCAGATAGCCAACCAAGAAGCGGCGGCATAAAGAAATAACTTGAAGCGACGAACAACATGATGACCGCGGCGGCAATGGCTGCAGATTTTGTTTCAGATTTCTCGCTCATATAGTCGATGCCTTACTTAGCTGATTGAATACGCTCTCTCATATCTTCTAGCCGTTCAATCTGCAAATTATTTTCATCAAAATTCTCATCCGAGAGCCAGGCTTGCATGGCTGCGCTGACGGTCGGCCAATCCTGATCAATCATCGCATACCACGCTGTGTCCCTGTTCTTGCCTTTTGCGACAATATGCTGGCGAAAAACGCCTTCAAAGATAAATCCCAATCGTTTGGCAGCTTGATGAGACGCCATATTTTCATTGTTGAGTTTCCACTCGTATCGACGATAACCCAAGTCATCAAACACATGACTTGCCATGAGATAATGAACTTCTGTCGCGATTTTACTTCGCGCCATTTTAGGCCCATGCGCTACTGCACCGACCTCAGCAACACCGTTATTCTGATCAATACGCATATAACTTGCCATGCCCAGAATATTCTGCCCCGCGACATCATAAAAAACCATGGTCTGATAGGAGCCATTTTCGTTCATCTCATGCAGCCAAGCGCCAAACTCTTCTGCACGATCATAAGGACCATTGGGGAAATAGGTCATAAGTTCATTCGCCGCTTGTCCCCCAAGCGCTTCCCAAAGCACATGTTGATGATCTTGCGTTGAAAATGGAACCACTTTTGAGAATCGACCTTCCAACACGCTCAAACCTGGACGGTTTCGCGGGGTCCAATTGGATAAATCACTCATTTTAAGAATACTCATTTGTTTTGGGCGCAAAATTTATGCATAAGGTAGAGACAATAGATGCGAAATTTGCGGGAGAATAGCAAGGTGCTAAAAACAGTTTCTGGATTTGATAGAATTGGTGAGGAAAACGCGTTTGCGGTGTTGGCGCGGGCGACCAAACTAGCACAAGGCGGCATGGATGTAATCAATCTCGGAATTGGTCAACCAGATTTTAAAACGCCCCAACATATTGTTGAAGCAGCGATTAAAGCACTTAAAGATGGTCATCACGGCTATACACCTGCCAATGGTATCTTAGAAGCGCGTGAAGCTGTTGTTCGCCGCACGCTTTCTCTCACTGGCACTGAAGTTTCACCTGACAACGTCATGATCATGCCCGGTGGCAAGCCCACAATGTATGCTGCCATCACCATGTTTGGTGAACCAGGCACAGAGATTATGTATCCTGATCCAGGCTTTCCAATCTATCGGTCGATGATTGAATATACCGGCGCAAAACCGGTTCCAGTTCCGATCCGTGAGGAAAATGGGTTTGCCTTTTCTGCGGAAGAAACACTTGCGCTGATTACACCAGAAACACGTCTTTTGATCATCAATTCGCCAGCCAATCCAACGGGCGGTGTGACACCAAAAGCTGAGATTGAAAAGCTTGTTAAAGGCTTGGAGGCGCATCCTCATGTTGCCATCATGTCCGATGAGATTTATGACGTGATGACCTATGACGGTGAAACACATACCTCCATGCTGCAACATCCAGAAATTCGCGATCGTCTGATCGTGCTCAATGGTTGGTCCAAGACATGGGCCATGACCGGATGGCGCATGGGTTGGTCCATCTGGCCAGATGGACTGATTGATATGGTGCGAAAATTAGCAGTAAATTGCTGGTCATGTGTCAATGCGCCAAGTCAGTTTGCCGGCATTGCAGCCATCGACGGACCACAAGACGAAGTTGCAAAAATGCTTAAAGCTTTCGACCAACGCAGAACGCGTGTTGTCGAATTAGCCAATGCCTTGCCTAATGTAAGTTGCGCCGTACCAAAGGGTGCCTTCTACGCATTTCCAAACGTGACCAAAACAGGCAGCAAAGCCAAGGAGCTGGCATCGGATCTGCTTGAAAAAGAGGGTGTTGCGCTCATCGGCGGCCCGGATTTCGGCATTCTTGGCGAGGGGTATATTCGCATTTCCTACGCAAACTCGCTTGAAAACATCGAACGCGCAATGAAGCGCATTGATAAATATCTGACGGAAAATAGCTGAAAAAAACGGGCGACTTAACCTAAGTCGCCCAAAAATTCATGCTTAATCTGGGAGGAGAAAATCAACATGATGGGATTAGTATGGTTAAATATAGTTAACAGAGTGTTAACTTATACAACCAAGAATATGCCTGTAAGTTTTTACTAACACATTACGCTAGTGCAACGGACTTAATCAGCGCGAAAACCTTCTTTCCAGGTTCTAATTTCAATTCATCAAACGACTTTTTCGTAATCTGCGAAAACAGCTTCTGGCCTTCCACATCACAAGCAATCATCATATGTGCGTTATCACTTACACTTATCTCTGTGACTTTTGCTGACAGACAGTTTTGCAGGCTCGTGTCGCTAGGTTTAGACAATGCTAAAGCAACATCACGCGCATGGATGAGTAACCGTAAAGGCCCCTCACCGATATTCTCATCTGTATGAATCCTTATAGCAGCACCTGAAGACGGATTCCCAACCGAAAACACCGTCAGTCCATATTCCGGTTCAAATCCAGAAATCTCAGCTTCAATGATTGCGCTTTGGTTTCGTTCACCCAAACGCTCCTGCATAGCATGGCTTGCAAAGACTTCGCGAACATTACCCTTTTCAACCACTTGGCCTTCATCGATAATCACCAGCTGTTCAGCCAATTGATGAACATCCATTGGATCGTGCGAAACAAGAACCATCGGAATTTTAAACTCATCTCGAATGGCCTTTAAAAATGGCAAAAGCGCTCGTTTTCGTTCGATATCGAGCGAAGCCAGAGGTTCATCGAGTAATAAAAGACTTGGATTGGACAAAAGCGCTCTGCCAATAGCAACACGCTGTTTCTCCCCACCTGAGAGGTTTTGAGGTTGGCGTTTCAATAAATGCGCCAAACCAAGTAAGTCGACCACGCGCGAAAACTCTAAATCAGCTTTCCGCCCACCAGCCCAATTGGCATAGGTGAGGTTTGTTTTCACATCGTAATGCGGGAATAATCTTGCATCTTGAAACACCATCCCAAGCCCGCGTTTATGCGCAGGTAAATCAATTCCAGATGCGTCACTAAATAGAGTTTGATCATCAAGCATAATCTCGCCACGATCCGGTTTAGCCAATCCTGCAATCAACTTGAGTATTGTGGATTTACCGGCGCCCGAACGTCCGAACAATGCTGTAACGGGCGCATTTGATTGAAATGCGATATCTAGCTTAAAGCTCTGAAATTCTTTCTCTATTTTAAGGTCAAGCATCACATCTGACCTTTACGATAAAGACGTGAGGATACCATTTCTGACAACAGAACAGCACCCAGTGCAATGGCAATCGAGATCAACATCAGTGTCAATGCCGCATTATCACCATTGGGACTTTGTAAGAAAGAATAGATCGCCAAGGAAAGCGTCTGCGTTTCGTCTGGAATATTGGAGACGAATGTGATGGTCGCGCCAAATTCACCCAGTGACTTTGCAAATCCCAAGACGGCACCCGCTATAATACCTGGTAACGACAAAGGCAAAAACACCGTACGAAAACGTGTCCAAGCATCGGCGCCCAGTGTATTGGCCGCTTCGACAATTCCTTGGTCAATCGCCTCAATCGAAAGCCGCATAGGTCGCACCAGTAATGGAAATGCCATCAGGCCAGCGGCGAGCGCAGCACCCGTCCATCTGAAGGCAAATTCGATCCCGAAATAAGTTAGCAATTGCCCAATCTCTCCCTTATTGCCAAATAAAAGCAAAAGCAGATACCCGGTCACAACAGGCGGCATAACAAGCGGCGTTATCACCAAGGCTTGCACAAACGCTTTGCCGCGAAACTCATACCGAGCCAAAAGAAATGCAACGGCATATGCCAATGGCACAGCGAATAACATTGCCACCAAAGCCACCTGAAGGGACAAGAATATAATCGGCCAAAGATTGGGGGTTGGAGTTTTAGTTGTTGGACGCGTGACTGCTCCAAGGGAAGTCTCTGTTTCAACGCGGCTAAATCCATAGGTGCCAAGCGTTGATTGAGTGCCCTCGGTAAAGAGATAATTGAAGAAGATACGAGCTGCATCATTTGCTGCATTTAAGCCTGCAACAGGATAAGAAATCTTAGCATGATCAGTATCGGAAAATGTGTGAATAATCTGCAATCCATCAGACAGCTGCACATCTGATTGATATAAAATACCAGCACCAACTTCTTCGCGTTCAACGATGCCAAGCGCGACACGGATATTCTCTGCAAAGACTGCGTTTTGCGAAGCGCCATTCCAAAGAGATTGCGCCTCCAAAGCCCGTTTGGCATAAATCCCCGCTGGCACATGCGATGGATCGCCCATAACAAAGCGCCCGCGCTCCAATATCTTACGCCAATCACCGTTATCAGACGTATTTTCCGGCGCGACGACAACCAGTTTATTTTCCGCTAATGACTTGATGTTATTTAATTTAACGCTGTTCTGTTCAACGAGGTGATTCATCCAGTCCGTACTGGCTGAGACGAATATATCTACGGGTGCATCATTTACAATTTGACGTGCCAGCACGCCCGATGATGCATAGGATAGAACTATATCAATCTCGGGATGGTCCGCCTCAAACAAAGCTGAAATTTGATCGAGCGCATCTTTCATGCTGCTCGCCGCAAAGACGACAACTCGGTCCTGCGAAGAGGCTGGTACTGTCACAGCTGCGGATATCAAAAATACACTGATCAACAACCAAATATATTTTATAAAACAACGCATAACAGTTCCAACCCTAGACCTTGGCTAGCATAGGCTTGGTGAAGAGAGTTTTCAATCTCAATATAGAAGGTGAGATCACCCGATATTAATTGGCAAGTTCAAATGCTTCTTTTGCCAATGTGGTAATGCCGTCCCAATCACCTGCTTGCACAAGTGCTTTTGGCGCAACCCAAGAGCCACCTACACAAACAACATTTGGTAGCGACAGATAGTCATTGGCATTTTTGAGATTAATGCCACCTGTTGGGCAGAACATCATGTCAGCCAGCGGTGACGACAATGATTTAAGATAGCTTGCGCCACCTGCCTGTTCAGCTGGGAAGAATTTGAGGACTTTATAGCCTTCTTCGCGCAAAGCCATTACTTCACTTGCTGTTGCTGCACCTGGCAACATCGGTACAGAAGATGTTTTTGCATAATCTAGAAGCTCAAGTGTCGTGCCGGGAGACACAATAAATTGCGATCCAGCATCAACTGCCTGCTCGTATTGAGCAGCATCCAATACAGTGCCAGCACCAGGGACGGCGCCTTCCACCTGATCAGCCACAGCGCGGATCGCATCCAAACCAGCAGGCGTTCTTAAAGTCACTTCAATCGCGCGTAATCCCCCTGCAACAAGGGCGCGTGCGAGCAAAACAGCTGAATTAACATCATCAACCACCAAAACAGGAACGACAGGTTGAAGCTTCAAAACGTCCAAAAGATTCTGCGTTTTATCAGCCATGTTTACTTTATTCGGCATATTTTATCCTCATTAAATCGATTTGATTGCACCAATTAGATGCGTTAGGTCAAAATGTCCACCCTGTAGCCCTATCTTGAGCATGATTTCTTGTGATAGACAATGTTGCACTTTGCGTTATTAAATACTATTTCCAAACTCATCATGACAAAATTATCATCTACCCAAACGAACCTGCCAATCGTCGTTGCAGCGCTATATCATTTTGCTTCGTTTCCCAAATTTGAAGAATTTCGGGAACCCCTTTTGGCGTTTTGTGTAAAGAACAACATTAAAGGCACGCTGCTTCTAGCACATGAAGGCATAAATGGAACCGTTGCTGGTGCTCGAGAAAATATCGACGCGCTTTTAAAATTTATCCGCGCAAAAGATATTTTTAAAAATCTTGAGCACAAAGAAAGCTTTACAGATGAAATGCCTTTTTATCGGATGAAAGTTCGATTGAAAAAGGAAATTGTCACAATGGGTGTTGAAAATATCGATCCCAATGAGATCGTAGGCACCTATGTCGAATCTAAAGATTGGAACGCGCTAATTTCAGATCCTGACACGATCGTCATCGATACACGAAACGATTACGAGGTGGCAATCGGCACATTCGAAGGTGCAGTTGATCCCCAAACCAAGACTTTCCGCGAATTTCCAGATTGGGTGCGTGCGCAAAAAGATCTCAACAAAAACACTAAAATCGCCATGTTCTGCACTGGCGGAATCAGATGTGAAAAATCAACGGCCTTTATGAAGCAAGAAGGCTTTGACGAAGTGTTTCATCTCAAAGGTGGCATTTTGAAATATCTTGAAACTGTGGAGCCTGAAGACAGCAAATGGCAGGGCGATTGTTTTGTCTTTGACGAACGCGTGTCCGTCGGCCATGGCTTGGCGCAAGGCGACTACGATCAATGCCATGCTTGCCGCATGCCATTATCGGAAGAAGAAAAGCTTCTCCCAAGCTATGAAAAGGGTATTTCTTGCCTGCATTGCATTGATCAGAAAACTGATGAAGATCGTGCACGTTTTCGAGATCGACAAAAACAAGTTGAATTGGCTAAAAAACGCGGACAAACGCATATCGGCAGCTAATTCCAGCTGAATTAACCCAATAGCGACAATCATACGCGCAACACTTGACGTATCGTCGGTAATATGGCCTAACGCGGCACATATATTATCCGACGTTTTCGTCCGAATTGAGTGATCATCACAATGACCAATAAAGATGTAAGGGTACGCCTCGCCCCCTCCCCAACTGGCGAGCCACATATCGGCACAGCATATACTGCGCTTTATAACTATCTCTTTGCCAAAAAAATGGGTGGTGAACTCATTTTGCGCATCGAAGATACCGATGCCACACGCTCAAAACCAGAATTTGAGCAAACAGTTTATGACAGCTTGCGCTGGATGGGTCTTGATTGGTCTGAAGGTCCAGATGTTGGCGGGGATTATGGGCCTTATCGCCAAAGCGAACGCAAACATATTTATGGCCAATATGTTGACCAGCTGCTTGAAGCTGGCCACGCCTTCAAGTGTTTTACGACGCAAGAAGAATTGGAAGAAATGCGCGCATTCCAAATTTCGCAAGGTAAAACACCACGCTATAACGGTGCTGGCCTTCGCTTAACGCCTGAAGAAATTGCAGAACGCGAAGCACGCGGTGAAGTTCCGGTTATTCGGATGAAAATCCCAACCGAAGGTTCATGTAAATATGTTGACGGCGGCTATGGTGAAGTTGAAATCCCATGGGACGCTGTGGATATGCAAGTCATCCAAAAAAGCGATGGCATGCCAACCTATCACATGGCTAATGTGGTTGATGATCACCTGATGAAAATTACCCATGTGGCACGTGGTGAGGAATGGATTTCGTCAACGCCAAAACACATTTTGCTTTATCAATATCTTGGCTGGGAAGCTCCAGAGTTTACCCATCTTCCATTGATGCGTGGTGCGGATAAATCAAAACTATCAAAACGCAAAAACCCGACATCCATGTCTTATTATGCTGGGCTTGGGCATTTGCCAGAAGCATTGACCAATTTCCTTGGCCTATTCTTCATCCAAATCTCAGAGGGTGATGAATTGATGGATCTCGACGAGCTGGTAGAACGCTTTGATCCGGACAAATTGTCAAAAGCTGGTGCTGTATTTGATGTTCAAAAGCTTGATTGGCTCAACGCACGCTGGTTGCGTGAAAAGCTGACGCCGGAAGAGTTTTTGGCACGCGTTCTTGAATGGGCGAGTGAAAACGACAAACTCAAAGAAGGTTTGTTGCTTGCACAAACGCGCATTCAAACATTCTCGGAATTGCCAGATCTTGCGGGCTTCCTTCTCAAAGGCGATGTTGGCGTGACAGCTGAATCCTTTGCTAACATTAAAAAGAACCCACCAGAAAAATGTCTTGAAGTAATTGATGCCGTGCGCCCTGCCCTTGATGACATGGATGATTGGAACCGTGAAAGCATTGAAGAAACGCTTCGTGTGGTGGCCGAAGGTCTTGAAACAAAGCTTGGTAAATTAACACCGCCTTTATTTGTTGCCGTTAGCGGCTCACCTCGTTCACTGCCGTTGTTTGACGCCATGGTTCTGCTTGGTCGCGCGATGGTCCGCCAAAGATTGAAAGTGGCAAGTGATGCATTGCACGCGTCTCTTGATACATCTGATCAATCACAAGACGCGTAAGAAGCTAACAATAGCGGTAAATATTAGAGACCAATATGACTGATAATAAAAACGAAGAAGAAGCCCTATCGACTGACGCAAGCGAAGTGCGTTTGCAAAAACGCGAACGTATGGAAGAGCTTGCTGGCAATTTGTTCCCAACCAAATTTCACCGCACCATTACCAATGGCGAGTTGATGGAAAAATATGCCGACATCGAAGATGGTCATTTAACAGGTGACATTGTTACCGTTGCCGGCCGTATTTATTCATCGCGCAACAATGGCATGTTCATGGATATGCGCGATGCCAATGGCAAGGTGCAAATCTTCACGCATAAAAACAATGCGTCCGAAGAAGTTCGCGAATTACTTCAATTTATCGATATTGGCGATATCATTGGTGTCACCGGCGAAGTGCGTCGCACGCCACGTGGTGAGTTGACGGTCAATGCGACTGAGATCACCATGCTTTGTAAAACACTCAAGCCAATGCCTGAGAAATATCATGGCTTGACCGATGTTGAGACACGCTATCGCAAGCGCTATCTCGATCTGATGTCAAATGAAGAGTCTAAAGCGCGTCTTCAGCAACGTGCCCGCATTGTATCTGGCATCCGTCGCTTTATGGAAGATGATGGTTTCATGGAAATTGAAACGCCAATGTTGCACCCCGTCTATGGCGGCGCGACAGCTGATCCATTTATGACACATCACAATACGCTTGATATGGATATGTATTTGCGCATCGCGCCTGAACTTTATCTCAAGCGTGCACTAGTTGGCGGTATCTCTGACAAAGTATTTGAGATCAACAGAAACTTCAGAAATGAAGGTGTCTCAACCCGCCACAATCCAGAATTCACCATGATGGAAGCCTATTGGTCCTATCATGATTACACTGATGCGATGGATTTGGTTGAGCGCATGTTTGCGCGTGTCGCACAAGATATCTATGGCACAACAGATGTGGAATTCGGCGACAAGACAATTTCATTTGCAGCGCCGTTTAAACGTGTGCCAATGCCTGAAGCTGTGAAAGACACGACCGGCATTGATTTCCTCGCCATTGATAACGATGCGGATGCGCGCGCAGCTGCAAAAAGTGTTTTACCTGGTGTTGAAATTGATGAAGATGGCACATGGGGCGAAATGCTCGCGCTGGTTTTTGAAGAAAAGGCCGAGCACCTACTGATCCAACCATCCCACGTCACGCATATGCCAAAAGACATCTCGCCATTTGCGAAAGAAGTTCCAGGCGAGCCACGTCTTGTTGAGCGTTTTGAAACCTTCATCAATGGTTGGGAAATTGCCAATGCTTTCTCCGAGCTCAACGACCCTGTCGAGCAGCGTGCCCGCATGGTTGAGCAAGTCGAACAGGCACAAGCGCGTGGTGAGAAAGAACGCGTTTTAGATGAAGATTTCCTAGAAGCTATGGATCACGGCATGCCGCCAGCTGCCGGTATCGGCATCGGGATTGATCGCGCCATCATGCTTCTAACCAACGCACAGTCTATTCGCGATGTGATTTTATTCCCGGCGCAGAAGACGAAGAACTAGCCGCAAGTCAAAAATCAAGAATTTAAGCTTCTTGCAGCTCTTCTGAATCTAGATCCTCTGACAATTCTTCGGGCACATCTTCGGAAAGGTCTTCAGATAAAACATCTTCCCAATCTTCGGGGAGATGTTTGGTATATCCCTGCTCGACAAGCGCTTTAAAGGCTTCTTCTGCGCGCTCATCGGCATCCTGTTTGGTTTGATAACCCAACTTGGCATAGGCACGTGTACGCCAGTGCGTACCAACCAATTCATGCACGACTTTCTCTAAGTCCATGTCCCCAACAGGTTGTGATACAATCGTGTGGTTCGGCGCAGTCACAACAGCCTTGATATCTGGCCATTGTTTTTCAACGGTTGCGCGGCAGCGTCTTTGCATTTGTGGCTTGGTGACAAATACCACTGTTTTAATGTTGGGATACATTGCCTTAACATTTAGAATGTTTTCGCCAGTATTGGTCGCTTTATCTTCAATGATAATATCCTCTTCGGGCACCCCGTGTTCTATAGCGACATCCGCAAAAGTTTCGGCTTCAGTTTTGTCAAATTTATCTTTAGTCCAATTGCCGAACGCACCGGTGAAGACAATCTTATCTGAGACGGCATTTTGATAGAGTTCCGCGCATCGCTCAGCCACTCGCGTGTCATAGCTACCCAGACCTACAATCAAATCAAAGCTAGGAATATCACGTGGTATCTTCTCATCCAAACAGTGATAACGCCAGATTGATAGCGCAGCATCTAAAGCTTTGGGTTCAGGCAAATTTTGCAAAATTATCTCCTACAAACTTCACAACTGATTATCGCATCAGATTCAAGATGAAGAAAATCAATTCAGTTTACGTAAAGATATATTCCTGGAACTTAATTGTAGCGGATTTTTGTCCCCAAAACGTCAACTTCTTGTTCATTTTGTGCCGAATTCTCATCCGAACCCAAACCAACCATTTGTAAGAGACCATCAAAGAAACCTTTTTCATTTTCCATTTGTTCGGCTTCCATTTCAGCTTTGTCACCGGGATAAATATTGGCGTTTTCTTCCGTCATACCCTCTTCAAGAGCCATTTCGTCATCACCAGAACCGCCCAGGCCTACAAATGCCAACACATTGTCGATCATACCTGGTTCGGCGTTTTTCGCCTCCTCCGCTTCAAGCGCTGCCTGTGCCGCCTCTTCTGCCGCGAGTGCCTCAGCCTCAAGACGTTCTTTTTCAGCCAATTCTTCTTCGGTCATCTCCTCTTCAGGAACATAACAACCCAATGGCTCGATAATTTCTTCGCTCAGCACGCTAATCTCTTCTGGTGTTAGTTCATAGCGATCACCAATGAACTTTCCACCATGAGCTCGATCCGCATTAACATAGCGCACTTCCCACTTCTGTTTAGTCGCCTGAGTTAACAACGGATCAGGCGCATGTACCACTTGCGCACCAATGTTACTGCCACGAAAATCGCGACGGCTTGTCGGCCCTTCCGTATCAAGCAGCGAAACTGAAACGAGCTGGCTTTCAGGATATTCTTGCATGAGGAATTTTGTGTAGTTGAGCACAAGAAGAACACGTTCTTTTGTCGGCATAGCATCGGCACGAATATACGATGTCACCCGATTTTCTTTCATGAGTTCGAATTCAACTTCATGCACCACATCACATGCCAATCCAGTAATATTTTTATTGAGAAAACCGGGGCTCACAAACACAATTGCGGCTGCACCTGATGTTGCCGTCAGTACAAAGCCGGACAGGATGATGATCAACATCTTTTTGCTAAAGAAGCCCTTCTTAACAGGAGCCGCCTCTTCAATATCGATATCGATCATCCCCGTACCAACGGGCATATCGCCGGTCGGCTCCAAGGGAACAATTTCCTCAACAACAGTTTCCTCAGCTGGTGTCTTGGCTTTTTTCTTACGACTTAAAAATCCGAAAAGTTTCTTCTTTGGCTTTTTCTCAGAGGCCTGATCATCAGCAACATCTTTAGTCAGAACCTGCTCATCAACCGATTCTTTTGTCTTCTTCTTGCGTTTCAAGAAACCAAACAATGACCGTTTTTTCTTACCTTCTGATGGTGCAACTTCATCTTCGGCGTGGTCAACAACTGCCGCAACTTGCGCTTCCCCTACTTGTTTTTTTGGCCGACCACGTTTGCGTTTGGGTTCTTCTTTTGTAGATTTTGGTGCAGAAGGCGCTTTTTTCGCAGCAGCAGGCTTCTTTTTGGCAGTTGATTTGCGCGCTTTCTTAGCTGCCGGCTTTTTATCCGCGACGACATCTTCTTTGCTTGATGCTTCAGCTTCTTGTTCAGCTAAAACAGCGTTATCTTCTTGATCTTTTGTCTTATTTTTCTTTTTACGTCGCAAAAAGCCGAACAATCCCTTCTTCGGGGCTTGTTCTAGATCACCATCTTTGGGCGTCGTTTTGGACGGTTTTTTCGCCATAATACGCTAGCACACAACACGAAATACAATACACTACTATGTAATAAGATACGCCAAGGACCTTTCCGTTCTATTAACCCTATTTCTAAACTTATGGGTAATCCCGGATTGCAACAACGCACATTTGACCGGTGCATCATGTCATCAGCTTGTCATCTGGATAGGGTTAAAGAGTTGCAAATTCTCTGGAGCTGGAACCTTGTCACAGAATTTTCACCACCGCGCATTATTTTTATCAGACATTCATTTGGGCACAAAAGGTTGCCAGGCTGAACTATTGCTCAGTTTTTTAAAAATCCATGACGCTGAACATATATATCTGATTGGTGATATTTTTGATGGATGGCGACTTAAAAAAGGCTGGTACTGGCCTCAAACACATAATGATGTTGTCCAGAAGATTTTGCGCAAGGCGAGAAAAGGTACCAAGATCACATATATTCCGGGAAACCATGATGAAGTGATGCGCAGCTATTTCGGCACCCATTTTGGCGGGATTGAGGTTAAAGAAAGTGACATATTTGAAAGTGCCAAAGGCAAAAAATATCTCATCATTCACGGCGATCAATTTGATGTAGTGATCAAAAATGCCAAATGGCTGGCGCATGTCGGTGACTGGGCTTATGAGACAGTTTTAAATCTCAGCACCTGGCTCAACAAATTTCGCCGTTTATGGGGCGGACAATATTGGTCCCTATCCCGCTGGGCAAAATATAAAGTCAAAAGCGCCGTCAATTTTATCGGTGAATACGAAGACATCTTATCCTCAGAAGCAAAAAAACATGACGCAGATGGCATCATCTGCGGTCACATCCATCACCCAACCATTAAGAAAATCAATGATGTGGAATATCTCAATACCGGAGACTGGGTGGAGAGCTGCACGGCCATAACTGAGAGTTTTGACGGGGAATTTGAGCTTATTTATTGGGCGGAAACCGGCGCAAAAACCCTCCAAATTGGCAAAGATATTCATCAAAAAATTGAATCTAAATCAAAAGGGTCTGAGCCGCTCGAAGCTTAGCCAGCTCGACCCCATAAGGAAAGGTTGTTTAATCATGGAACAGGTAAGTAGTTATCGACAGCAGGTCATTCAATCTGTATCGCGCCATCCTTTATTGTCCAAAACAGGATTGCAGGAACGTTTATTTGCGCACAACTTTACCAAACTTGTCTATCCCCAGATCTGGGAAGATCCAGAAGTAGACATGAAGGCGCTCAATATTCAACCGGATGACAATCTTGTTTGCATCGCATCAGGTGGCTGCAATGTTTTGTCTTACATGACGAAAGAACCCGCCAATATCACTGCGCTGGATCTATCTCCGGCCCATATCGCTTTAAACAAACTCAAACTAGTTGGTATCCGGCACTCCCCGAATTATCGAACTTTTTTCGATTTCTTCGGCACGGGTGATAACCCATCCAACATCAATATTTATGAAGTTTATTATAAACCAAATCTGGATGCACAGACGATTAGATATTGGGAATCGCGCCAACGTCTAACGAAGCGCAAGATTGATATGTTCACCAATGGGTTTTACCAAAATGGTGTTTTAGGCCGCTTCATCAAAGCGGTTCATGTTTTTGCAAAATTGAATGGTGTTGATCTGCAAGAGTTCATTGATTGCAGAAATCTTGACGAGCAAAAAAGGTACTACAAACTGCATGTGGAACCGATGTTTGACGGAAAATTCATTAAGTTTCTGACAGATCGAAAGCTTAGCCTGTTTGGCCTAGGAATCCCACCGCAGCAATATGAAGAACTGGCCAGCGCCGCTAACGGTGACATGCTCGCGGTCTTAAAAGAGCGCACACGCGCGCTGATGTGCGACTTCCCATTGTCTGAGAATTACTTTGCTTGGCAGGCATTTAACCGCGGATATAAAGACGACAGCACAGGCCCACTACCGCCTTATCTTCAATTTAAAAATTTGCGAACACTCAAATCCGCAAAAACAAATGTCGAATATCAAAACAAAACCTTCACGGCTTATCTCAAATCCCAAAAAGATAAGTCTAAAAACGGTTATGTTCTTCTTGATGCGCAAGATTGGATGACCGAGGATCAACTTGAAGACCTTTGGCAGGAAATTGATCGTACGGCGGCACCTGGTGCGCGGGTCATCTTTAGAACAGCTGGAATACCTTCAATATTGGAAGGCCGTATATCGGAAAAGATTTTGTCCAATTGGCAATATCATGCGGATCAATCCAAAGAGCTGACGAAACAGGATCGATCAGCGATTTATGGTGGTTTCCATCTTTACGAATGTAAAGGCTGATCAAATGACGAATAGCGCAATATCTCATAAATTGCAGATGGATGGCATCTATGCATTTCAGCGGCATATTTATGATGCCAGCAGAAAGCACTATCTGTTGGGTCGAGACAGACTGATAAATGATCTTGCACCACCGCATGATGGACGCGTGTTGGAGCTGGGCTGCGGAACTGGGCGAAACTTAATTGTCGCGGCGAAACGCTACCGAAACGCAAACTTTTTTGGCTTAGACATTTCGCACGAAATGCTAAAAACAGCAGCTAAACATATTGATAAACATCAGCTCTCAGAGCGCATTCAGATCCGGCAAGGCGATGCGACAGATTTCTCAGCCCATGCATTATTCGGCGTTGGGAAATTCGATCGAATTTATATCTCTTATAGTCTTTCTATGATCCCGGATTGGCAAGGAACGCTAGAACAGGCGATCAGCCATCTGTCCGACAAAGGCTCCATCCATATTGTCGATTTTGGTCAGCAATCTCAATTACCAAAATTGTTCAAATCGATACTAATTTGGTGGTTGAAGATATTCCACGTAACCCCACGCGCAGATTTGTTTGAATTTGTCAGTCATCTCGCTGGCTCAAATAACAGAAACATAGAATTCCGAGAGCTCTATAAAGACTATAGCCACTACTGCGTTATTGGACCAAAGCGCCTCTCACAGGTAGATACAAAAAAGGCGGCCTAGGCCGCCAATTTCATATTAGTAGTAAAGCGATACCGCATGCTTGGCTTCAGCAAAGAACAGCCAGCGCTCGGCAAACAGACCTGCTAACATGGATAAAAACGCTAAGAACATAAATGGACCATAGGCACCTGTTACGAATGCTAAAGCAGCAAAAATAAACGGCACGATCAGACCCAGACCAACCGAAATCGCGCGCAATTTCTTGGCGTGTTTACGACCAATCTGGTGCATCATTTCTTTGGTCAGATAGTTTTCACCTGAATGCGGTTTTTCAAACAACTTGACCTTACCAAGATGGCCAAGACCTGTTGCGGTTCCCGTATCAGAACCTGTATCTGAAAACCCAACACCATCAGCACGACGCCACCATAAAAGCTTCAAACCCCAAGCAGCGATCAATGCAATACCAGCCAATACGCTAACTGACATGCCCAACACATAAGAGGCCGTGCCAAATGTTGCAGCCAATACGATGCCAGACGCCAAACCAAATGCGACATAGCAGATAGACGTGAGCACATTATGCCAGCTTGGCACTGTTTTAAGTGAAGCGTAGATCATGGACGTCGCATAGATCGTGATGATTGATAACACCGCAATGATGAAACCAAGCACGCCAATACGCTCGCCTGTCGCCATCCAGATAAGTGCATAAATGGCGAATAATGTCAGAGTGAGAACCGACAAGACACCTTCACGCGAGAGCCAAGATGAGTGCCATTGCGAAAATGCACGCCAGAAACGTTCAGGGTGACCCAAGTGGAAGAGCGAGGACAAAAGTCCGATGACACATAATCCACCGGCAAGTAGTGAAATGAAGAAAGCTGCCAGCGCACTATTTGGCATTGCCCATCCAAGACCTAATAGCGCAATAAAACCAAATCCGGCACCGGAAATAACGGTAAAGAATATAACTGAAATTGCTGGATGCATGACTTATCCCAACTTGTCTAGTGATGTGAGAGCGCGATCGAGCCAACCAAGAACGCCTTTATCTGCGACAACGGATGATGCAGCTGAAGCGCTGCCGCATCCTGTGCTTTCAGGGCGCGTTTTAGGACGTGGTGGCAGATATTTATTGACCGGTGATGTTTCCATTTCCGGCATAAGGTTGATACCACCGCGATCGGCAACCATTTTTGATACGTCTGAATTTGGATCCGCGAAATCACCGAAGTGACGAGCGCTTGCAGGACAAGTTTTCACACATGCCGGCACGCGATCTGCTTCTTCCAAATTCTCGTTGTAAATCCGGTCTACGCACAAAGTACATTTCTTCATAACGTTTTCGGTTGGATCCATTTCGCGAGCACCATATGGACATGACCAGGCACAAAGCCCACAGCCAATACACATGTCTTCGTCAACAAGCACAATGCCGTCTTCGCTGCGTTTATAACTTGCACCCGTTGGACACACAGTCACACAAGGCGCGTCATCACAATGAAGACATGATTTTGGAAAGTGAACGATAGAAGCTGGCGCGTCTTCAGGTGTCACTTCATAAGTATGGATGCGATTGAGCCAAGCACCTGTTGGACTGTCACCATAAGGTTCGGTATCAGACAGAGCTGCACCATAGCCACCCGTATTCCATTCTTTACAGTTCACCGCGCAGGCATGGCACCCAACGCAGATATCCAAATCAATAACGAGCCCAAGTTTCTTTTGGGTTGTTTGAGGAAGCATGGTCATTATTTCGTCCACTCCTTACCGTAACTTAAGCCCTCTGGCGCGATATGCCCCGAATTACTTTGTTGATCAAATTGCGGTTGAGACAGCTCAGGGCCATCCGATGCTTTTTCAACCCGCACACGCAAATCAAACCATGCGGCCTGTCCGGTTATCGGATCAGAATTTGACCATCTGTAGCCATCTTCTTTTGCAGGCAATAATTCGTTGATCAAATGGTTGAGCAAGAAGCCTTTGGTGGTCTCAGGTGCATTAGGTGACAAAGACCATGCACCTTTGCGTTTACCAATCGCATTCCAAGTCCAAAGCGTTTTCTGGTTCACGGCATTCATACGGCGTACCGGCACTTTGATCTTGCCGTGATAGGAAATGATCCAAGCCCAATCACCATCCTCAAGACCAGCTTCATCGCAAATCTCGCTTGGGATATACATTGGATTATCACCATGGATTTGGCGCAACCAAGCATTTTGTGATCCCCATGAGTGATACATGGCAGCAGGACGCTGTGTCAGCGCATGATATGGATATTCGCTTGTATCAATGCCTGTGCCTTCAAATGGTGCATACCAGTCTGGCAACGGATCAAAGCATTCCTTAATGCGAGATGCATGGCTTTGCGGAGCTTTCGGCTCCATCTTGCCTTCCGCACATAATTGGAATTTCGCCAGCGGCTCACAATAGATTTGGAACACGTTTTCAACAGGCGCATCTTGTAGCCCCATTTCAACTGCCCAATTCTGCCACGCCATATTGGCATGTTTGTAATAGAGCGCTTCAGTTGGCACGTGGTTCTCAGAAAATCCGCCATTTTCAATATAGCGTTGGATTTGATCGGGATTAGGTTCTCCGCGACCGGTTTTATCGCCGTTTTCACCGCGCCAGCCCGCAAGTGGACCCACACCTGGTTTCCGTTGGTGGTTGGTGATGTAATCAGCGTAATCTTTAAACTTCGCAGTACCATCTTCATTGGTCATGCCAGGCAAGCCAAGACGTCCACCTAAATCAATCAAGACAGATTGGAAGCCACGTACATCGCGATCAGGCTCAAACACTGGCCAGCGGATCGCATCACACATGGCTTCAGGTTCACTGATCGGACGATCGAGCAGCGAAATCGCATCATGGCGTTCGAGATAAGTGGTATCAGGCAATACAAGATCTGCATAAGCCACCATTTCAGATGAATAAGCATCGGAATAAATGAGCTTTGGAATGATATATTCACCATTCTCATCTTTATCCGTCAGCATTTTCATCACGCCAGATGAATTCATCGACGAGTTCCATGACATATTGGCCATATACATGAACAAGACATCAATGCCGTATGGATCACGGGCATGTGCATTTGGAATGACCATATGCATCAAACCATGTGATGACATTGGCGCGTCCCATGAATAGCCTTTATCGATCCGCTGCGGTGTGACACCATCTTCTTCCAGTAGCAATCCTTCAGGACCACGCATGAAACCAAGCTGCGGACCAGCAAGCGGTGTATTTGGTTTAGAGCCGCCATGAGGTGCAGGTTGTGCACCTACCGGACGCGGATATGGTGGTTTAAATCTAAACCCACCAGGGCAATCAATTGAGCCCAACAAGATCTGCAGAACGTGGATTGCGCGGCATGTCTGGAAACCATTTGAGTGGGCAGAAATCCCGCGCATTGCATGGAACGACACCGGGCGACCGATCATCTTATCGTGCTTTTCGCCTTTCATATCCGTCCAAGGCAGATCAAGCGTGATCTCTTTCTCAAATGCAGCTTCAGCGATTTCACCGGCGATACGTGTGATCTGATTAGCACTTACCCCAGTTGCGTCGCAAACATTGGCTGGCGCATATTTCTCGTCCATATATTTCTCAGCAAGAAGCGCAAAAGCCGGTCGCGCATTGATGCCTTTTTTGACAGCGACTTCACCTTGAAGATCAGGCTTCACACCTTTTTTATTATAAGCAACAGCCTTACCTGTTTTGCGGTCAAGAACGAGCGCATTGCCATCTTTATCACGTGCAAATGTGCCGTGGTCGTTGCCACCAGGATTATTGATTACAAGCCAAGGCGCATTTGTGTAACGGATCAAATAATCAACATCGATGCGACCAGCTTTGAGCAATTCATGAATAAGAGAAAGCACAAACAAGCCATCGGTGCCGGGTGTAATACCAACCCATTCATCGGCAATCGCGTTATAGCCTGTACGAACCGGGTTCACGCCAATGGTTTTGACACCGCGAGATTTCAGCTTCGACAACCCAATCTTAATCGGATTGGAATCATGATCTTCAGCAACACCGAAAATGACGAATAATTCTGTTTTGTCCCAATCCGGCGAACCAAACTCCCAGAAGGCACCACCGAATGTGTAGATACCGCCAGCGGCCATATTCACTGAACAAAAACCACCATGTGCGGCAAAGTTTGGCGTGCCATACTGTTGTGCCCACCAACCGGTGAAACTTTGCGACTGGTCACGACCAGTAAAGAAGGCTAATTTTTTCGGATCCTTCTCACGCACTTCTGACAACCAGCCCGTTGCCATCTCAAGCGCTTCTTCCCACTCGATGGGCTCAAACTTGCCTTCGCCCCGTTCACCAACGCGCTTTAATGGCTTGGATAAACGCGCAGGAGAATAATGCTGCATGATGCCAGCAGAACCTTTGGCACATAATACACCCTTATTGATCGGGTGATCTTTGTTGCCTTCAATATAGCGAATTTTATCATCGCCATTTTCGTCCTTGCGAACATGTACATTAATCCCGCAACGGCAGGCACACATGTAACATGTGGTCTGGCGAATTTCATCCGACACATGCGGTGATTTATCAACCACGTGAGAAGTTTCTGACAAAATCTACATCCTCCAAAATTATTAAACCCGCCTATTTCAGACAAATATGCTCAAGTCCTTATCGCAACAAAGCGCCCATAATGTCTAGTAATCCAATTACGAATAAAATGCAAATTTTGGTTATTTATGAGATATTTAGTCTCATTATTTGATATTTCACGCGATAATTGATGCGACCAGTCTCTGTAAACAGTTAGAACCAGTTTGAGAGATTCTCTAACGATAGAAAAATAAAAGCGCTGTGTCAGAAACAAACCCGACACAGCGCTTTTTACGTTTAATTGAAAGCCTTGGCGCTTAGCCGCGACCTTTCCAAGGAACAAGCTTATCTTCTGCAATGCGCATCAGAACATCAATACCGTAACCAATTACCCCAATTAGGATAATACCGACGATGACGATATCTGTGAGCTGGAATTTAGATGCAGCGATAATCATTTTACCAGCACCTTTTTCCGCAGCCACAAGTTCCGCAGCCACAACTGTTCCCCAACAAACACCCATCGCAACGCGAGCACCTGTAAAGATCTCAGGTAGTGAGTTTGGCAGGATAACCTTCATGAGCAATTGTGTTTTGGTTGCACCCAATGAGTAAGCAGCATGCACTTTTGAAATGTTCACACCTGATACCCCAGCACGTGCTGCAATGGTCATGATCCACAAAGCTGCCAAGAACAGAAGACTGATCTTACCCTGCTCGCCAATACCGAACCAAATGATGATCAATGGGATCAAAGCTAGTGGCGGTACAGGACGCATGAATTCCACAATAGGGTCGAACCATCCACGGAACCATGAACTTAGGCCCATGGCAAATCCAAGCGGAATACCAAATAGACAACCCAAGGCAAAACCCAAGACAACGCGGATCAACGACCAGAACAAGTTCTCGCCAAGCCCCACACCCTGATAGCCTTCAGCTGCAAGATTAAGGAATCGATTCCAAACCTGCTCAGGCGGCGGAAGATAAAGCGCTTCCATCGTCAGACCTGTGCGAGGACGAACCTGCAACGATCCTTTACTGGTCATGAGAACTTCACCATCGGCAAATGTCGCAATTTCAGTTGGTGCGATTGGATTTCCGTTAATCGCTGTAACGCGATAACCTTCCTCTTTACCACCATCATCATTGTTTTGCGCGCGGATGATTTTTGTGCGTCGCTCAGACACCAAAAGCGAATCGTCTTTGGCAAAGCCTGTGGCAGAATTGGTAATCTCAGGTGCAGCGGCACCCTCTTCACCTTGTGCAGCAACATAAACAAACACCTGCGCATCCGCCGTTTCACCAGCAGCATTGGTCGCTGTATAGGTAAAGGATGTTTCACCCACAAATGGCGGCGGCAAAATAGTAAACGGAATGAGCTTACTTCCTGTTGCAATGCCCCACAATACGAAGATTGTGATCACCGCAGCAATTGAAGCCACCCGGTTGGCGGTCACCGAACTTTCATCACCAAAGGTAACGGTTTTCAGGCTACCAAATCCAGTCGCAGCATCTTTTGTGCGGCTATAAATCGAATATGCAAAATTACAAAGGCCTGACACGATAAGGTAGATAGCAAAAATTGCTGCAATACCCAGGATCATCCAGAATGTTGTAAATATCAGATCAATAATTTCACCTAGCATTATGCACTCTCCGTCCGGCCCATGATTTCTTCTTCCATGTCCCAAATCATATTTAGGATCTCATCGCGAGTTGGACCGAAATCTTTATGACGTTTCACTTCCCGAAGGTCAGCTCCTACACCGAGCTCAGCAAATGGGAGGCGATATTCTTTATGCACACGACCAGGACGTGGTGCCATCACCAATAGACGTTCACCTAAAAGCAGTGCCTCTTCCACAGAGTGCGTGATTAGAATAATCGTTTTGCCAGTCTTCTTCCAAAGATCAAGCACAAGGCTTTGCATCTTTTCACGTGTGAGGGCATCAAGCGCACCCAGCGGCTCATCCATCAAAACCACATCTGGATCATTCGCCAAACATCTAGCCAAAGCAACACGCTGTTGCATACCACCAGATAGTTCATAAATCATTTTCTGACCGAAATCCTGCAAACCAACGGTTTCTAGGAGCTCATCAGTACGTTCTTTTGTTTCTGCTGCTGGGCGGCCCGCCATGCGTGGACCAAAACCAATATTATCAGAGACGTTCATCCATTCAAAAAGTGCACCTTTTTGGAACACCATTCCTCGTTCGGAACTCGGTCCAGTCACTTTATCTTCATTGAGTGAAATCTCACCGGCGGTTGGTGCAAGAAAGCCAGCAAGAATATTTAAAAGCGTTGTCTTTCCGCAGCCGGAAGGCCCAAGGACAGACATAAGTTCGCCTTTTTTGATATTAAGATTGATGTTTTTTAATGCCTCAACAGAGCCGCCATCAGGCAATGAGAAGGTCATGGAAACATCGTTGATGATCAAACCAGACATTGGCGCCACCTCCGATTTTGAGAAAAAGGGGTGCGTGGCGCATCATGCGCCACGCGAAGTCATTAATCGAACTTAAAAGTTCAGATTACATTTTTGACGCAGCTTCGAGATAGCTTGCATCCACAACAGCTGAGTAGTCTGGAAGTGCTTTGATTTTACCAGAAGCTTCTAGGCTAGCTGCAGCATTTGTGAAGTATTCTGCAACACCACCGCCCATCCAGTCGGCTGAAAGCTGAGTTTCAACTGTTGGGAACACAAATGTACCGATAACAGCGGCTGTGCCTTCAGCATCCATACCAGCAGCTTTAGCAATTGATTCCATCATTGAAGATGAATCAGCTGCATATTTTGCATTCATGTCAGCTGTGACCTTCAAGAATTTTGTCAAAATCTCTGGGTTTTCTTCAGCAAATGATGTTGGAACTGACGTTACGTCAAACACTTTACCAACAACTGCTTCTTTTTCAGCACCTTCAATGATTGGGTTACCATGTTGCTTCATAGCGCGAAGTGAACCACCCCAACCGCAAGCCATAGCAAGATCAGTATTTGGCTGTGCAAATGCAGCAGCTGAATCTGATGGCGCCATGTCAACGATCTCTAGATCGCTCTCAGCAATGCCGAAGTGAGCCATTTGAGCCAAGAAACCAGAATGCGCAGCAGTACCTAGTGGCACAGCAACTTTCTTGCCTTTAAGTTCAGCAACATTGTCTTTTGTGATTTCAAGCTCAGAACGGACAACGCAGTTATCATTGTCTGAGTAAGACACAGCAATATCAACTGTTGTTAGATCTTGACCCGCAGCTGTTGCCACCAAGAACGGTGTTACACCTTGCGAGAATGAAATATGTACGTCGCCTGATGCCATCGCAGCAGACATAGCTGTACCAGCGTCAAATGAAACCCATTTCACAGGAATGCCAAGTGCTTCTTCATACAGACCATTTGCTTGCGCAAATTGGTTTGGTGTTGGCCACTCAAGGAAGTAAGCGACAACTAGCTCATCAAGCGCATGACTTGGTGCAGTAGCCATCAAAGTCATCACACCGCCAGCCAATACTCCAGCAAGTTTTTTCAATCCCATATTGTTCTCTCCTATTTTAAAAACCAGTATCGCTCAGATTTCTTTTTCGGCTATTTAAGAGCCTTTTTTGTTTGAGCGCTATCATCAGTCTAATGATAATATGCACACTGATGCAATCACAATTTTGCCAATAGGTCCAGTTTCTCTAGTTGCATGTGACAGATTAAAGTTTTTGCAATTTCAAATTTTGCCTTGTTTTTAATCTTTTTGTGCAGCTCGACGCGTTTTAAAGCACCTCTTCAACGCATTGCGCGAGAAGATTGATACCAGGCTCGATTTTATCATCTGAAATGGACGAAAATCCGAGTCGAAAATAGTTCTTATTATTTTCCGGATCAGAAAAGAAAACATCACCAGGCTCGATCAAAACACCTTTTTCTTTTGCGACTTTCACAAGCTGACGTGCGTTCAATTCACTCGGCCCTTTTATCCAATAAGAGCTTCCACCGAATTTTGGCACCTCGTACCAACCGTGGAAATTATTGGCCAAGGCCAACCCCAATATCTCAGATCGTTTTTGATAATTCTGACTAAGCTTGTTGATCAGTGCGTTATGAATTCCCAAAGATAGGAAAAGCGCAACGACCCGTTGGTTATTGCCTGGCGGATGGCGCAAGATCAAACGACGCAGTGCACGAATTTCTTCAATGAGCTCTGGTGGAGCAACAAGAAACCCTACCCGCAAACCAGGCATCAAAGATTTTGACAGGCTTCCAATATATAAAACCCGTCCATTACGATCGAGCGATTTCAGCGCAGGTGTGGGCTCTTGTCGAAAATTTGTCTCATACTCATAATCATCTTCAACAATTAAACTGTCATTCTCGTTGGCCCATTCAAGCAATTGATGACGACGCTGCACACTCATGGTGACATTTGTCGGATATTGGTGGCTAGGAGTAACAAAAGCGAGCTTTGCATCTTCAAGCTGATCCACACACATACCCTCCTGATCAACGGGGATATTGACAACATTATCCGTTCTTAGTCGGAACATATTGCGGATATCAGGATAACCCGGATCTTCAACAGCGACCTCGGTATTTTGGCGAACCAACAAATGCGCAAGCATAAACAAAGCGTTTTGCGCGCCCATTGTGACCAAGATCTCTTCGCGCTTAGCCATCACGCCGCGGCGCGTCAAAACCCGCTGCTGGATTTGCTCAATCAACATGGGATCATCAGCGCTAAACCGATCATCTGTCCAGGCATCCAGCCATTTCAAGCTGAGCGTTTGCCGAATACAATCGCGCCAAGCACTGATGGGAAACAGTTTTGGATCCACTTGCCCATAGATGAATGGATAAGGATAATTGTTCCAATCATTGGGCTTGATGATGTTAAGTTGCTGCGATGGTTTAAGGCGGAGTTTTTTATCCCAATCAACGGATGATAAAGCGACTTCATTTCCATGATCGATTTGCTCCGACTGGAACAGATCATCTCGCACATCCGGGGAGACATAAAATCCGGACCGCTCACGCGATACCAAATAGCCGTCAGAAGCTAACGCTTGATAAGCAAGCATCACCGTATTACGCGAAACTTTGAGCCTTTTTGCCATTGCACGGGTCGAAGGCACAGGTGCATCCGCAGGTAATTGCCCCGCCAACATGGCGGAGACCAACATCTCTCTAATTTGTGTTTGCAGCGACTTTTGCTGCTCCCGCTCGACATGAAATAGGCTGTAACGCATTTTCTTATATCCACCCAACTCGCTGACATATTAAACGACAAACTGGCACTATTGGCAATCTAATTTGGCACTAACAGTATCAGAAAATTCTCACTACAAAAATAAATCTCTTGCGTAGATGCAAAATAAATGAAATTAATTTGATAAATTTCATTTTTAGGATGATTAGATTTGGACAATTCAAATACAACATTTTCAGAATCTGAAGCGAGCGTTGGCGCTGATATTCGCGCTTTGCGTAAGTCACGCGACATTCGCCTCATTGAGCTTGCGACAAGCTTAAAGCGCTCGACAGGTTGGCTAAGCCAAATTGAACGAGGTCAAACCGAGCCATCAATCTCCGATTTGAGAAACATCGCGCTCTTCTTTGAGATTCCCATCAGCTTCTTTTTCCGCAATGAGCAAGCACCCGAAGGCGAGCAAGGCTTAATTGTACGCAAATCAACGCGCGCTGAATTGGGTTCACGTCATGCAGGTCTAGTTGAAGAATTACTGTCGCCGCATTTGTCGGGTGATTTTGAGATGATTCGCTCCGAATTTGCACCCAATTCAAAAAGCGAATGGGTTGATGCAAGACCAACCGAAGAAGGTGGCTATCTCATTTCAGGTCAAATGAACCTGTGGCTGGATGATCGTAAATTCGAAATCAATGCTGGTGACAGCTTTCAGTTTCAGAACGAAAGATACCGTTGGGAAAACCCAACAGACGAAATAGCGGAGGCGATTTGGGTTATCTCGCCGCCAGTTTACTAAACTTATAAAAATGTACTCAAACAACAATATTCGAGGGTAATATGTCAGACTTTCCAACTACAGCACGCGTCGTCATCATTGGAGGTGGCGCTGTCGGCGTTTCAAGCCTTTATCATTTAGGCAAAGCTGGGTGGACCGATTGTGTTCTCTTAGAGAAAAACGAACTTACGGCGGGCTCAACTTGGCACGCAGCAGGCAATTGTCCAAACTTTGCAGCATCATGGGCGGTGATGAACATGCAGCGTTATGGTCTTGAAATGTACCGCACACTGGCCGACGATGTTGACTATCCAATGAACTATCACGTCACTGGCGCCATTCGTCTCGCACATACGAAAGAACGTATGCAGGAATTTGAGCGCGTGGCTGGTATGGCCCGCTATCAGGGTCTTGAAATGGATATCTGCACACCGGACGAATTGCGTGAGTTCAACCCATTTATGGAAACGCATGATCTGGCTGGCGGTCTATGGGATAAGCTTGATGGCGATATTGATCCGGCACAATTAACACAGGCGCTGGCAAAAGGCGCGCGCGAAATGGGCCAAACCATCCTCCGCTTCACACCAGCAACCGGCGTTTCTCGTCAGGGTGATGAATGGATTGTTCACACTGAAAAGGGCGATATCCGCTGCGAATATGTAGTCAATGCCTGTGGTTATTACGCACAGCGTGTTGGTGAGTGGTTCAAGCCTTATGGCGGACGTACGGTGCCGATGGTCGTCATGAGCCACCAATATTTCTTGACGGGTGAAATTCCTGAGCTCGAAGCATGGACCAAGGAAAAAGGCCATAAAATGCCGATGATCCGAGACGTTGATATTTCTTATTATCTACGTCAGGACAAACATGGTCTGAACTTGGGACCTTATGAGCGCAATTGTAAAGCGCATTGGGTGACACCTGATGATCCAATGCCAGATGATTTCTCATTCCAGCTTTACCCAGATGATCTTGATCGTTTGGAGTTCTACATCGAAGACGCCATGGAGCGCTTGCCAATCTTGGGCACACAAGGCGTAGAGCGTGTGATCAATGGCCCAATACCTTACGCACCAGATGGTCTTCCGATGATTGGCCCAATGCCCGGCGTGAAAAACGCATTTGAAGCGCATTCCTTCACATTTGGCATCGCCCAAGCTGGCGGCGCGGGTAAAGTCTTGGCGGAATGGATCACTGAAGGTGAAACAGAATGGGATATGTGGGCGGTTGACCCACGTCGCTACACTGATCATGCAGATCATGATTTCTGTTACCAAAAAGCGATGGAAACCTATGGCCACGAATATGCCATGCACTTCCCGCACCATGAATGGCCGGCCGGACGTGATAAAAAACACTCACCTAACCACGAACGTCTATTAGCCGATGGTGCGCAAATGGGTGCCTATAATGGTTGGGAACGCGCCAATTGGTTCGCCAAAGAAGGTGACGATACATCTGAAGAAGCAACGCAAACATGGGATCGCAATGGTCCATGGGCGGTTCGGGTAAAAGAAGAAGTTGAAGCAGTTCGCGATCATGTTGGCGTCTTGGATATGCCAGGATTTTCTCGTTATACGCTTCAAGGTGATGGTGCTGCGGAATGGCTACGCAACCAAATCACAGGCGCATTGCCAAAAGCTGGCCGCATGAATTTGGGTTATTTCGCCGACAGCCGCGGACGGATCGTCACCGAAGTGACCATTATCCGCTGGGGTGAAGATGATTTCTGGCTCATGACAGCAGCCGTTGCACAATGGCATGATTTTGAGTTCTTGAAAAAATCACTTCCAGAAGATGGCTCGCTCACACTCACTGACATTACTAAAGAATGGTCAACCCATCTGGTAACGGGTCCAAAATCACGAGACGTGATTTCAAAAATCGCACCCGATGCAGACCTTTCAACGGGTTGGCTTACCATTCAGGACGCAGTTGTTGCAGGCAAAGAAGCGAAATTGTTCCGCATCTCTTTTGCCGGCGAACTCGGGTGGGAAGTGCACACGAAATTTGAAGATAGTGCTGAAGCCTATACAGCCATACGTGATGCAGGTGCTGCGCCCTTTGGCATGTATGCGCTTGATTCCATGCGCATTGAAAAAGGTTACCGCACTTGGAAAGGCGATCTTTCTACAGATTACACTGTGCTTGAAGGTGGTTTGGAACGCTTTGTTCGTCTTAACAAAGAGCAAAACTTCCCAGGCAAACAGGCATTGTTGTCTGAAAAACAACAAGGCTCGAAAAAAGGTTTCGTCACGCTCATTGTCGATGCAGAAGATAGCGACGCGCCTTATATGTCCACTGTTTGGAATGGCGATGAAGTTGTTGGCGAAACGACATCAGGAAACTGGGGCTACCGCATCAATAAATCAGTTGCACTTGGTGTGGTGAAAGCAGAACTTGCAGCACCTGGCACTGAGCTTGAAGTCGAGATTTATGGCAAACGCTGTAAAGCAACAGTCCAAGAAGATCTTCCATTGTGGGATGCTGACAACGAAAGAATTCGGGCCTGATGCTAAACGCTTTTGTTAAGGACATCATCAAGACGTTCCCTCTGGGTTTTGTGGCAACAGTCACCCCAGATGGGCGTCCCAATGTCTCCCCCAAAGGTACATTTTTAGTGTTGAGCGACGACAAAATTGGCTTTGCTGATATTCGCTCACCACAGACAATAAAAAATATAAAATATAATCCAGAAGTTGAAGTGAATTTCGTCAACCAATTTTCTCGAAAAGGTGTTCGGATTAGAGGTCAGGCGAAGGCTGCAGCCAAGGGAACAGATGAGTTTCAAAAACTCTTTATTGACTGGAAAAACGAATGGCCAAGTTTGGCCGATCGGATCAACGCAATCGTAACAATTGAAATCTCACACGTTAAACCACTCACAACACCGCCCTACGATGACGGCGTTACCGAAGAAGAAATGGTGGAGATTTACAAACAGAAATTTAGGGAGATTTACCCATGAGCCTGCCGGAAAAAGCACGCGTCGTCATCATCGGTGGAGGTGTCATTGGTTGTTCAGTGGCATATCATTTGGCAAAAATTGGCTGGAAGGACATTGTTCTTTTAGAGCGCAAACAATTAACATCAGGCACAACCTGGCACGCTGCTGGTTTGATCGCGCAGCTTCGCTCGTCAAAGAACATGACCAAGCTGGCAAAATATAGCCAAGAACTTTATGGAACATTGGAAGCAGAAACCGAAGTAGCCACAGGCTTCCGTCGCTGCGGATCCATCACAGTTGCCTTAACCGAAGCGCGGAAAGAAGAAATTCTTCGCCAAGCAGCTATGGCACGAGCCTTTGGTGTTGAGGTTGAGGAAATTTCTCCAAAAGAAGTTCAAGAACGCTATGAGCACATCAATATCGACGGTGTCACAGCAGGTGTTTACCTGCCAAAGGACGGTCAGGGTGATCCAGCAAATATTGCGCTTGCATTGGCCAAAGGTGCGCGTTTAAAAGGCGCATTGATCAAAGAAAATGTCAAAGTCACCAAAATCAACAAAGAGGGACGTCGCGTCACCGGTGTTGAATGGCAAAAAGGTGAAGAAACTGGCAAGATCGAAGCAGATTACGTTGTGAACTGCGCTGGCATGTGGGGCCACGAAGTGGGCAGAATGGCGGGTGTAAATGTGCCATTACACGCATGTGAGCATTTTTACATCGTCACGGAAAGCATTCCTGAACTAAAACAACTGCCAGTTCTTCGTGTTCCTGATGAATGCGCATATTACAAGGAAGATGCAGGTAAACTACTCCTTGGTGCGTTCGAGCCAAATGCCAAACCTTGGGGCATGAATGGCATTCCTGAAAACTTCGAATTTGATCAATTACCGGAAGATTTTGATCACTTCGAACCAATTTTGGAACAAGCAATTAATCGATTGCCGATGTTGGCAGAAGCTGGCATTCATACCTTTTTCAACGGTCCCGAAAGCTTTACACCAGACGATGCTTATCATCTGGGCCTCGCTCCCGAATGCGACAATTTCTGGGTTGCAGCAGGCTTCAATTCAATCGGTATTCAATCAGCAGGTGGTGCTGGTATGGCGCTTGCTTCATGGATGGATACCGGAGAAAAACCGTTTGACTTGGGCGATGTTGATATATCGCGCATGCAACCTTTCCAAGGGAACAAAACGTATTTGTACGAACGCTCCAAAGAAACACTTGGTCTCCTTTATGCCGATCATTACCCGTTCCGTCAGAAAGATACAGCGCGCGGTATCCGCCGAAGCGCCCTTCATTATCATTTAAAAGAAAACGGAGCCGTCTTTGGCGAACTCGCTGGCTGGGAGCGCGCAAATTGGTTTGCTGACGAAGGACAAAAAGCTGAATACGAATATAGCTGGGACCGCCCGAATTGGTTTGAAAACTCAAAACGTGAACATGAAGCCATCCGCAATAATGTCGGTCTTTATGATATGTCATCATTCGGCAAAATCCGCGTTGAGGGCCCAGATGCTGAAAACTTCCTCAACTATGTCTGCGGCAACAACATGTCAGTGCCAGTGGGTAAATTGGTTTATACCCAATTCCTCAACAAAGCTGGCGGGATTGAAGCCGATGTGACCGCAACACGTTTGTCTGAGACATCTTATGTGGTGGTTACCCCTGCTGCGACACGTTTGGCTGACCAAACTTGGCTTGAGCGTCACAAAGGCAATTTCAATGTTGTTATTATTGATATGACGGCAGCGGAATCAGTGCTGGCCGTTATGGGACCCAATTCACGTAAATTGTTGCAAATGGTATCACCAAACGATTTCTCTAATGATGTCAACCCGTTTGGTACGTCTCAAGATATTGAAATCGGCATGGGCCTCGCACGCGTAAACCGCGTCACATATGTGGGCGAACTCGGTTGGGAAGTATATGTTTCCAATGACCAGGCAGCATATGTCTTTGAAACTTTGCACAATGCCGGCAAAGAGCTCGATCTCAAACTATGCGGCCTGCACATGATGGATTCTTGCCGGACCGAAAAAGGCTATCGCCACTTCGGCCATGACATCACATCCGAAGACCATATTTTGGAAGCTGGATTGGGATTTGCTGTTAAAACCGACAAACCGGACTTCATTGGCCGTGAAGCAGTATTGGCCAAAAAGGAATCTGGCTTGGAAAACCGCATGCTTCAGTTCAAATTGAAAGATCCTGAACCATTGCTTTATCACCATGAACCAATCCTGCGTGATGGTGAAGTTGTTGGATACCTTACATCAGGTTCTTACGGCCACACATTGGGCGCAGCAGTTGGCCTTGGATATGTCCCTTGTAAGGGTGAAAAAGCAGCGGATGTTTTGGCATCGACATATGAGATTGATGTTGCTGGCACAAAGGTGGAGGCTGAAGTCTCCTTAAAACCAATGTATGATCCAAAATCCGAGCGCGTTAAAGCATAAATTAGCAAAAACAAACGCAATTATTTGAACGATATTTATGGCCAGGCAGGTGTTCTGGCCATAAGTACATCATGGGTTCTTATAAGAGAAAATCAGCATTTATTAATAGTTTTTTGCCAAAAATTATACTCACTTAAGTAATCAGCAGAATTCTGCCATCAAAGAAAACAGAATATTTTGGTAATGACAACTAATCCAAACGCGCGCACAAAATCACCACGTTCCAATTCCGCTCCTACAGCTATGGCAAAAGTTGCTGCCTTCATGCAGAGGATGAACATCGAATGTACCCCTGCTAACTTTGAACTTCTATTTGCCGTTGTCAGCGGTCAGAACGAAGAGTTACGCGCTGAATTTGGACAGCTCAATCGGAATATCAAACAGCATGATCTGGATATTCTTATTCGCAAGCACATCCCTCATCACGTTGAAGATGATGTGGCATCAGAATCCATTGATACCGTTGGCGACGAACTGACAAAATTTATGGACCTTGTGAAATCCGAGAGCAGCTCGCTTGAAAAGTTTGACATAGTCCTCAAACAACAAACTCAGACACTTGCAGATCCTGCCAATGTCTCGCCGGAAAAACTGAAAAGCACCATCTCTAATATTTCTGCGGCTACCGAGCAGAAAATGGAAGAAGGCCGCAAGATCAAAGAAGCGGTAAGTGCCCAAGTTCAACGCCTCGACAAAGTTGCGACCGAGCTGAGTAATTTCAAACAGCAAAAATTCACAGATCCTTTAACCGGCCTTCCGAATCGTCGTGCATTCAACAAAGAAATGCTTGCGATCTACGCCAATGAGCAACCAAAAGCCTGCACAATGGTAATGATTGAGATCGATGCATTTAATCATGTAAAAGATAATCTCGGTCCGTTAATTGCCGATAAATTCATTGTCCATGTGAGTAACATCGTTAAAGAATCTTGCTCTGCTAAAGACTATCTGGCACGCGCATCTGACACACAATTTGCATTTATCTTTGATAGCATTTCGGAAAAATCCGTAGAAAGCATTGTCAATAAATTTAGACATGCCATTGCAAAAACGCCTTTGATGAATGCCACAAATGGCAAACCAATCGGCAATGTAACTATTTCCGGAGGTATATGCGGTTCAAACACGGCAACCAGCACCGGTGATATTCTTGCAAAAACTGAAGCAGCCTTGGAACTTTCTAAGAAGAAAAAAGGCAATCAGGTTACGCTTTATGAAGAACGCAAAAGTGGTGACACCGACCTTGAACGCAATGCCTGGTCGCTCTATAACGAAACTGGCTAACCATCCTGACACCTTCGATAATGCTATTATCCAGTGTTAAGAAAATGCTGGAGAATTTCTCATGGAGTATATCAGTTCAATTGAAGATCTCGAAGGTCTTTATGGAACACCCGGCGAAACTTCGATTGTCAAAGTTGTACCGAAAATGACGCCAGGATATCGGCGCTGGATCCAACAATCTAAATTTTGTATTTTATCAACAGTTGGCCCGGAAGGCACCGATGCAAGTCCACGAGGAGACGACCAGCCTGTCGTTCTTGAACTGGATGAGCATACATTGGCGATGCCAGATTGGCGCGGCAATAATCGTATGGATAGCTTACGGAACATTGTCCGCGATGATCGCGTATCACTCATGTTTTTTGTTAATGGGTCAAACAATGTCATCCGCGTGAACGGTCGCGCAAAACTGACCGTTGACGATGAATTTTTGGCAAAATTTGAACGAACAACAAAGTCAAATCCGCTGCGACCAAGATCAGTCATCATAATCAAAATAGAAGAAATTTATTCCCAATGCGCACGTGCGCTTATTCGTTCTAAAATATGGGAAGAAGACCCGAATTTGAAAAATCTAACGACCATCGGTGACTTGCTCAAAGACGCAACCAATGGCAATTTCGATGGTGAAACCTATGATCAGGAATGGTCTGCGCGCGCATCGAAGACTATGTGGTAAAAACGACAAACCCGCTCACATCAGCGGGTTTTTATCTTATTTATTTCCATGTGCCTGCAATGCCGTGATCGCAATACAATCACACACATCTTGTGCACTACAGCCGCGTGACAAATCATTGGCAGGTTTTGCTAAACCTTGCAATATTGGTCCGATGGCTTTTGCCCCACCAATACGTTGCGCAATCTTGTAGCCGATATTTCCTGATTGAAGATCTGGGAACACAAACACGTTTGCGTCACCTTTTATCGCAGAATTCGGAATTTTAGACTGTCCAACCGATGGCACAAATGCCGCATCAAATTGAACTTCACCCTCAACAATAAGTTCAGGATTTTGATCACGAACAATCCGCGTTGCGTTTTCAACCTTGGTCACATTGGGATGCGACGCACTGCCAAGAGATGAGAAGCTCAACATTGCAACACGCGGTTCTTCATTGGTAAATCGCGCGAGGGATTTAGCCGATGCAATTGCAATATCAGCAAGATCATCTTCGGATGGGTCAATGGAGATCGCACAATCTGCAAAGACAATTGTTTCTTTGCGAGGATGATGTTCTTGATCCATTACCATCAGGAAGAATGAGGAGATAAGCTTGGCGTCTTTGGCTTTGCCAATCAAACGGAATGCAGCGCGCACCGTATCAGCTGTTGTTGCCACAGCACCTGCAACGGAACCATCAGCATCGCCCAAACGGACCATCATCGCTGCAAAATTCAGCGGATCCATCATCGCTTCCACTGCAGCTTCTTTGGTATAAATGCGAGGCTTTTTATGGTTCTTATAATAATCAATATAGTGATCAGCATAATCAGAGACACGATCACTGGTCTTAAGATCGATAACATCAATACCTTCAATAGAGAGGTTCTGATCATTTGCCATAGATGCAATTTTGTCTAGATCACCGATCAAAATAGGCTTGGCAAGGCCCAGCTCGTTCGCACGAGCTGCGCCTTCCAATATGCGCGGGTCTTCACCCTCAGCCAACACAATGCGATATGTGTTGGCCTTTGCTTTATCGTAGATTAAATCTAACGGATTGATCATGATACGATTTGTGGACGCATGTCGTCTTTATTGATGCCAGCAACAACAACTGGTTTTTTCATGGCATCACGACGGAATGGCTCACCAAGTTCTTGGTTCAAGACAACTTCGATAAATGTTGTCTCGTTACGTTTCATTTGACCTTCAACAGCATCATTTAATGCTTCAGTCAATTGATCCATGGAGCGAACCTGTACACCTTTTAGACCGCAACCTTCAGCGACTTTTGCATATTCAACGCCAAGGTTAAGCTCAGTACCAACGAAGTTATCTTCGAACCACAATGTTGTGTTACGCTTTTCAGCACCCCACTGATAGTTACGGAAGATGATCATTGTGATTGGCGGCCAATCGTTACGACCGATCGCAGTCATTTCGTTCATGGAGATACCAAATGCACCATCACCAGCGAAACCAACAACTGGTGTTTCAGGGCATGCAATTTTAGCACCAACAATCGCCGGCAGACCGTAACCACAAGGACCAAATAGACCAGGAGCAAGATATTTGCGTGGCTCATCAAATGATGGGTAAGCATTACCGATCGCACAATTGTTACCAATGTCAGATGAGATGATCGCATCTTTTGGAAGTGCTGATTGAATTGCACGCCAAGCCATGCGCGGTGAAATGCGCTCAGGTTCACGATCACGAGCACGCTCATTCCAGTTTGTGCCTGGATCATCATCTTCGTGGTCAAGAGACGTTAGCTCTTGTGCCCATGCAGATTTTGTTTTGTGGATCAAAGCTTCACGATCAGCGCGACCTTTATCACCAGCATCATCAGCAAGATTTTCAAGGATCTGCTCAGCAACAAGCTTCGCATCACCTTGGATCGCAACAGAAACTTTCTTAGTCAGACCAATGCGATCAGAGTTCATGTCAACTTGGATGATTTTTGCGTCTTTTGGCCAGTAATCAATGCCGTAGCCAGGAAGCGTTGAGAATGGGTTCAAACGTGTACCCAAAGCCAAGACAACGTCAGCTTTCGCGATCATTTCCATCGCAGCTTTTGAACCATTATAGCCCAAAGGACCAACATGCATTGGGTGTGAACCTGGGAATGCATCATTGTGCTGGTAACCACAACATACAGGTGCTGATAGTTTTTCAGCCAAAGCAGCAGATGCTGGGATCGCACCAGCCAGGATAACACCAGCACCGTTTAGGATCACTGGATATTCAGCTTTTGACAAAAGCTCAGCAGCTTCTGCAATAGCTTCTGCACCACCACGAGGACGCTCAAGACGAACGATCTGTGGAAGTTCAATGTCAATTACTTGTGTCCACATATCGCGTGGGATGTTGATTTGTGCAGGAGCAGAACCGCGCCATGCTTTTTCAATCACACGGTTTAGAACTTCAGCAACACGTGAAGGGTCACGAACTTCTTCCTGATAGCAAACCATGTCTTCAAACAATTTCATCTGTTCGATTTCTTGGAAACCGCCCTGACCGATTGTTTTGTTGGCAGCTTGTGGTGTCACCAATAGAAGTGGTGTGTGGTTCCAATAAGCTGTTTTGACAGGTGTCACAAAGTTTGTGATGCCTGGACCGTTTTGCGCGATCATCATAGACATTTTGCCAGATGCACGTGTGAAACCATCAGCGATCATGCCGCCTGATGTTTCGTGGGCGCAATCCCAAAACTTAATGCCAGCTGCTGGGAAAATATCTGAAATCGCCATCATAGCGGATCCGATAATGCCAAAAGCATGTTCAATGCCATGCATTTGTAGCGTTTTTACAAATGCTTCTTCTGTTGTCATTTTCATAACTGGTAATCCTCTCACCGATATTAAAATTACGTTTGACGTTTAAAAATTTAAGGTGCGCTCGATGCTCTTTTGCTAGACGTCTGCACCCATTCGAATCGATAACTTAACGGCAATGTCGGTTAAGTTATCAACGATCTGCTTCCCCTTTTCAGGGGTGGCATCTTCTTTGAGCAAACTCACAGCAATTCCAGCAATGGGCTTGTTCTTTGAATCAAGAACCGGCGCGCCGTAGCAAACCAGCCCCTCACTCACATCTTCATTATCAAATGAATATCCCCGCGCTTTTTCTTCGCCTAATGTGGCAATCAGCGCATCTATTTTATGATCATCAGCGATAGCTGTATAAAGTTGGCGCACATCAAACTCGTTCATGTGGCTCAACATTGCTTTACCTGCTGCTGTGATACTTGCTGGAAGTCTCATACCCGCACGGAACTCAAAACGACCCTCAGTCGCTTCTGAATTTCGAGCAGCAATATATGTAATGTCAGTATTTTCCAAAACGGAAAGTGTAATTGTTGCACCTGGCAGATCCGTGCCATCATCCCAAATGGATGCAAATTCGTTGGCAACATCGCTGCGTGCAGTAAAGGCATTTGCCCAACGCATAACATGTGGCCCCATTTGATAGGACTGATCTGCACGACGAACCAATAGATTAAGCGACACCAATGTTCCGCATAAACCATGGACGGTGCTTTTTGCCAGATTGAGCTCATCTGCAATTTCTTTGGCCATCATGCCAGTTGGGTGGCGTGCAATAATATCTAGGATCTGCGCACCACGTGCGAGAGCAGGTACAAGTTTTGTCTGATTATCTTGGTCTGACACTTGACGTTCCTCCCTTTTTTGCAGTCAAATCTGTCTCTTGACGATGTTCTATAAATGAACTAGCAATCAAAATCAAGAACTAAGTTCGATATTTCGAACTATTTTTTATAAATGGAATTTGATAGGACGATATAATGCTGAAATTAAACGACCCAACACTGCTGGAAACACGCAGTTTTATTAACGGAGAATGGGCTGAGACAGATAAAACCTATGACGTTGTTAATCCCGCAACGGGAGAAACTGTGGCAAGCGTGGCGGATTTTGGCCGCGATGGGGTCAAGAAAGCCATTAATGCAGCATATGATGTTCAAAAAGACTGGGCAGCGCTCACTGCCAAGGAACGAGCTGATATACTATTAAAGTGGCATGATCTGATGCTGGAGAACCAAGAAGATCTAGCGCAGATCCTGACCGCTGAAATGGGCAAACCTATTTTAGAAGCCCGCGGCGAAATTGGTTATGGTGCCAGCTTCTTACGTTGGTTTGCCGAAGAATGTCGCCGGATTGATGGCGATGTTATTCCAGGTCACCAGCGCGATAAACGCATTTTAGTCTTAAAACAGCCAATTGGCGTGGTCGGTTCGATCACACCATGGAACTTCCCCAATGCGATGATCGCACGAAAGGTCGCCCCTGCTCTTGCATCTGGGTGCACATTCGTTGGTCGACCAGCCGAACTCACACCATTATCCGCCACAGCCATGGCCGTTTTAGGTGAACGCTCAGGTATTCCAAAAGGCGTATTAAATATTGTCACAGGATCTGATGCTGCAGAAATGGGTAAAGAGCTTTGCGAAAACACCAAAGTTCGCAAACTGACATTTACAGGTTCTACCCGCGTGGGCTCAATCCTCATGCAACAATGTGCTGGTGACATTAAAAAGCTGTCACTCGAACTCGGCGGCAACGCACCCTTTATTGTCTTTAATGATGCAGACATTGATAAAGCTATTGAAGGTTGCTTGATTTCAAAATTCCGTAATGCCGGCCAAACTTGTGTTTGCGCCAACCGTATTTATGTTCAATCTGAAGTCTATGACGAGTTCGCGGAGAAGCTTGCAGCCGCAATGGCAAATCTATCGATTGGCAATGGTGCTAATGAAGCCACAAAAATTGGTCCGTTGATCAATAGCAATGGCCTGGCAAAAGTTGAAGATCACTTATCGGATGCCACTGATAAAGGTGCAAAGGTTATTTCTGGCGGAAAGCGCAGCGATGTGGGTGAGCTCTTCTTCGAGCCAACCGTATTAACCGGCGTCACCAATGACATGAAAGTCACACGTGAAGAAACTTTCGGTCCACTCGCCCCTCTATTTAAATTTGAAACCGACGATGAGGTGATCGCGCGCGCCAATGACACTGAATTTGGGTTGGCATGTTATTTCTATTCAAATGACCTAAGCCGCGTTTGGAAAGTCACCGAAGAATTGGAATACGGAATTGTTGGCGTAAATACTGGGATCATCTCATCCGCTGAAGGCCCATTTGGCGGCGTCAAACAATCAGGCCTTGGTCGTGAGGGCTCGAAATATGGCATCGATGATTTCTTAGAGCTTAAATATGTTTGCATGAGCGTCTAAGAGATTGAGCGCATAAAAAAAGCGGCGTGAGAGAATTCACGCCGCTTTTGTTTTGACTGCATTTGCAGTGAAACGATTAAAGTGCTTTCAAATCGGAAGCAGCTTCTTTGCCGTTACGGCCTGTTTCCAGTTCATAAGAAACTTTTTGATTTTCATTCAACTCAGTCATGCCTGAACGCTCAACAGCCGAAATGTGCACAAACACATCTGATCCACCTGCATCAGGCTGAATAAAGCCATAACCTTTAGTTGAATTAAACCATTTAACGGTGCCAGTTGCCATCCGTCGATCTCCTGTAATATTTCCGCCCACTTTATTGTGGCGGTTTGGTGCAGCTTGGGTCTACTTAAATCCGTTCATCTGCATATCGCGTGTCAGGAAACCGTATTTTCTTGCCTTACAACATAACAGTGGTGTAGTTCGCACAAAATGACAAGTCAGAAAAAACCGAAAAGTTAAAATTCATCGCATTTGACATCAAATTTACGATCAAAATGCATCACATTGAGACATAATTGTCATAAATCCTTATGAATCAGAACCTTAAGAAAGCCACTCCGGATTAGCCTTGATCAGGTCTTCAATAAAGCTTGTAAAGACTTCTACTTTTGCCGGTAATTGTTCGTAAGGTGGGTAATAGGCGGTCAGCCAAATTTCCGGTGGCGACCAATCCGTGAGGATCTCCACCAAACTGCCATTTTGCAAATGTTCAGTGATCATAAATTTCGGCACCGAGAACACGCCATGCCCTCGCGCGGCCAAAGCTGCGTTTAACTCACCGCTATTACACATAAAACGATGTACAAGTGGAAATTGTTCTACCGAGCCATCCTTTTGAGATGTGACTGTGAATGTCTGCCCAGAAGCAAAGTGCGAATATCCCAATTGCATGTGTTCGGTCAGTTCGGATGGGTGTTTGGGAATACCCGCACGTTTCAAATAATCCGGACTGGCTACAATAACTCGCGGCACAATGGCAATTTTGCGCCAGATCGTTGACACATCAGATGGTGGCCCTGAAATCCGCAGGGACATATCAAACCCGCCCGCAACAATATCAATAAACTCATCTGATAATTCGATATCAATATCAAGATCGGGATAGGTTCCCAAAAGATGACCTAAAGCTTCGGGCAGTAATTTGCGGCCAAGCGAAAATGGTGCACTCACACGCAGCTTGCCCTGAAGCGTTGCGCTTTGTTGGCGGACGAGTTCATCTGCGCGCGATAATTCATCCAACAAATGCCGCGTGCGTTCGAGATAAATTTGCCCAGCAATGGTGAGCGATACTTTGCGGGTTGTGCGCACGAGCAATTGAACCCCAAGGCTGGCTTCTAATTCCCCGACATAGCGCGTTGCGATTGAACGGGTAGTCCCCAATTGGCGCGCAGCTTCTGCAAAACTCTTCAATTCAGCTACTTTTGCAAATACGCGAATGCGCTCTATTTGTCCTGCCATAATGCCTCGCCTGGAAAATTCAGCTCACGAAAACTGTTGCACAAAGTGCAACAATTCTCAATCCAATCCCTTTCGTTTTCAGGCGCTATATCTCGTTAAGCAATCTGATCCTGACTAACGCGCGTAATAAATGATAGGCTATGAAAATGGGAGACTAAGATGAGACAGACATTGATCACATTTCTAACGGTTATTTTCGCAAGTATTTTGGCGTTCATATTGCCCGCGCATGCGCAAAGCACTGCGGACAAGTCGGCGCTTCAAGCCCAGTCTGTTATCTCCGATCAATTATCCGCTTTTATTGAAGGCGACGGGGTTCGCGCATTTTCGCACGCAGCGCCAACCATCAAACAACGCTTTCAAACGCCAGAGCGCTTCATGAATATGGTCGAACAAGGTTACGGTCCGATCTATCGATCATCGACTTATGATTTTGGCCGCAACTCGATCAATGGAAATCAAATTATTCAAGAATTGATCCTCACCGACCAAAAAGGCAACACTTGGCAATCTATCTATGTCTTAATGAAGCAATCAGATGGCAGCCTCAAGATTATGGGCGTGCAAATGCGTCGTAGCGAAAATAGTATTTTGTAGTTCGTCATCACAAGTCTGAAATCAGCAGACCGTGGATGACTATCCAGATCGCTTAAGCCATTCCGCCCAAGCCTGCGGCGTGTCCAGGTCTGCAATAACTGCCTCATCAAGCTCCATATCATATACTTCATCGCTTGCGGATTGAATAACGGATTTCGCGCCTACATCACCGTCAATTGACGCCATATCTTCGTAGAACTTTCCATCAAAGAGAACAGGGTGCCCATATTTTCCCGCAGGCGTTTTGGGGCGAATAATATTACGATCAAGGTCAGGATCATGTGCTGCCATAATTTTATTGATGTGATTGTCAGTGATATCCGGCATATCCGCCAAACAAATCAGAAATGCCTTTGTATTTGGCCCGGCAGCTAAAACACCAGCCCGCATAGACGCCGACATGCCAAGTGATGCTTCTGGCGCTTCGATCAATTGGACATTCAAACCGTCAAGCGCCGCCTGATGCGCGTCAGTTATCTTTCGCACCACGACAAGGCATGAATGAATGTCCGCTTTCGTGATCTGTGCGACTGAGCGGCGCAACAATGTTTCACCGTCAATAAGCTTAAAGAGCTTGTCGTCATCGCCCATACGACGTGACGCGCCGGCGGCTAACACGATGGCACAAACGCCTTTGGCGCGCGATTTTGGCGTTGCACGTGGCATTGGACGTTGCGTGATTTCTTTCAGCAAACCGCCAACACCCATATTCGCAATATCTTTATTGGTAATCTCAACCCCCGCTGCCAAACGCTCGAGCACCCAATCTGCACCATTCAGCGCAGGTGAACGCACACAGCCCGGCATGCCAACAATTTTTTGCGCACCGTTTTCGGCCAGCATAAGCAAATTTCCAGGATCAACAGGCATGCCAAAACGAATGATATCACCACCGCATTGAACAACTGCTGACGGGACAACATCTGAACGATCAGAGGTCGCCGACGCACCCAAAACAAAGATATTATTAGTGCTACAATTGGAAATCGCCTCAATCACACTATCCGTATCATGAGCGACAATTTGTGTAGAACAGACAGAGAGCTGCAAAGGGCGCAAGCGTTCGGTTAAAACCGCCTCTCCCTTTTTCAAAAGACTTTGTTTGAACCCTTGGGTTTCAGTTAAAATAACATCACATTGGTCTGGCTTGAATTCAGCAATAGTGACGGCTTCAGCAGAAACACAAGCGACTGCTTTCGCCAGATAGTCCTTCGAAACACCGTAGGGGATGATTTTGATTGTCGCTAACAGCATGCCTTTTTGCACACGCGCAAAAGGCGTTAACGTCGCGATGGTAATTGTCTCATCCACATCATTAAACGCATCGATCTGATCGCGATTAATAACAAGCACACCGTCACAATCGGCAATCAGGTTAACTCGCCCTGCAACAGGTGTTGTGACCAAAATATTTGGTGATTGAAATGTTGCACCAATTTGCTCAGCGGCAACATCCTCCCCCAAATCCGTTTCTTCTAAAATCGCAACTATGAGCGACTTCTGATTCAAACCCTTTAAACGCGCAATATGCTCGCGCGAAATAACAGTCCCTTTACTAAGGCGAAAGTCGTCGATCTTTAAAGAATGCGCAAGGATGTGCCCTAGGGTTTCCTCAATCGGAAATTCACCAAATTTCATGCGGTCTCTCTGGCTCGGCTTGCTTGCAAAACCTGCGTGATTTCAGCCATGATCGAGATCGCAATTTCAGGCGGTGTTTTGGAGCCGATATTCAGTCCAATCGGGGAGTGAATGCGGCCTATCTCATCGGCAGAAAAACCAAGCCCTTCCAATTGTGCGATCCGTTTACCATGGGTTTTTTTCGATCCGAGCGAACCAATGTAAAATGCATCTGATTTCAGCGCCACTTCCAAAGCTGGCGTATCAATTTTTGGATCGTGCGAAAGTGTGACGACTGCCGTATTTGCGTCTAACCCCAGGCCCTTCAAGGCCTCATCAGACCAGCCTTCAAGAAAGGTATCATCTGGAAATCTATCCGCAGATGCAAAGCTTTCCCGCGGATCAACAATATAAACATCGTAACCCGCCATTTTTGCGATAGAAGACAATGTCTTTGTGATGTGAACAGCACCGACAATGACCATGCGCGGGCTCGGGCTATAGGTCAGCGAAAAAACATCATCTTTAATGCCGGAACGGATATAATTGTTATTCAATGCACCACGTTCAAATCCGTTTAAATCGACGGAATATCCGACAGTTTGCCGCTGGCCGAAAGATGACACCATTTGCCTAAGATCAGAAGATTTTATTCCCTGCCCGACATCAACAGGTTCAACCAGAATTTTAATATCGCCTCCGCATGCAAGGCCAACCGCAAATGCATCTTCATCTGCAATACCATATTCGAGCAATTTACAATGGCCATCTGACATCGCATCAATCGCTTCGACAATCACAGCGCCTTCCACACATCCGCCGGAAACTGATCCTTCGAATTCTCCGTCGCCTGAAATTGCAAGCTGCGAACCCACTGCCCTTGGCGCGGAACCCCAGGTTGACACGACCGTGGCCAAGGCAACCTGTTTGCCCTGAGCTAAATATTCTAGTGCCACATTGGGCATAAAGTCATCTAAAGCTTGAATGGATCTTCTCCTCATATCCGTTCATTGGGAAAGTAATGGATGCCATATCGCCTTGCAACCGGTTAAAAAGGCGCATGAGCTCATTTCAGACTTAGTGTAAAATTTGAAAAACCCAATGAGTGACCATATGTTTGCAATCACCTCACCTCGGTTGATAAGTATTTGACAGCCTTGATAAAATAATCGCTCAACAAGGGATATTTACTCAAGCAACACAGCTTGAGACTGGTAAAACTGACAAAACGCCTTAACAAAAAAATAAGACTTCGCGCATATAATTAAAATAATGTTATCGATATCATCACATTTCGACCTCCAACTTAAACGAGATTGGAAGCCAAATTAGCGGGGATATATTCAAATGCGTCTGTCAAAACAGCTCATCGTGGCGATCTCAATTTCCACCATTGTGACGGTAACGTCTATCGGCTTCATAGGAACCCAAATTGCATCCACGAGTCTCGAACAGGCTTTTGATGAACGTATGAAAGCGATTGCTGAAATAAAACGCGACCGCCTCGATTTAACTTTTCAAAACCTGGAAAGAGGTTTGGGAGATTTCATCCAAACACCTGAATTGTCCGGCGCAATTAAACTTTTTGGCGTTGGCATTAATTTCATCAAAGAGGGCGATCCGAAAACCGCGATCATCGGGCTAGAATCGACAGAACGATCTAAAGCCGACCAGGAAGCCTATCAAAACCAAACCAGCACGAATAATTATGCCGAACAACTTTATGAGTTTTCACCCTATTTCAAAAAATTTGCATCTGAGTTCAGCCTCAATAATGTGTATTTGATCAATAGCGACGGGACGATTGTCTATTCAACATCGCCCGGTGAAGAGATCACTGAAAACCTAGTATCGGGACAAATGAGCAGAACGACCTTGGGAGTAATGTTTGAAACACTCAGCCAGGACGATGTGAATGAGGTCGTGTTCGAAGATTATTCACTCCAGGCATGGTCTGGAAATACAGCCGCCGCTTATATGGGGCAATCTATTCGCAGCAAACGCGGCAAATTCAGAGGTGCGATCATTGTGCAGGTTCCGGATAAAGCAATAGCAAGTTTCTTAAACAAGACGACCGGACTTGGCACCACAGGAGAAACCTTACTCGCCAGCAAGGACGGCTTGCTGTTATCGGATTCTCAAAAAACAGACATCTATGACCCCTTGGCAACTAAAATCCAATTGCCGCAAATGACGAACGAAACGATTAAAGCACGCCTACAGAATTATCGAGACATGGATTCGATTGCGGCCATTGCGAATGTCAATTTCAAGCAGTTAAATTGGAAAGTCATCTCACTCATTGATATTGATGAGGCGCTATCAAGCATCACAAGAATGAAACAATGGATGGTTGTTGCCTCCTTGATCATATTATTAATTGCCTTGGCAACAGCGATTTGGTTTGCGCGTTCACTTACGCGCCCCATTCATTCTGCCATTGGCAATATGAAACAATTATCGGATGGCTGCACGAATTTTGAGCTTCAAGGTTTAAAACGCGAAGACGAAGTCGGTGATATTGTACGCGCTGTCGAGCACTTCAAAGAAGCAGCAATTGAAAAACAGCAACTTGAAATCGATGCCGCTTCAAACCGCGATGCCGCCGAACAAGAGCGTTTAGAAAATGAATTTAGAAAAAAGAAACAAGCTGAGGAAGTTGACCTTGCAGTATCCCAACTCGGTCAGGCGTTGAAAGGGCTGTCCCTTGGAGATCTATCGGCAGCTATTGGACAAGAATTTAGGGATGACCTTGAACCCGTCCGCAAGGATTTTAATAACTCAATCAGCAAATTGCGTGAATCTCTCACCGCGATTAATGAAAGCGCAATTTCAATACGCGACGATTCAAATGAAATTTCTGATGCGTCTGATGAACTCTCTCGAAGGACAGAATCGCAAGCTGCCGCGATTGAAGAAACGTCAGCTGCTTTGGAAGAATTGACTCAAAATGTCAGAGCTGCGGCGGAGCGCGCAAAAAATGTGTCCCAGCTTGCTCAAAATGCCAAACAAGATACGGATCAATCCGGTATTGTCGTCAATAAAGCGGTGAGTGCAATGGATCGCATTGAAGCCGCATCACAAGACATTAAAGGCATCATCAATGTCATTGATGAAATTGCCTTTCAAACCAATCTCCTGGCATTGAACGCCGGTGTTGAAGCCGCGCGCGCTGGAGAAGCGGGGGCAGGTTTTGCCGTGGTTGCACAGGAAGTGAGAGAACTCGCAAGTCGCTCGGCGGATGCGGCAAAAGAGATCAAACAACTCATTGATGATTCCAACGAGCAGGTGTCCGAAGGCGTTCAATTGGTCAAAACGACAGGTGAAGCACTTGAAAATATATCATCTCAAGTCTCTCAAATTGAGCAACAAATTGTGGATGTATCTGAAGGATCCCTTGAGCAATTGGAGGGAATTGAAAGCATAAACTCTACCGTTGGCGCATTGGACACACGCATCCAACAAAATGCTGCCATGGCGGAAGAAACAACTGCGGCAACTATGCGGTTGGCCTCACAGATTGATAATTTATCGATTGAAGTTGGACATTTTCAGTTGACCAGTTCAAATAATGAGAACCAACAGGCATCTTATACAGTTGAACTCGCTCAATATGACAAAACGCAAAAGATTGCCTGAGTAATTATCGTCTTTTTCCCATAAAAAAAGCCCCGCATTTTTGCGAGGCTTGTTTTTAGCGCACTCGACGTTTTTTCGTTGCGAAGGACGTCTGTTGCT
>JAEPMD010000015.1 GCA_017644105.1 Rhizobiaceae bacterium | reverse complement strand
TTGGAAAAGCCCGCTGGCATTCGAAAGAATGGTAGCTTAAAGAGTAATTGAAGCGGAACAAAAACGTGACAGGTCCAAAAATCATCTTAGAGGGTGACAACCAAGCCTTGAAATCTCTCGGTCCATCCGTTCCAAACGCTGAATTATGTAAACTCATGGTCTGGTCACTATTAGCCGGGTTTTCAGAAAAATTTGTTTCTGGTGCTTTGGGTAGTGTTCATAAAAACTCTGCTTGATAACCAAAACGGTGGGGTACTTGCATTCAAAGTTTTGGATAAAAATATTTTACTAATTTTGATGAATCTGTTTGAGCATGAACAATATTCAATTTTGGTTGCACCATTCTGTGGGTATATTTGGTAAACCCGATGTCATAAATTGACTTAACTCTGTTCAAATCTCGTTTGAGCTTCCTGCAGTTGGCTGGTTCGTTTTGTTGCCAAATAGAGATTGGTTTCGCTGTTGGAAATGCCATCAATAAGCCGTATGTTGCGCAGGATTTCATCCAGGCTTTCCAAGCTATCGGTTCCCAATTCCACGATGAGATCCCAACGGCCATGTGTTGTGTGAATGGCTTGCACCGTAGGCATTTTGTCCAAAGTTGCAATAACGCGTTCGGTGCCTTTGCCTTCCACCTCGATGAGTACGATCCCGCGAACCGCTTGCCTATGTGTGTCGCTTTTTACAACTGCGGTGAAACCAATGATCTCGCCTTTGGCCTGTAGTGCCTCAAATCGCGAGCGGATTGTCGCGCGCGACAAGCCCAAATGTAAGGCAAGATCGGAGATGGACATCCGTCCGTCTCTTCTCAATATGTGAATAATTTGCGTATCGATATTATCCATAATGCTCATAATTTACATCAAAAATGATCATAAATGCAACCAAATTGATAAAATTGGTATCTTGAATGTGCCGCCGCCATCAGCTCTTTTATGTCTATTGAGATAAAAGGTGTTGAATGAAGAATATCGCGATTATAGGAAGCCCATTGGATTGTGGGAAGTCACAATTAGGCTGCCTTATGGGGCCAGATGCGCTGCGCGTTGCCCAAATTGAAAAGTCGCTTGTAGAGCTGGGGCACAAGGTCATCGATCTTGGCGATATTCGATCAGAATTCAAATCGCCTGCCAATCATGGAGACACATGGGAGCAGAAAATCTCAAACTGTGCGACATGGGTGAAAGCGCTCGCAACAGCCGCTTATGAGCATTCAAAAGATGATCAAATTCCGATCTTTCTTGGTGGCGATCATCTCATGTCAGCGGGGACAGTGTCTGGTGTCGCGAAACGTGCATCTGAAGACGGGCGAAAGCAATTTGTTCTTTGGCTCGATGCACATCCTGATTATCACACATTGCAAACAACAAAATCAGGGAATTTGCACGGAACACCTGTTGCTTACTTCACGGGTCGAAGTGGTTTTGAGACAAAATTCCCGGATCTTACAGCGCCCGTTCATCCTGAAAATATCTGCATGCTGGGTATCAGATCGGTGGATGAAGACGAGCACGCAGCTTTGCGCAATGTCGAGATCGATATTCACGACATGAAGCTCATCGATGAAACGGGGATCATAAAACCGCTCAGAGCATTTCTTGAGCGCGTTAAATCCGAAAATGGTCGTCTTCATGTCAGCTTGGATGTGGATTTTTTGGATCCTTCAATCGCGCCCGCAGTTGGAACCACGGTGCCAGGTGGCGCAACTTTTCGAGAAGCGCATCTCGTTATGGAAATCCTTCATGAAGCCGATCTCGTGACGTCCGTCGATATTGCAGAACTTAATCCATTCCTTGATGAACGGGGTCGTACGGCTCATCTCATGGTCGATCTCATCGCCAGCCTCATGGGCCGCAAGGTCTTTGATCGACCGAACAGATCGCACTAGCACAACAAGATTTTACAAAACCACGATCAATCTGATCAGAAAGGGTAGAACATGACAGCCGCATTCGCAGAACGAATTCCATCTCTTGAACCATCCAAACTTGCCATGGTGCCCTTTGTCAGTGTTGATCATATGATGAAGCTCATCAACGCCATTGGTCCCGCAAATGTGCTGTCTGAGATGGCATCTTATGTTGAAGCTGATTTTTTAAGATGGGAGGCATTTGATAAGACCCCGCGCGTTGCGTCGCATTCGCGTGAGGGCGTGATTGAACTCATGCCGACAAGTGACGGCGAAACCTACGGGTTTAAATATGTCAACGGGCATCCGGCAAATATGGCGCGTGGCTTTCAGACGGTCACAGCCTTTGGTGTGCTTGCGCGTGTTGATAATGGCTATCCTGTTTTGTTGTCGGAAATGACGATTTTGACCGCGCTTCGAACAGCGGCAACGTCAGCTCTGGTGGCTAAATATTTAGCGCCAAAAGGCTCTAAAACAATGGCGATGATTGGCAATGGCGCGCAATGCGAATTTCAGGCTTTGGCGTTTAAACAAGTTGTCGGGATTGATACAGTGCGTCTTTATGATATCGACCCAAGAGCGACGGCCAAAGCGGTGGAAAATCTTTCTGAAACCGGATTAAAGGTCATTGCTTGTCAAAGTTCACAAGAGGCGGTCGATGGTGCACAAATTATCACGACATGCACAGCGGATAAACAATATGCGACCATTCTCACCGACAATATGGTGGGGTCGGGCGTTCATATTAATGCCATTGGCGGCGACTGCCCGGGTAAAACAGAGCTTCATAAAGACATCCTTTTGCGATCAGATATCTTTGTTGAATATCCACCACAAACACGCATTGAAGGCGAGATCCAGCAGCTGAGTGAAGATCATGAGGTCACAGAAATATGGAAAGTGATGACGGGCAAAGCCGAGGGGCGCACATCTGACAGCCAAATCACATTGTTTGATAGCGTTGGATTTGCGACGGAAGATTTCTCCGCACTGAGATATATCCGTGATCAATTGGACCGAACCGGATATTTTATCGAACTTGATATGCTGGCTGATCCAGATGATCCGCGCGATCTGTTTGGCATGATGAAACGGGCCGATCAGTAAACGGCTCATTCCGGCCGATCCCAAGCTGGCCGGTCGTCAGTAAATTCGTGAAAGGAATGCGCGATCCCCGGATCATCATCCAAACAATGCGCATTGATGGGAAAGCTCTCATCGGGTGACAGCGGTTCGCCAAGCGCGGTGCCACAGGAGCGGCAAAAAGAGCGCGTATAGGTGTAGGGCGCTTGGGGCTGAATGGTTTCAATATGATCCGCACCTTCGAGCAATTGAAACTGATCGCGATTGATAAACACAATGGTTGAGGCGCCAAGTTTGCGGCAGCGCGAACAATGGCAGGTGCCAAGGTTCGACGGCGTGCCTTGTATAGCAAAACGCACAGCACCACAGGCGCAGCTTCCGTGAATGGTCATTTTAAAAATCCTTTTTGAAACTTTTGGATAAAAGCGTTTTACCACCCCCATGCTGACACCGTGTTGTCAGCATGATGTCAGTAGGATAGATTTCATTGCAAGGATGAAAGCGGAGTGCGCGCGATTTGCGAAAAGGCGAGAGATTATTTGAGATCATCGAAATCTTAAGGCGATCAAATTCTCCGATTTCGAGCGAGGATATCGGCGCGCAATTGGGCGTGACCAAGCGCACGATCTATCGCGATATGGCAGCGCTCATGGCGCAAGGAGTGCCCATTCAGGGGGAAGCGGGCATGGGCTACATATTAGAGCCCGGCTTTCACATGCCGCCGCTGATGCTGACATTGGATGAGATTGAAGCGGCGATTTTGGGTGCGCAATGGGTGCAGACCAGAGGCGAGCCTGAACTGGCGCTGGCAGCGGAAAAACTGCTCACCAAGATCAAAACCGTCGCGCCGCAAAGCTTTGACACATCCTTTGTGGAACCTGTGGTCAGCGTCGCGCCTATGGAACAAGTGGAGGAGGCGTTGCGCTCGGCCGAAATCCGTCATGCAATCCGCCAGCGCCTAAAGCTTCACATCACATACGAGGGCCATGACCAAAAGCGTACGACGCGCATTATCTGGCCCATTTTGCTGGGTTATCGTGATGCCGGGCGCATCATCGCCGCCTGGTGCGAATTGCGCGAGGGCTATCGCTATTTCCGCACCGACCGGATCATCAAAGGCGAGGTGTTAAACGAAAAAATCCCACGCCGCATGGACCTCCTTAAAGCCGATTGGCGCAAGGCCATGGACGAAGAACGCAAGCGGTATGAGTGAGTGGGGGTGTTGGCAATTGTTTTGATTCGCGTTATTGTAGTATCGTTTACAGGAATTCAACAAATGTGACTGCATGCCACCCCGCTTCTTCTCGGTTTGGAATTGTAGTGTTTCAATTGGGAATAGAGTATTTTTTAGTTTGAGGGCTTTCTTATCAAAAAAAGAACTACGCAATGGGAAGTAGCTCACCGCCGGGCTGCGATAAAGCGCGCTAGCCGAAAAATGGTTTTAGCACTTTCTAAGGGGCCGACGACTGCAATAATTGTAGAACCACCTAAAGTATTGAGCTTTTCAAAGAATAGTAAAGAAACTCTCGCGTTTTTTGACGTACTAAAAAAGGCCATTTACACAAATGAGAAGCAAAGACGTAAGGGCGTTACCCGTCCGAAGCCGATGCGCCTAGAGCTTGAAAAGGTTGAAAGAATTTCATTGCCTTGTGCTGTTGTTTTAAGTGCTGAGCTAAAACGCTGGACTACACATCGAGAAATTACACCCCGGTTACATAACTATGCCCAATGGGATAAACGTGTCCGTACATTACTTGTTCATTTGGGTACTTTCCAACATCTCGGGATTAAAAGAAAAGCTTACCGAAGATATGCTGATGAAACATTTCCCGGCCAAGTTTTTCTTGTAGGACTTACTAGCGCAGACGTCCAAGATGGTGAAAAAGTTGAAAAATTGCAGGAAAAATTGATGCGAATTGCAGATTTTTTTAAACCTCAAAAATATATTTTTCGCGCGTTATTGGAAGCTACTAATAACGTGATTGAACATGCCTATGAGAATACTATCGCGTTAAAATATGCGAACTTGAAGGGTAATAACTGGTACGCAACAGCGTCATATGATCCTTCAAATCAATCATTGAGGTTTTTCGTATACGATCAGGGTGTTGGTATTCCTAAGTCGCTGGAATCAAAAAGGGATTGGAAGCAACTGATAAAGAATTGGTGTGACAGTATGGGTATAACTCAACATGACACAGACACAATTGAAGCTGCTTTTGAACTGGGAAAAACACGAACAATGCAAAGTGAGCGGGGAAAAGGTTTGCGTGATATGTTAAATGTAATTCATGAGGCGGGCGCAGGCTATATTCGGGTGTTAAGCGGACATGGTGATTATAAAGTTCATGTTAATGGCGATGTTGAGAAATTTCGACATGGTTCCCACATAGGGGGTACACTGGTAGAATGGAGCATACCAATTGATGCAGTTAACTAGGAAGGACGAATTATTGACTGAGATTAAAATAGCTCTGGAATTCTCTCGATATCCAGGTGGTCGATACCGTTCGAGAGGAAAGTATAGCGGCGAAGAATTTCGAGATGATGTTCTGATACCTGCGTTGGAAGGCGATGAAGAACTTTGCGTTATTCTTGACGGTACTGCAGGATATGGCTCTTCTTTTTTGGAAGAAGCGTTTGGGGGATTAATTCGAGCTGGAATTAATGTCGAGCTTCTCAAGGCGAAGTTAAGGCCTGTTGCTGAGAATGAGGATTTCGAAACCTACGTGCAAGAAATTTGGCAATACATCGATGAGGCTGCGTCGCGAGTTAAGACTGCATGAGTAAGTTTTTCTTGAGTGCTTAGTGCATTTTTAGGTGCGGGAGCAGCTTTTTTGGGCGTAGAAACAATAAAGTTTTATTTTGAACCTGGTAAAAAACTTGAAGCGAGGCGCGATGATTTGTTGGAGCGTATGATCAACAGAGTCAATAAAATAGAAGATGCAGGGTCTGAATATTGGAATGGAATTTATGAAACAGATTCTAAAGAGATTGTGGTGCTTGAGCAACAAATCCTAGCTGGCTTGCATGCATTGGTTGAGGAGGTCGGGGATCTCTTCTCTGGATATGCCGCTTCCAGAAAAGCCTGTAACAATGACATTATTGCATTGCGCTCAGTTGTAACTGGCGAGGATTTTGGGGATAGTCAGCAACAAACACGACCGGATATTGCTTTGAGGACAAAGAAAAAGGCCTTTGATTTATCTCGTTCTTTGCGAAATGAACGCCAACGGCTTAAACGGGTCTTAATTTAGTGTATTCCACGCATCTCCAAATTGTTTCTAACATCGATGTCTTAGTATTTTCTACACGTTTTATTTGGATTCAATAATTTGGGCGAAAAACAAACTACAAATCTCGAGAAATCCGAGGCTTTACTCGGCTACATACTTTCCAAGCTTTACGAACAAGGTTTGAGAAGGCTTACGATCACCTCAGATGAGTTCTTGCAATTCGATCAACAAATCGATGGAGATTTGATCCTTGATGTTGCCTGTTGGATGCAGAATGAAGGATTGATTTATGCTAGATTAGACTACAGAACAAATAGGCGCGCTCGGTTGAGACCTATTAAATATCTTAGGCTAGATGACTTGCAACTCTCTTCCAAAGGTATCCACGTGTTAAGGCACGTAAAGTCCCAGAGGACACTTATTGATTTTGAACCGAATGGAGATGCCAGTAGAGCCTCCGTGGATGGATATACAAAATTAGGTGCGGCGGTTGGGGGGCTCTTGGGTGGGGTAATAAAATCTGTTTCCTAAATTGGCATTACTTTATGAATTATCCCGACATGGGCGTATTTTTCAGTTCGATTTATTGCTTGTTAATTCTAGTTGCACTTAGAAGCTACAAAGTGAAAATTCCATACATGCCCATTTCACATTCACTCTAATTCCCGCGGAATGCCTCGATCATCTTAAAGACACGAGCAAGCTGGTCGTTGTTGAGGCCAGATAGGGTTTGGTTGATTTCAGAGAGAATATGACTGCGTTCATCATCGGCAATTGAGGTGGCGTCGATGCCGAAGAGTGCAACGGGATTTACCTTTAATGCTCCGGCGATTTTTTCAGCCGTGTTAAATGTTGGAGCCGCAACACCGCGCTCTATTTTACCGATGGTTTCGATGGTCACTTCGACCCGCTCGGCTAGCTCTTCTTGAGTAAGCTCTAGCGCTTTTCTGTGATTGCGGACATTAAGGCCGAATATCTTTTGCAATTCCATTGATTTGCCTCCGAATAAACAGGAAGCAGACTTCTGTTTTAAAAGATAAGGAATTCAAACGTCGTATTTCTATTGATAAGAACTATTAATTCGTATTTAATAAAATAAGTAAATTTATTACGTATCGGATCCCCCATGCTGAACACCCCTTACGCACCTTATCTTTTATGCGGGTTATTTGTGCTCGCGATATTTATGTGGGAATGGTTCAACCTTTATCTGCGGCCGCTCTTTGTGCCCAAGGCTGAGATCACGAAACTGGCGGATGATTTATCGCGCGCGCATGGGGCGGATGCGGATTATTATGCTTTTATCGAAGAGGATCGCGCGCTGCGCAGGACATACACTTACCAAGCCGGTGTGTGGCGGCGGGTGCGCAAAGTGCTCAAGTCCCGCGCTCTCGTCGATCGATCGTCGTCTGCTGATTAATTCCCGTAAGGTATGCTATCGAGAAACCTTGGACGGCGGATGAAATAGCGGCTATAATTATAGCTGCCTAAATTGGCGGTTGAGATATAGGGCTCATAGGATCCGCTGAGTTCCACCAGGATGACGCTCGCACCTTCCGGGATATTTGGAATATCGTAATTCGCGATATCTGCTGCACTCATTTCTCCGCCCTCCACATTGGATTTGCTCCAGGCAATGGTGAGGGTGGAATCATTGGCTGTGTCGAATATATTAGCAATACTGGTAATGCAGATTTCAAAATCACCACTTGCACCATATTCGCCGAGCAAGGCTTTTGCTGTTGCGAATATATTGTCGCGTTCTGCGTCACCAAATGTCGTTTCGTGCCGTGTGACGAGATCAACCAAAGTGGTGCCAGCATTTTGATAGGATTGTGCACCTTGATAGCCATCAAACAGGTTGATCGCACCGATCATAAACAAGGCAACAAAGGGTGCGACCATGCCAAATTCAATGGCTGCCACACCTTGACGATTGTTTGCCAAGTTGCGCGCGTGTTTGATCGTTCTTGCGAGCGTGTTTTTGATGTGATTATTCCTCATATGAGCACCCATCTTAAAACGGTTCGTTGACAAAGGCTGTGGAGCCAATGATCGCATATTTGTTGTCGTTGGTTTTGTTGAGGTGAAGCCCCAATGCAAGCCCCGGCGTTAAAATGTCGGTCAAATAACAGGCGCGCAGAAAGATAATGCTTTTGGCACTTCCTGGATTGTAATCAACCGAAGGATTGAGCGCGACATTGGTGTCCGCACATTCTGCACCCGTCGTGGGCAGTGCCTGCAGGCTGGTGACTTCTGTCACTTCAATCTGCAGATTGCTGGTGCAGTCTGAGCCCGAGAAATAGATATTTTCGCAGATGCTGTTTTCAATGTCTTCATAGCTCACCGTGCCGTTGGATGCGGCGCCTGTATAGATTTCTTTGGAGACGATCGCCACGGCATTGTTGAGCATATTGACTTTCAAAAATGTGTAGCCAATTTCCAAAATGCCCAGCAACATTGCGAAATATACCGGGCCGAGAATGGCGAATTCGAGCGCGGTCACACCTTTGTCGTCTGTGCGAAGCTTTTGGCTGGCACAGAAAAGTTTTTTGATGATTGTCATGATCTACCCCGATACCCGCAAGTTGGAGATCGACGCGCTGATCGATTCAAAAGCTTGGGAAATATCAAGCGAATCCACCAGATAGTAATTCCCGCCATTCACCGCGCATTCCGCCATCTGCATGGCGGCTTGGCTCGATGCATTGATCTTAAAGCCGATGGTGAAGACTTTTACGCCATTTTGTTCCAGCTCCTCGCAGAGCTTTTTCTGGCGTCCGTAGGCGTTGTTATCTGTGTTTGCGCTATAGAAATTACCTCTGGCGACAATGGTTTGCTGGTTACCGTCAATGTCATCAAGCCCGTCATAATGTTGCGACTTGGGTCTGAATTGAGCTGTTATGCCACCATCGGTCATCAAGACCATGATTTTCATGGTTTCCGGATCATCATAATCTGCAGGGCGGTTTTCAAAATCTCCACCAAGCTTGCCGCGCCATTCGGGCGAGAGAGATTTCACACCCCATAGCAAGCCGATATCGGTGCCAGTGCCATCTGAAAGCGTCATTGCATCAATTTGAGCATTGAGAATCTCTGTGTCCTTAACGTTGAACACAGCAGCACTTTCCGCCGTTGGGCACCATGGGTTGTTGGCCCACCATTTATAATAATGGGGCACTTGCGCACGGCTTTGTATTGGAATTTACGCATCATTATAATCTTCATAAGGATGTTCCAGACATTCCAATCCATCGGTAAAGCGGAATTTTCCGTCTAACACACCTGCGCCCAGATGATAGGTTTCAGATGCATCAATCTCAAGGTCTGGCGTATCCCAAGGTAGAACATAGTCATTAAATACACTGCCAACATTCACTGTGCCGCCATAGGGAATTAGGTTGAATGAGACCACATCCACGCCGTGGTCATTGTTTTGCTTCACTTCGTCAACAAAATCTGTTGCGGCAGCTTTCAGGTTTACAAGCTTGGTCCCACGCATGGAGCTTGAGATATCCAACACCATAGCGATCTCAAGTTTGGTCGCTTTTTGAAGCGCGGTGGATTGCGTGGTGATCACCATGTCGTTGACGCCAGCCATGTGAAGGAAGGTTGAATCAACATTCACACTTGTCTGGATTGCGATCTCGCGCGCGGCATGTTCAACATCTGAGGTCAGGATGCTAATCTGTAGCGTGTCCCAAATGTCACCTTCGGGTAGGTTTGCAGCAACATAGTCTTCGACGATCGTTTGAATGTCATCGTCATTGGTGAGCGATGCCGCTGATAATGCGGCAGCTTCGGTGGCTTTTTGCAAGACGGCGCGCGCGTGGACCGCACGCGAAACGTCCACCGCTCCGCCAAGCATGGCGATAAACGGTAGGATGGCCAAAGCCGTCATCATTGCAAAATTACCGGAGCGACATTCCCATAATTCTTTTGCTCTGTTAGTGGCTATAAACATTATGTTTCTCTCGGTTTATTTGTTTACAGCACCCGAATAATGCGCGCATGGTCGCCGCGTCTGGTTAATTGTTTATGAATTTATGGCGTGTCGCTATGGGTTCCTTAACTTAGGATTAACAGTATCTTTACGGTGTGTTTTTATTCCTACTGCGCGCTAATCATAGTTAGAGGTGTTGGTAGCTATGAAATCCACCTTTATTCCGACGAGATCATCTCGTTGAATTTATCCAATTCATCGTCGGGAAGATTGGCTTGTTCTGAAGGTGCAGGATAATTGCCGTTTTTCGCAGCCTCTTTAAAGCCCGTCAGCGCCTTGCGACGCTCTGTGCGGATTTGTTCATAAAGCGCATGTAAATTGCCAAAGGGGCGGGCATGGCGCGGGCTTTCTTCTTGCTCGCCGCAGATATCGTTTTGAAACAAATAGATAACATCAGCGCCCGAACCAGACCCCAATGATGACCTAATCAGTTTGGTGCGTTTGGTAATTTCTGCCATCACCGGGGCGCAGATCACTTCGGCCTCCACAGAAAATGCGCCGGCATCTTCCATGCGACGAAAATCCTGCCACAGCTCCATGGCTTCCTCGGCCGTTTTGCCAATCGCTCTTAATCCACCGCGCCATGTAGATTTGCGGGGGACCAGACCCAGATGACACATAACGGGGATCTCTTCACGTGCGAGAAGTTCAACAATATGTGGGCCTCTGGCGGTATAAATACTATCAGCGCCATCATTCATGGCGTTAAATGCCGCGCGCATGACATCGTCTTCGGTGGCAAAATTGGGCAGGCCCAAAGCCGCTGTGAAAAACAAATGCGGCGCGCCTTTGCGCACGGCCTTCGTGTTGTGGGCATTGCCCATGATCAGATCAAGGCCTGCATCGGCAGCGGCGGCGGCTTCCTCCGTCGTATTGGCCGTGGTTTGGATAAGTTGTTGCTTGCCTTTAAGCGCGCGCATATCAGCCGCTGTTAAATTACGCTCCTGAAACTTGGCGCTCCAATCATAAATGCGCTTCATTTCGTCCCTCCCGCTTTTGTTTATCTCTTTCTTCTAATGTCACGCAGCATAGGCTGTATAAGGATTTTTAAGATGCTCGCTCAGAAAATCCATGACCAGACGAATGCGATTGTTATAGCGCACATCTGCATGGCAGGCGATCCAAAGATCAAGTTTGGGTAGTTTCAAATTCGGCAATACGGGTTCGATACCCGGCCAGTTTTTGGCCAGGCCCTCATGCGTTACACCAATGCCAAGCCCTGATCGGATGGCCTGGATATGTGTGAGAATATTATCGCATCTAAATTTGAAATCTGAACGCTCGAACTCTTCACCCAGCTGCCGCGCAACTTCTATGAATGATGTGTCCCGGTCAAACCCGATGAACGTGTGATTGCGCATGTCCGAGATTTTTGCAGGTCGTGCTTGGTTTTGGAAATAGTTTTTATGGGCATAAAACCCGAGTGTTAGTTCTGTAATTTTGCGCGCGATCAGATCGTTTTGTGTCGGGGGGAACATGCGAATGGCAATGTCAGCGTCGCGTTGCAACAGGTTTGTTGCCGTATTGGAGACAACCAGTTCAATTTCGATCTTGGGATGTTGTTTGGATAAGTCCGACAAAATCTTTGGGAGTATTAACACCCCAAACACTTCATTGGCCGAAATTCTCACCAAACCTTCAATAGATTCGTCAAAGCCTGAGGCTCGTCTTTCAAATGTGCTTGCTGCCAACGCCATTTCGTCCGACGCCGAAACAAGATCGCTACCTTGCGCGGTGATGGTCATGCCCTCGCGACTGCGGATAAATAGTGGAATGTTTAAGGTTTCTTCCAACACATCGATATGGCGGCCGATGGTGGGTTGGGTAAGGCGTAATTCTTTAGCTGCCGCTGATAGGCTGCCGGTCCGCGCAACCGATCTAAATGTGCGAATAAGGTCCCATGAAATATTCATAGTTTAATATACAAAAATTTATATTAAAAATCAATATTTAGGCAATTTATATAGAAATAATTTTGATGCATTTTCTGATTATCTTCAAAAACCGAAATATTCGGTGTCGCAATAAAGGATCACAAAATGTCATTACTTCTAAAATCTGCCGGCATTGCAGCCGGACTTGTTATCGCAGCTTATGGCGTTGGACTATTTACCGGGCCATCAATTCGCACTCAAATCGAGATTGCAGCGCCTGCTTCGCAAGTTTGGAAGGAGCTTGTAAATGGTAAGGCTTATTCGGAATGGAACCCATTCATCATACATATGTCTGGCGATTTAATCGTCGGAGATCAGCTCAAGGTGACCATTCAACCCGAGGGTAAAGCGCCGATGAATTTTACGCCAAATGTTCTGGTAGCAGATGAAAGCAAAGAGCTGCGTTGGGTGGGTCGTCTTGGTTTTAAAGGCGTGTTTGATGGTGAGCATTATTTCAAGTTGGAAGAGACAAGCAAAGGCACCACGGTCCTGAACCATGGTGAATATTTTAAAGGCATATTGGCTTATCCGCTATTTGCGCTGATTGGCAAAGATACAGAGAACGGATTTAACGCAATGAATGAAGCATTGAAAAAGCGCGTGGAGAAGGGTGAGTGAACCGATAACGATGCCATCTCACCGGCGCGGATGACGCAATTGTGAGCAGAAGAGACCGCGGAAGAAATGGCCAATTGTTCTGCCATTGTTTATAAAATGGATATGACCAAGAGATTTACATTTTATGTTGTGTTTTCCGTGTTGCTGGCTTTTTCAGCACAAAGCGCGACGCATGAGATGTTTTATGGAGCTTGGGGAACCCAAGCGCAATGCGCGCGTGAGCCAATTAAACCTGGCGGCACGGTTTTGTCGTCACCCTTTGAGATTGATAAGCAATGGCTCAAACAAGGTCAGCAATGGTGCATCTTAAACTGGGGTGTGGTTGAAAAACGCGAGAATGGCTATTTCACAGCTGCAAATGCACTCTGTGGTGAGGATGCGCCACAAAGCTATTTTCTTGGCTTGATATTAGAGGGTGAAGACTTGACCTTGCGTTGGGATTTTCCGCGATCCAATGGGCCGCTTCAGCGCTGCATAGCGAAATAATTTAGGTCTTTGTTTTTAGGAAACGGCAAGCAGCAAGCTCTGCAAATGTTCTTCGCTGAGCCTGCCTCCTGATTAGCCGAGATGAATGGTCATCGATTGTCTCAATTTTCTAGCGGAATGCAAAACCTTGCAGATCGAGAATGCCTTGAGCCATGCGATTTGGCCAACGCTCTTTCATTTTGGTCACCAATTCATCAGGACCAGAAGATGAAGCGACCATATCGTTATATTCGCTCAAATAGTCAATCGCCGCTGTAAGCTCACCTTGCGAAGATGGATATCCATGGCCCACGAGCAAGGTTTCGACATCAAGTTTGCTGCGCAGATCGCTCAGGACATCAATCCAGTTAACGCGGTTCATGCCGGGAAAGAAATAAGCATTGTTGTAAACCAAGTCCTGTAAAATCGCAGTGCCCATTTCAGGTGCCTCAACGATGATCTGTTCTGCAGCTTCGGCGTCTTTGTAAGTGTGGATGCGCAGGTTTAACCCGCCAAAACTGACCTCTGTGTCATCCAAGGCTTTAACTTCAGCTAAATTGTCGGGCTTTGGAAAAGGCCCATTTTGAATGTTGGACAAAATGCCTGAAGTTGTGAAAATTGGTAGTCCTGTGAAGGATGGTAGACCACCTGTGTGATCAGGGTGATCATGGCTGAGCAGCACAGCTTCAATTGGTTTTCCAAGGCTTTCCGCAAAGGCGCGTGCTTCTGCAGAATATTCAGGTGCATCACCTGAATCCATCAAGATTGATCCGGTTGGGCCTTCTAAAATTTGGATGGTGACGCGGCCATCATTATTGGTGACAAAAGTGTGGGATTTTCCGGCTGGTTTTTCAATTGAAACCAATGTGGCGTTTTTGACAGACTGATGAGATGCTGCATTGGCTTGTGTCGTTGTGGCGCCGAGCATTGCCGCTGCAGCAGTTACAGAGCCGGTTCCTGTGGCAGCGATGAACCGACGACGAGAAATTTGTGTATTCATAACGTGTCTCCTGGTTGTTGGAATTGTGGTTTCATCAAATTGCACACTCAGAAATTTTGTTGTAGTATAGAAATATAAAAAGTACTCTTTTGAAATTCAGAATAATTATGCGCTCTATTTCTTATCAATCTCTTCGTCGTCTTGCCTATTTTGAAGCGATTGCGCAGGCCGGCTCCATCCGCGGTGCAGCGCAGCGCCTGAGCCTTTCTGTCCCGGTCTTATCAGCAGCACTTTCTGAGCTTGAAGAAGAATTAAATGTAACGCTCGCTGTTCGATCCACCAGAAGTCTTGAGCTAACAGATGCGGGCCGGCGGGTTTACCATGATGCATCGCGGATGATGGAGGCAGCGTTTTCCGCGTTGGATCATACGGACGAAAATCAACACCTCAGCGGAACAGTTGGGGTTACCATGGTGGCGGAACTCGCACTCCACTGGTTACCACAATATATCTCCACCTTTCGCTCGCTCTATCCTGATGTAACTCTGAATATTGATGCCGATGATCGCGTCGTGGACTTGGAGAATAGCCCTTATGACATAGCGATACGGGCTGAATATTGTCCAACAAAACCAGCGATAAACATGCATAAAGGCACAGTTTTTGGTTCCTTAGATCTGGTTTTGGTGGAGCGAGAACATCCCACCATAAGGTCCCTTGCGAGCGATCTCGAAATGGCTGTCGAAACCACATATCTCGTCGGGCCTGGTAACGCGGACTGGATCACAGCTTATGGTTCTGGTTCCAGCAATCCAACGATCTTGCATCCATCAAAACACATGCCCGTTGCCAATAGGGAAGCAGCGATCGCTTTCGCAAAACAGGGATTGGGATGCGCTTTGGTAACAAAGCTGTCTGTTCAAGATGATTTAGACGCTGGACGATTGTTACAAGTTTGTCCCGACATGTCATTCGGTGTCGTGACATTGCGCACTGTTATGCGTGATAGCCTGCCATCAATGGAAGCACGGCGGTTAAAGGAGATATTGTCCAGCAAGACAGAATTTTCTGCGTACTAGTTTCGATAACTATCGCAGTTACTGAAGTGCGGCAGGCAAATATAGCGCCAAGCTTGGGAAAGCAATCAATGCGCCGACCATGGCCAGCATGGCAAATACATAAGGCAATGCACCGATCATCACTTCACCCATAGAGCCGGATTTACGTGCGCCCTGAACGACGTAGAGATTAAGTCCGACGGGTGGTGTAATCAGCGCCATTTCGATTAAGACGATCATCAAGATTCCAAACCAGATCGGATCAAAACCCAAACCAATAATGATGGGTACAACGATTGGAATGGTGATGACCATCAAAGACAAAGTCTCGATGAAAAACCCAAGCACGATATACATAAGAACAATGACAAATAAAGTCGCAAGCGGGCTCAATCCCAATCCTTCAAGGAAGTTTGTCAATTCACCTGATAAACCTGCTGCCGTGAGGGTAAAGTTTAAGAACGAAGCGCCGAGCACAACCAGCATGATCATGGAGGTGATCTTCACTGTGCCGATAATGCTTTCGACGATCATGTTCCAATTAATGCCGCCAAATATGCTTGCGATAATCAAAGCACCGCCAACGCCAACAGAAGCAGCTTCGGTAGGTGTGGCCCAACCTTTGTAGATTGAGCCAATAATGATGGTGAATAGCAAAATAATCGGTAGAAGTTGGATCAATCCTTGGATCATGTCTGCCATTGGGAATGTCCGTCTTGGACCGCCTAGTCCTGGATATGCAATGCAGATTATAGCAGTAATTGCCATAAAAATTATTGCAAGGAGAATGCCAGGAACTAGGCCCGCCAAGAACAGTTGAGGTATCGAAGTTTGGGTTAAAAACCCATAGACAATCAGGTTAATTGACGGTGGGATCATGATACCTAAAGTGCCACCTGCGGCGATTGCGCCAGAGAATAATTTTGGATCGTAATTAAGCTTTTCAGCCTGTGGCATGGCAACGGTTGCGACGGTTGCTGCTGTAGCCACAGATGACCCTGATGTTGCTGAGAACATGGTTGATGTCGCGATATTGGCATGGACCAAACCTCCGGGCATCCATGATACCCACCTATCGAGCGCGCCATAGGTTTTAGTTGCGATGCCACTGCGCACCAAGATTTCGCCTAAAAGAACGAAAAACGGAATGGCAATCAGGGCAGCATTTTCAGATGTTGACCAGACCATTGAACCTAAGCCGCGGATAAGCGGGAAGGGGGTGAAGAATTGGTCAATCCCGAAACCGAGCACAAACAGCACGACGCCAACAGGCAAGGAAAGGGATAAAAGTCCGAGCAGACCGAAGGTTACAAATCCAAACATTATTAAACCGCCTCATGCTCAGGGAAGACGCCAATTGCGTTTTCAGTTTTCTTAAAATCGCCCGTCGCGGTGAGCGCTAAAGCTGCAATGAAGACGAGCCAAGCCATGATGGCAAACCACACCCAGCCGGCAAGCCATGGAACTTGCACCCAGGCCAATGGCGTTTCCAACGGAGTGTTTGCGGTAGATCCATTTTTGATGGATTTTGCCACAACCGGCCAGCTTTGAACGGCAATGATAGACACGGTTGCGGCAAAGATTAGCATGGAGACGAGATCGAATATGATGCGGATTTTGGTTGCCGCAAGGCTTCTTAAAAAATCAATCCGCACATGGGATAATTCAAGCAAGGCGAAGGCCATGCCCCAGGCGACGCCAATTGCCATGACATAGCCTGAGATTTCATCGGTTCCACCTAAGGAGGAACCCAATTGACGGAGAATGATGTCCACAAGGACTATAGCTGCACATGCAAAATATAACATGCCGACAGCGATTGCGACCCTTCGATTGATGTGCCGCAATATCAATAATAGCTTCTCCGCCATGGACCCGCCCTTTGCCCGTTTTCTAGTTTGCTTTAATGGTTACATCGACGACTTTGCCGACGCTGTCGTTCCAGCGCTGTGCCCAATCGCCACCAGCGCGTTCTGCCCATTCAGGTAAAACAGTGGCTTCTAAAATACCACGGGCTTTTGCAATATCTGCATCGGTCGCTTGCACAAGTGTCATCGCGCGCTTGTCACCAGATTTACATTCTCCTGCGCCGGTTAGACAAGCGATGTCATTTTCAAGTGCGCCCTGTGCTGTGGACCAAGCTGGTGCTTCAAACTGCTCGGCGATTTCCTTCTTGATCAAAGCTTGCGTATCAGAATCAAGTGAATTCCATTTATCCATATTCATGGCGGTTACAACGGGATCCCAGCCACCCAAAGGAATGGTCAAAAGATGCGTTGTCACCTCCCACCAGCCGGCGCTATAGCCAGAACCCGCGCCAGTGACTGCGCAATCAACGACACCTTTTTGCAAAGCGCCTGGCACTTCGGAGAAGGAGACATTAACCCCCTCAGCGCCAAGCGCTTCTAAGAATTTTGCTGTCATACGACCGGATGCGCGAACTCTGACGCCTTTCAAATCATCGAGATTGGAAACTTCTTTGTTACAGAAAACGACTTGTGGCGGATAAGGCGCGATTGCCAAAACTTCGGAGTTGAAGCGATTTTTGAAAATCTCTTCGACCATGGGACGCGCTGCTTCCACAGCCATTTGTGCTTTACCCGCATCCATTGCAATGAGCGGGACATCAAGGCCTTCAAGTTCTGGTGCGTCAGAAACAGCATAATCACCAACTGTCATGCCAACATCAAATACGCCCGCCTCTAAAAGACGGAAAAACTCACCAACATTGAGACCCATCTGATTGTGCGTTGTGACTGATGTGGTGAGTTTGCCACCAGATGCAGCTGGCAGGGTTTCACCCCAGAACGGTGCTTCATATTCTTTGTGCAATGGCAAGCTGGACCAGCTACCGACAACGGAAAGCTCTTCAGCAATGGCCGGAACCGCGATTGCTGTTGAGAGCGTCAATGTAAGCAAAATCTTTTTCATCATGGTTCTCCCTGTTGATGATACTATATTATAATTGGGCCGCATCGATAGGATGTTGCCGGGGTTTGGTTTCAGTTTGTTCAAAAGAACTTAGCGAGGGTTGGATTTTCGGTGCGTCAACCGATGTCCAGTCGGTCACCAACATGCAGCCGGGTGCATGAGTGATAGATATTGAGGGTTTGGCCAGAGCAAGCGCCGCTTGGGGTGTGACACCACAGGCCCAAAATACGGGTATCTCATCGTCAGGCACGACAACCGCATCGCCATAATCAGGTTTTTGCAAATCTTTGATGCCGATCTTGGATGGGTCACCCCAGTATATAGGTGTGCCATGAGCATGGGGGAATCGCGATGAGATTTCAAACACCGCAGGAATTTGCTCCTTGCGATAGGATCGCATCGTCACAACCAATGGCCCGCTGAAAATACCGCCTGGAATGGTCGGGATATTGGTCACAAACATGGGCACATTTGAACCTTGCTCGATGTGTCTTACGGGGTAGCCATTATCGATAAGTGCTTCTTCAAATGTGAAGGAGCATCCAAGTACGAAGGTCACCATATCGTCGGACCAAACAGATCGGATATCTTCAACTTCCTGGTCGAACTCACCGTTCTTAAAAACGCGATAGCGCGGAACGTCAGTTCGAATATCAATGTCACCCAGATCAGGCAGGTGAATGTCGCCCGGCAGACTAAGACCAATGAGCGGGCAGGGCTTTAAATTGTTCAAACAATATAACAGAAAATCTTGCGCGTAGATCTTGGGGAGGATTACTACATTGCCTTGCAGATGGTGCGGCGCTTGCCCCGCTGTTTGGTCCATAAATGACCCAGCGCGTATCGCCTGTCTTAACTGTTTGCCATCTCGATGCATTTTGATTTCAGTCACGTAAATTTCCTTCGCTGACCATTACAGCGAATTCATTTCATAAAATCAAATCGAAATATTTTAGCGAGTTTGATAAATATTTTTTATCAAATTTGGTTGAATAAATCCAACAGCGCTTCTCGCGATATCCTCTGCAAGGCTGGAGGACGCAGCGCCAGACACAAAGCTTGCGGTGAAGGAAATCGGCGGCAAATCAAAGTCTGTTTTTAACTCCACCAGATCGCCGGCGTTAAGATCCGTTTGGATAATTGCTTTTGGCAGAGCGCAAATCCCATAGCTCGCTTGAGCCAGCCGCGAGATTGCACCCAAAGAAGCTGAGCTGGTAATTTTTGCTTCACCAATTGCATGCGGTTCGATCAATTCCCTTAAGTGCCGATAGGGACGGGTGTTGGACGAGAAGGTGATAATTGTTTTCTCGGCAATGTCCTTAAGTGCCCAGACCTTATGCTGCTTTTCAATATTCGGTGTTGCCGCAAAAGCCATTTCGTAGCTGCATAGTTCAATATTCTCAATGCTCGCTTCTGCTACTGGTCCCATCAAAAATGCCAGATCAATTTCACGCGCCACCAAGGCATCGCGCAGATTATTGGTCGCATCTACTGTCAGATCAAAATTCAAACTTGGTCGCGATTTGCTGAAATGCGCCATGAAGTCTGGTAGCCAGCTTGCGATAATGGTTTCAGATGACCCCAAGCGAATGCTTTGTTCAACCGTCACGGAATTTGAAAATGCGTCGACGACGGATTGATCAAGCTTCATCAGTTGCTCGGCATAGGGCATGAGCCTTCGACCGCTGGGCGTCAATTCAGCCTTTTTGGTTTCGCGCACAAAAACATCTGTGCCGAGATCTTGTTCTAGGACTTGAATTCGCGCTGTGATGGCTGGTTGCGTGAGATGCAAATGTTCAGATGCGGCTCTGAAGCTCTTTAATGTTGCGACCCAATAAAATGTATCAAGATTTCGAATTTTCATAAAATCATTTTATTTATAAATTGTCAGTATTGCAACTACCGGAGTTATAGGAATTCAAGTGGAGATACATCATTCATCGACTGATTTTACTGTGCCAGCCACCCAGAATTCATGACGTCGTGATTTTATTTCAGCGATGCCACGGTTAACACCATTAATTGCGCGGTTTGTTTATCCAAAAACGCAAACGGCAAAATGAACAATTAGTTTAGGCTAATCGCTTGAACAGCTTTTTGTACTGCAATCTCAGTTGCTGTGAGGTCTTCTTCGGAAATCGCTAAAGATGGATAGAGCTTGCCGGGTGATTTGAAGATGCCGTTGTCACGCAATACTTTATTATAAGCCTCATTGCGTTTTGGATCATCATGCTGTGCGCTGCGGTAGTCGCGACAAGTATTGTCTGTGAAGAAGATATCAAATAGCGTTTCATCACCGCAGATCTGGTGTGCAATACCTGCTTCGTTTAATGCATCATGCTGCATTTTTTGTAATGCGGCCCCAATTACGCGCAATTTGTCATAAGCACCGTCGCGGCGGAGCACTTCCATGGTTTTTAATCCGGCAACTGAAGCAATTGGATTGCCGGATAATGTACCCAATTGCATGAGCCATTTTTCGTCGCCAACAATCTTTTTATCAAAGTGGCGCATGATATCCGCGCTGGCACCCAGTGCTGCAAGTGGGAATCCACCCCCGATAATCTTACCAAATGTGCAGATATCTGGAACAACGCCGTAACGTTCCTGTCCACCGCCATAGGCTAGTCGAAATCCGGTGACAATTTCATCAAAGATCAAAAGCACATTATATTTGTCGCACAGATCGCGCAGGCCCTGCAGGTAACCCGGTTCTGGCGGAATGATCCGCTGGAGCGGTTCAACAATGATAGCTGCGATATCGTCATCTTCGCGCAACAAATTTTCAACGGCTTCAAGATCATTATAGGGCGCAATGACCATTTGCTCCGCGACACCATCTGGAATACCTGCACTGTCGGGCACTGCTTGCGGAAAATTAACCCGCCGTGAAGGTGCTAAACTCATTTGTGCTTCGGCACTCATGCCATGATAACCGCCTTCAAATTTGAGGATTTTATTGCGACCGGTATAAGCGCGTGCAAGGCGGATGGCATACATATCCGCTTCACCACCTGATGTCACGAAGCGAACTTGCTCACAGCAGGGGACCGCATCGATAATGGCTTGCGCAAGTTCAATGCCCTTGCTGTTATTGGCAAAAAAGGTCATGCCCTTGGGCAATTGTTCCAATACAGCTTCCATGACCTCTGGGTGTCCGTGACCTAAAAGCATGGGGCCGGAACCAATCAGATAGTCAATATATTTATTGCCATCTTCATCCCAGACGTGAGCGCCTTCTCCACGCGCGATGATGATCCCGGGATCAAAATTGCCAAAGCCTCCGGCTGGCAACACCTTTTGCGCTTTTTCAATCCATTCGTCTTGGGTTTTGATCTTTAACATGTGCTAGCTCAATTCTAAAATAGGTTCACCCAAGATATCAGGATCTGGCGTGACACCCAAGCCCGGTCCTTCTGGTGGCGGAATTCGTCCATTCTCGCGCACCGGTCCGTCCGGACACAAACGGGGCGACACATAATTGGCAAGATCGCAGGTATTTAACAATGATCCGTGAGGGGTTGATGCTGCTAAATGCAGTGACGCGGCTGTAACAATGTCAGAGCCCCAGGTGCATTCTGCACAAATTTCTGCACCTAAATGTACGGCCAGATCGCGAGCCCTACGGGTGGCGGATAACCCACCAAATTTTGAGAGTTTAAGCGCAACGGCATCAAGACATCCCAATTCATAAGCTTTCAAAAGAGAGGCGTAATCATGAGCGTTCTCATCAATCTTCATCGGCAAACCCGTAGCATTTCGAACCGCCGCACAATCTTCCAAAGTTTGACAAGGTTGTTCTAGCATCACATCAATACGGGCAGCCGCGCGACCGGTTCGTGTCGCATGCAGGCGTGATGCCCCGCAATTCCAGTCACCATAAACCAGCGGGCCTTTGCCAACAGCTTCGCGAACTTTGATAAGCCGCTCCGCGTCTTGCTCCCAATTTGCATCCGCGCCAAGTTTGACCTGAAACTGCCGGATACCTGTCGCATAGGCGTTCTTTGCAATGCGGGCCATTTCATCGGGCGCGATGCAGGTGATCGAATGATAAAGCGGCATGTCATACCGCGTGCGACCACCAAGCAAAGCATAAAGAGGTAAATTCGTCGCCTTGCCAAAGAGATCCCAAAGCGCAATATCAATAATGGATTTCGCGTGCAGATGCCCGATCAAAAACCCATCGAGTTTGCGCATAGGGGCATCCACGCCAAAGGGTTCGATACCCAAAATCTCAGGCGCCATTTCAGTCACAGCGCTTGGTACACCTTTTGCAAAAGCCGGCAGGTAATGCGGGATGGGGCAAACTTCGCCCCAGCCTTTCAGACCATTATCTGTTTCAAGACACACAACGTGCGTTTCAACCGTGGCGCAGGTTTTGCCCTCGGCCATATAATAGGTTTCATGGCTGGTGAGATCGACAGACCATAATTTGATCGCAGAGACCTTCATGGAACACCCCGATTTAAAGTTGTTACTTTCATGCGCTCACCATGCTTGGCGCATCAACGCGGGGTAACAAGCTTTCAGGATCATAAGCGGGTTCTGAAAGTACACGCGCCGAACGCTTTTCACCATGAATGATCACCTCAAGCCGCGTGCCTGGTTTTGCAGCATCAGGCTTTATGTAAGCAAAAGCTAACACTTTGCCGATTGTATGACCATAGGCCACGGATGCAGTGGAGCCAACAACAACGCCATCGAGCAGCACAGCTTCGCCACCATGCCCATCAACACTGCCGTCAGGTTCAATTTCAAGATAAGCGCAAATCCATGGCAGATCTTCGTTGAGCGTGAGGTCGCGACCCAAATAGTCTTTATCCGTGCGCGCAAAGCGTAATACGTCTGCTTCAGCGAGCGTGACTTCGTTGGTCAATTCTCCGGCGCCTTTGAAGCCTTTTTCCATACGCATAACATTCATTGCAAAGCTGCCATAGTCTGAAATGCCGTAGCCTTCGCCAGCAGACCAGAGCGCATTATAGACATCAGGGCATGCACTGTTGGGCATATGAAATTCCCAACCCAATTCGCCCGCATAAGACATGCGAAACGCCCAGATTTTGTGATTAGCGACCATAATTTCTTGAGCCGACAACCAGCGGAACGCTTTGTTCGAGAGATCCGCGTCTGTGCATTTTTCCAACACGTCACGTGATCGTGGCCCATTTAACGACAACGCTGACCATTCGGATGATAGAACCTTGATGGTCACATCATGATCAGCTTTGTTTTGATGGAGATGATCTTCAAGTCGCTGCTCGAAAAATGCAGCGCATACCAAATAAAATCGCTCGTCCGACATGCGCACAATCGTTGTTTCAAGCTCAATGCGACCTCGACGATTAAGCATATGAGTGAGCGTGATAGAACCTGTTTTTTGCGGCATGCGGTTGGCCGTTAACCCATCCAAAAGTGCATAGGCATCGGGACCTGAAACTTCGATTTTGGTGAAAGCGGTCACATCCATAATACCGACGCGTTCGCGGACGGCGCGCACTTCTTCGCCAACCATATCATGCCCATCATTGCGGCGGAACGAATATTGATCTTCTTGCGCAATACCATTTTTGGCAAACCAGCGTGGGCGTTCAAATCCATAAACTTCCTCATGCACAGCGCCTTTGGACTTAAGCAATTCGTGCAAGGGAGACGGTTTGATAGGACGGCCAGCCAATCGGTTGAAATGTGGGAAGGGGATTTCATGGCGCAAGCAATAATCTTCTTCCGCTTTGACAACCTGCCAATCCTTTGTGGCATAAGAACCAAAGCGGCGGGGATCGTAATCACGCATGGAAATATCAGCCGCGCCATGCACCATCCAACGTGCCAATTCGCGCGTGAGGCCAGGTCCCCAACCAATCCCAATTTGCGTGCCGCAACAGCACCAATAATTTGTCACGCCTGGTGCTGGGCCAATCAATGGATTGCCATCCGGTGGGTGACTGATTGCGCCATGAACTTCGCGTTGAATGCCAAGCTCGGCAAAGATCGGCATGCGGTTGAGGCTTTCTTCCAACCAAGGCATAACGCGATCATAATCGGCATCAAATAACCAGTTCTCATAATCCCATGGACAATGATCATGCCAAACCGAGTTAGGATTGGATTTTTCATAAATGCCGATCAATCCTCGTTTTTGTTCCATGCGGATATAGCCCGAGACTTTTTTGTCATCACGGATCACTGGGAGTTCTTTATCCAAATTTTCAAATTGAGGAACCGGTTCAGTGACAAAATAATGGTGCGTCATTGATGTCATGGGCAATTGAAGTCCCGACCATTCACCCATCTGACGCGCATAGGTGCCGCCAGCGTTAACGACATGTTCGCACGTAATGGTCCCTTGTTCGGTTTCAACAACCCATTCGCCATTTGGCGCTTGCGTGATATTTGTGGCACGGCAATTTCGGATGATGCGCGCACCTTTCTGGCGCGCACCAGCGGCCATGGCCATGGTAACATTGGTTGGATCCACATGACCATCATCAGGTGTGTAAAGCGCACCCAAAACACCGTCCAAATTGTAAAACGGATGCAGCTCTGCAACGCGCTCGGGGCCCACAAGTTCGATATTAAATCCAAGTGAGCGCCCGACCGATAGCGTGTGCCGCAACCAATCCATCTCGTCCTCTGTGTAAGCTAAACGGAAGGAACCGCAACCATGCCAGGTCACCGCTTGACCAGTTTCTTTTTCCAATACACCGGAATAAAGACCGATATTGTAATCGACACATTTGCCGAGACTGAAGCTAGAGGTGGAATGAGTAATTTGGCCCGCAGCGTGCCAGGTACTGCCGCTGGTAAGTTCTGCCTTTTCCAAAAGGACAGTTTCTGGGCCCCAGCCTTCATGTGCGAGGTGATAAGCAAGGCCTACGCCCATCACGCCGCCACCTACAATGACAACGCGGGCATGTGTCGGAAAGTTTTTTGTCACTGTCGTTCCTTTCAGTGATTTTTCTCTCGACAATGTAATCAAACAAATGTACCATAGTCAATCATGAATGTAACAAATGTATCAAATACGATTTTAGAGCGGTTAGCCAGCGAGCTGCCAGAACTCACACCAGAAGCGCAAAAAGCAGCGACTTATGTGCTGGAAAACCCGCGCGATGTTGGTGTGTCCACAGTGCGCGAGATTGCTGAAGCGGCAAACGTCAAGCCCAATACGTTTGTGCGCATGGCACGCCAGGTTGGCTTTGAAGGGTATGATGATTTCAGAGTGCCATTTCGTGAAGCCATCCGCCGTGGGGCTGTTGATTTTCCGGATCGTGCGCGATGGTTACAAGATGTTCGAAAGTCCGGTGATCTTGGCGGCCTTTACGCGGATATGGTGCAGGAGGTGCTCAACAATATTGAGGAAACATTTGCCGGCATTTCTGCAGACCAATTAAAAGATGCCGCCAATTCTATTTGGAATTCACGTAATATTTTTGTGCTTGGCGTCGGGGTTCACAATTCCAATGCGCGCAACTTCACCTATTTGGCGTCCACCGGCATGGTGCAGTTTCATTCAATCCCAAAACCGGGATCGACACCTGTTGATGACCTTGCTTGGGCAGATGAACGCGATGTGCTGATTGCTATTACTTGCAAGCCTTATCGTTCTGAAGTCGTTGAAGCGGTGAAGATCGCGCGCGAGCAGAATATGACCATCATTGCATTATCGGATAGCCCTGCAAGTCCAATCCTACGCGATGCGGATCATGGATTTGTTGTCTCTGTCGATACACCACAATTCTTTCCGTCTTCGGTCAGTATTATCGCGCTTTTGGAGACGTTGCTATCGTTTGTCATTGCGGTGGCCAGTGATGAGATTGTTGATCGGGTGGACACCTTTCACAAACGTCGCCATCAGCTTGGACTTTACCACGAGCCGATCAAATGACCGAACCCATCAGATCATTGGATGCGAGATATTACACAGACCCCGAAGTCTTTCAGATTGAAGCGGCAGGTCTTTTATCAAGCACATGGCAATTTGGTTGCCATGCATCCCAATTATCTGAAAAGGGTTCCTATGCGAGTTTTGAGATTGCCGGTGAAAGCCTGTTTGCCGTGCGCGGGCGAGATGATCAAATTCGCGTTTTTTATAATGTTTGCCAGCATCGCGCACATCAATTGGTAAGCGGTACGGGGAAATCCTCGGTCTTGGTCTGCCCCTATCATGCATGGACATATGAATTATCGGGTGAATTGCGCAGTGGACCAAACATTAAGGCCGTTGAAGGGTTTGATAAATCATCCATTTGTCTCACCGAAGTGCGCTCTGAAGAATTCTTGGGGTTTATCTTTGTGAACTTGGATCCAGATGCTGTGCCGATGGATGATTGGTTTCCCAACGCACGGCAAGAGCTTTCTGAATGGGTGCCAAACTGGGCAGACTTGAAGCCGCTTGAATGGATTGAAATTCCAGAAAACTGTAACTGGAAGGTTTCTGTTGAGAATTACTCAGAATGCTATCACTGCACGCTTAATCATCCGACATTTGCAAGCGGTGTCGTCAAGCCAGAGACCTATGACATTCAACCGCAAGGCAAATGTTTGCGCCACACAACGGAATGTCAAAACTTAGAAAACATGACATACGATATTCATTCAGGGTTTCAACATTTTGATGAATATTCGAGCTGGTTCTTATGGCCGATGTTTTCGTTTCAGGTCTATCCAGGCAATGTCTTAAACACCTATCATTGGCGCGCGATAGATACAGAACGGGTGGTGGTTTTTCGCGGGTGGTATTCCGTAGGTGGCGTTGAAGATGAGAAAATCCGCCAACTTGCCGTTCAGGACCGCGAGACAACGGTAGAGGAAGATATTCATCTTGTTGAATCCGTGCAGCGCGGTTTAAATTCAAAAGGATATAGGCCGGGGCCTCTTGTGATTGATAAATCCGGCGGGGTGAATTCTGAGCACCCGGTGATGCACCTACAACGCTGGATGCGGCAAGCAATCGATGGCCAAGACAAAAGATGATGATCGTAGAAACGTAACATGAAAGAATATTGGCAAAACTATATCAATGGCGAATGGGTCGATGGTGGCGCGGGGCGTCTTGATGTCATTAATCCGGGCATCGGTGAGAAATTAGCCGAACAAGCGCTCGCGGATGCTGGTGATGTTGAAATAGCCGTGACCGCAGCGCATGAGCTTCATCTGTCAGGCGCATTATCGGGCCTCAGACCGGTTGAGCGTGGCCGTATGGTCCAAGCCATGGGTCGATATCTGCTTGAACATATTGATGAGATCGCACCGCTTCTAACACTCGAGCAAGGCAAGCCTTTATGGGAGGCGCGTATCGAAGTGGAAGGTGCGGCCCGCTATTTTGAGTATTATGGCAATCAGGCAGAGACCGTTGAAGGGCGTTCTATTCCCCTCGGCAAGGGCTATTTTGATTTTACCACGCACGAACCTTATGGCGTATCAGCACAGATTATCCCTTGGAATTACCCGATTGAAATGACAGCGCGATCACTTTCGGCGGGTTTGGCAACCGGCAATTGTTGTGTGATCAAAACGCCGGAGCTCACCCCGTTATCCAATGCATGGTTTGCGCATGCGGCAGAGGCCGTGGGGCTGCCAAAAGGCGCAGTGAATATCATCTGCGGGTATGGTCATGAAGCAGGCGCTGCATTATCTGCGCATCCTTTGGTTAACCAGATCGTGTTCACGGGATCAGTGCCAACAGGCATCGCTATCGCATCGGCTGCTGCAAAAAATGTTGTTCCATGTGTATTAGAACTTGGTGGAAAATCCGCCGCGATTGTCCACGATGATGCCGATCTAGAAGCTTTTGAAAATGATGTACGCTGGGGGATATATTTCAATGCTGGGCAAGTATGTTCAGCCATGTCACGCGTCATTGCCCATGAAAACGTGCATGACGAATTAGTCGAACGTATCACCAATGTTGCAAAGTCTTTGAACGTTGGGCCGGGCATTGAGCAGCCGGAATTTGGTCCCACTATGGGCGCAATGGTGTCTGAACAACAGCGCGATCGCGCTGTTGATATGTTGATTGATGCGGTCAAAGAAGGTGCTCATCTTTCAACCGGTGGGCATAAGCTTAATCGTGATGGTGCGTTTATGGAGCCGACTGTGCTTTCAGGTGTCACGCCCGATATGAAAATCGCGAATGAGGAAGTGTTTGGTCCGGTTCTTTCGATCCTAAAATTCAAAGCAGACAGCGACGCAATCAAGATTGCCAACAGCACACCTTATGGCTTGGTGGGTGGCGTATTCACAAAAGATCTAGATCGCGCCATGCAAGCCAGTCAAAAACTTCGCGCAGGTCAAGTGTTTGTCAATGAATGGTATGCAGGCGGAGTGGAAACGCCCTTTGGCGGTTATGGCAAATCCGGCTATGGGCGTGAAAAGGGCCGCGAGGCACTTTGGAATTATGTTCAGACCAAAAATGTTGCAATCAAGCTGAAGGATTAGAAAATGAGCTTATTTGATGAAGATCTTTTTTTGAAAGGTTTGGAACAACGCAAGAGCACACTTGGCGCTGAATATGTTGAGAATAATCTGAAGAATGCGGATTGGCTTACCCAACCTTTTCAAGAAGCGATGACCGCATGGTGTTGGGGGTTTGGCTGGGGTGACGATGTGATTGATCCTAAAACCCGCTCCATGATGAACCTCTCGATGATTGGCGCATTGGGCAAGATGCATGAATGGGAAATTCATTGTCGCGGGGCACTCAATAATGGGGTGTCGCATGAGGAAATCCGTGCCATCATACACGTGGTCGGTATTTATTGCGGCGTGCCGCAAGCGCTTGAATGTTTTCGCGTCGCGCGCAAAGTTATTGAAGAAACAAGCACGGATAGTGCTTGAGGTAAACTCATGTCTTCCCAAGGATATTTTTGCGTTCATCACCTTTAATATCGCGCAAGGCATAAGGCGTGATTTTGCTGCTTATGCCTTTGGCCCGTAGGTCGATCACATAGGGTAAGATATCCTCTTTATGCCAACGCATAAGATCTCTCAGGCACCAACCAACGCCCGTTTGAACCAAATGTTCCTTCGCATGGATCAGATTATCGCAATTGGCCAATGCCACATCTTTATAGCGTTCTGATCTAGCGACTTGTCGCGTGAAGAGCACAACGCTTGCACGACGAAGCCATTGGTCGTCATGAAGGTTCCAGGACTTCAGCAGCTCGATTAATTCCGCCTCATGGGCATTCAATATTTGCCTTAAAAACAAACCTGTATAGGCATCAATTTTGCTCCACCCAAAAAGTTGGCTGAAGATCTCTTCCAGCAAATCAAATCGATCCTGGGTGAAATATTGAGCTTCTCGTTCTAGCAAAGCGAGAGCAACAGTTTTTTGCTCGCCAAAACCAGAGGCGATGAGGCGTTGTGCCAGGCTAATTTTCTCGCTTGTTTCCATCTTGGAGAAAGTCGGCTTAAGCTGCAAAATGTACCGCTTCATTTCTGGCGCTCTTACACCGTAACTCTTGTAACGGGGATCTATTTCATCGGCATCGGCTTTATAAGCTGATTGTGTACCAAGGAGTTCCAAATCATCGGTTATCGATTTGCTTAAGCTCTCAATTTCTGAGTTCGATTCTTGCGCCGTCATAGTTGAAAAATACCATCGCGATATATCGCTCGCAAGCACTATGTCGATGGGCTTAAGATAGAGAAGTACTACTAATTTATCGTTGTGTATTGGATAAGGAATTTGTGCCGTTATAGGGTAAGGTGCCAATATTGTTTACAATCGGGAAGTGAATGAAACGGCCTACTAATCGGGAACTTAGAAAATTATTTAGCCCCAGGGAGTTATCATGAGAAAGCACATATTTGCGGCGATTTGGTTTGTTATCTTTGTATCCGCGCCAAGCCTTGCCGCAGCAAAGCCGAATATTTTACTAATCATTGCAGATGATATGGGGCTCGATGCAACCAATTGTTATGCGATTGGTCAACAGCAAGCTCCGATGCCTCACCTTGAACGGATGTGTGAAAGCGGTATCGTATTTGAAAATGCTTATGCGGCCCCCACTTGCTCGCCAACACGTGCGACCATCTTAAGTGGACAATATGGTTTTAGAACCGGTGTTGGTGCCCCCGTTGCACCAGATGGAAGTGATGAATTATCGGTGAATACACCCACATTATTCGATGCACTTAATGAAACCGAATATGCATCCAATGTGATCGGAAAATGGCATGTGACTGGACGCAGATCAGGCTATGATGCACCTGCGCAAATGGGCGTATCCAATTATTTTGGTCTCTATAGCGGTGGTATACGTGATTATTTTAATTGGCCAGCCATAGAAAATGGACGAGAAGTTCAGATCGAAGGATACTCGACAAGTGTGTTAACTGATCGTGCCATCGATTGGATTGGGGGACAGGATAAACCATGGTTCTTATGGTTGGCGTATAATTCGCCGCATGCACCATTTCATTTGCCGCCAAAAGACCTGCATAATTTTGATGATCTAGATGATAGCCAAGCAGCAGTGCGGCGAAATCCGCTGCCGTATTATCAGGCGATGCTGGAGGCGTTGGACACTGAAATTGGCCGTTTATTATCATCTTTGGACGCTGATGAGCGGGATAATACAATCGTTATCTTCATTGGGGACAACGGATCCCCAAATCAGGTCATTGGCGATTTATATGGTAATCATAAAGCCAAAGGAACAATTTATGACAGCGGTACGCGTGTACCTTTGGTGGTTACAGGCCCTGGTATTTATCCAGCTCGGAGTGATGCTTTTGTCAATACAACGGATCTAAATGCCACAATTGCAAAATTAGCAGGAACTTCAACAAATGCGGCAGACTCCATTGACTTCAGTCCTGTTCTCCACGGCGGAACTGGTGATCGTAATTATGTATATGTTGAGCACTTTACCAATCGCCAGACGCGTGGCCGCGGTGTTTACGGTTGGTCAATCCGTGAAGGCAATTACAGGCTCATAAAACCGAAAGATCAGCCTGCTGAACTTTATGATTTAGATAAAGATCCGTTGGAGCAAACTGATTTACTTGCGAGCGGCGGCTCAGCTCAAGCAAGAGCAATTTCTGAGGCGTTGATCGCGCAGCGTGCGACCTTGTTGGCGACGGAAAATTAGATCAGGAAAAAACTTAGCCTGCAGTTTTTTCTTCTATTTCAACCACATTGGTTCGCGCAAATTTTCATGTAACTAAACATTCTGGTATTTACGCCGCTGTTTGTGCGATATAGACGTTTAGAATTCGTATTGTTTGGGGTGCTTTATTTCGGGGTTGGTTTATTTCGATCTCGTATAAAGCTTGGGTTATTTGATGTCTATCATTCTTATTGCAGAACAGATCCTCAATGGTCTCCAGTTTGGCATAATGCTGTTTTTGATGGCAGCCGGTCTGACGTTGATCTTTGGGGTGATGGGTTTGATTAATCTGGCGCATGGTTCGCTTTACATGGTGGGAGCTTTTGCCGCTGCCGCTGTTGCAGGTGCGACGGGATCATTTGTTCTTGCGCTCATCGCGGCGCTCATGGCTGCAGCGGCAGCAGGTGCATTGATTGAAATTTTGGTGATCCGACGGCTGTATAACAAGGACCATCTTGACCAAGTTCTGGCGACATTTGCACTGATCTTGATTTTTTCAGAAGGAACCCGATGGGTCTTCGGCTCGTTTCCATTGTTTCTTGATATTCCTGATTACCTTTCGGGGCCAATAAGTCTGCCGGGTGGAATTGAATACCCGCTCTATAGGCTTGTATTGATTATTGTGGGTTTAGCTATTGCAGCTGGGCTTGGTTTTCTCATTACAAAAACACGAATTGGCATCCAAATTCGCGCAGGCGAAAATGATCGGGAGATGATTGCTGCGCTCGGCGTGGATATCTCCAAGCTTTACACGATCATCTTTGCATTGGGTGCAGCGTTGGCCGGGCTTGCAGGTGCGCTTGTTGGTACAATCCAATCGGTGGAAGTTGGTATGGGAGAGCCGGTGCTGATCTTGGCATTTGTGGTCATTGTCATCGGCGGTATTGGCTCAATTAAGGGTGCGCTTGTTGGCGGCATTTTGGTCGGGCTAACTGACACGTTGGGCGGGGTTTTCCTACCAAGATTTTTCGCACTGTTTTTGGATAATTCTGACGCGACTTCAGTCGGCTCATCACTTGCTTCCATGGCGATCTACATCTTAATGGGTGCCGTTTTGATCTGGCGACCGACAGGTTTGTATGGAGCGCGGGCATGATCAAAGAACGCTACCTAAATATCTTTATTCTCGCCTTGTTTATACTCATTCCGGCCTATGCGCTTGCTGTGGATGAGCCTTTTACGATTACCTTAATGACACGTGCAGCGATATTTGCGCTCGCGGCATTGGGTCTAAATATTGCTTTGGGATATGGCGGGCTCGTGAGTTTTGGTCATGCGGTATTCTTTGGCCTGGGTGGATATGCAATGGGCATTCTTGCTTATCATGCACAGAATTACACACCTTTTTTGGAATGGCCGTTCTTGATTGACGGCACCAAATCCATGCCCATCATTTGGTTTGTCGCTGTGATGATATCGGCACTGGCGGCTTTCTTAATAGGCATTTTGTCGCTTCGCACTTCCGGCGTTTATTTCATTATGATCACACTTGCCTTTGGTCAGATGTTTTTCTTTTTCTCCATCAGTTGGTCAGAATATGGTGGTGAAGATGGATTATCAATCTATGTGCGCAATGGATTTCCGGGTTTAAACACGCTTGATCCTATCCAGTTCTATGCCATTTGTTTCGTCATATTGAGTGTGGGTTTATTTTTTGTGCATCGACTTGCGCGGTCCCCTTTTGGTTTAGCGCTCAATGCAGCGCGCCAAACACCACAACGGGTTGTAACAGTTGGCCTTGACCCGACGCGCATCAAGCTCATCGCCTTTGTTATTTCGGGTGCGATCACTGGTCTTGCAGGTGCGCTTTTTGCTGATCTTAATCGTTTTGTCAGTCCATCCATGTTTAGCTGGCAACTTAGCGGTGAAATCATAATCTTTATCATCATAGGCGGTGTCGGACGTTTGTTCGGTCCGGTCATTGGTGCGCTGGTTTTCGTTGGCCTTGAACATTTTCTGGGTGGATTGAGCGAGTTTTGGCATATCTATCTGGGCCTTTTATTGCTGTCGATTGTGCTTTTTGGCAAAGGTGGCGTCATCGGTATTTTAGCCGGGCGGGAGGTCAAACATGGTTGACGCGATTTTATCCACCCATAAGATTAGCAAAAGCTTTGGTGCGCTGAAGGCCAGCGATGATGTGTCGATTAATCTATTTCCAGGAGAGATCCACGCTATCATTGGTCCCAATGGTGCAGGTAAATCCACGTTGATTGCGCAAATATGTGGAACTTTAAAACCAGATCTGGGTGATGTTAAACTGCTTGGGCGGACCATTACACATGATGGACCACAACAGCGCGCGCAGATGGGGTTGGGTCGCACGTTTCAAATCTCGCAACTCGCCATGGAAGATAGCGTATTACAAAATGTTGTTTTGGGTGCATTGGGCGCGTCACAAAAGCCGTGGCGTTTCTTTCAAAAAGCACTTGGGGATGATGCGCTTTTATCAACGGCAGAAGATGCGCTCAAGCGCGTTGGGCTTGAAGATATGCAACATATGCAAACGTCTGAATTGTCCCATGGACAAAGACGTCAGCTCGAGGTCGCAATCGCTTTAACGCTCATGCCAAAAGCCTTTATCATGGATGAACCTATGGCTGGAATGGGTGCGGAAGGTTCAAAGAGGCTGACAGGTTTCTTAGATGAGTTACGCCATGAAGCGCCGATATTGCTGGTTGAACATGATATGGATGCTGTTTTTGCGTTGGCCGATCGGATCAGCGTTTTGGTCTACGGTAAGGTGATTGCCACAGGATCTGTGGATGAAATCCGTTCTGATAAACGGGTCAAAGAAGCCTATCTGGGAGATGCGGAATGAGTCTTTTAGAGATTGAAAATCTGTCTGCATCCTATGGCTCAAGCCAGGCATTATTTGATGTGTCATTGCAAATTGATGAAGGGCAAGTTGTTGCACTTCTTGGCCGCAATGGTATGGGAAAATCAACCACCGTGAAATCCATTTGCCGGATGTTGCCGTCACACGGAAAGATCAAGTTTGCCGCACGCGATATCAGCAAAATGCAGAGCCATCAGGTTGCGCGGCTTGGGATTGGTCTTGTGCCCGAAGGGCGGCGTTGTTTTCGAGATTTGTCTGTGATTGAAAATCTACAAGCTGCATCCAGAGACGGGCATTGGGACTTTAAAAATGTGGCTGAGCTTTTCCCGAGGTTAGATGAACGCAAGCATCAGATTGCCGCGTCATTGTCGGGAGGAGAACAGCAAATGCTTGCGATTGGGCGCGCACTTATGACTAATCCAAAACTGCTGATACTTGATGAGGCGACCGAAGGTCTTGCACCGATTGTGCGCCAAGAAATTTGGTCGGCGATTGCCAAGCTAAAATCTGAAACAGGCATGGCGATTTTGTTGATTGATAAATCCATCAAGGAGCTCAAGGCTATTTGCGATGGCGCTTATATCATCGAGCGAGGCGCATCTGTTTGGAACGGTGAAATCGATAAGCTTACCCGCAATATTACCGAAAAATATGTGGGCGTATGATGTTGGTCCGACTATTTCAGCGTTGTTAACACGATCTCGGATTTGACTTGGGTGATATTCGGCTGCGGCAATAATCTGGTGTGAATGAATTCTGCAAATGCGTTCAAATCTCGAGTTAAGACATTAAGTACGTAATCGGCATCTCCAGAAACAGACCACGCGGCTTCAATCTCAGGTGTGGTTTCTAAAAATCGTGCGAATTTATTGGCCACATCTTCATTGTGCTTGATCAGATTAACGCGTGTGATCGCGCGCAACGTATATCCCAAAGCCTCGTTATTGGTGCGTGCGCTGTATCCTGAAATGATGCCAATTTCTTCTAAGCGGGCTTTGCGTCGCGCGCATTGCGACGCGGACAGATTGACGATCTGAGACAGTTGCGCGCTGGTCTGCGTACTGTCAGCGATTAATGCGTTTAAAATTGCATGATCATAAGTATCAAGGGTAATTGACGTCATAATTTTTCTATTTTTGCGAAATTTACGCAAAATTACATTGAAAAGAGGGTAAAATGCAACCCCAACGCATTAAATGCGATTTACAATATCCAAGAACAAAACTTGGAGATGTCTTATGGGTCCTTTCCCGCATGATGCGCCCCGCGCTACAATCACACTCGAAAATCCAGCCGGAACGGATGGATTTGAATTTGTCGAATTTGCACATCCGGATCCGCAATGTCTGCGGGATACCTTTTCCAAGATGGGATATACCCATGTCGCCAATCACAAAACCAAGGCGGTTGAACTTTGGCAGCAAGGTGACGTGTCTTATCTGATTAACGCGCAGCCTGGCACGCATGCTGCTAGTTTTATTGATGAACATGGTCCGTGTGCACCTTCCATGGGATGGCGCGTTGTGGACGCAGAACATGCTTTCAAACATGCGGTTAAAAATGGCGCCGAACCTTATACCGGTGAAGGCAAGGTAATGGACGTTCCTGCAATAGTCGGCATTGGCGGTTCGCTTATATATTTTATTGATCAATATTATGATCAAAGCGCCTATAATGACGAATTTGATTGGATTACCAATGCGCATCCAAGCGGTGTTGGCTTTTACTATCTCGATCACCTGACCCATAATGTCTTTAAAGGTAATATGGATGTCTGGTTCCGCTTTTATGGTGATCTGTTTAATTTCAAAGAAATTCGCTTTTTTGATATCCAAGGCAAATATACCGGCTTGTTTTCGCGTGCGTTGACATCTCCATGCGGGCGCATTCGCATCCCGATCAATGAAGACCGCGGTGAGACGGGTCAGATCGTCAATTATTTGAAAAAGTATAAAGGCGAGGGGATCCAACATATCGCAGTTGGCAGCAATGATATTTACCAATCTGTGGATGCAATTGCTGACAGAGGTGTTGCCTTTATGCCGGGTCCGCCAGATGCATATTACACGTTATCGCATGAGCGGGTTGCCAATCATGATGAACCAATTGATCAGATGAAAAAGCATGGTATCTTGATCGATGGTGAAGGTGTTGTTGATGGAGGGGAGACCAAAATCCTTTTGCAGATCTTCTCAAAAACCGTGATCGGTCCCATCTTCTTTGAATTCATTCAACGCAAAGGCGATGATGGTTTCGGCGAAGGTAATTTCAAAGCCTTGTTTGAAAGTATTGAGGCCGAAGAAATTGCAAATGGTGATTATGGCGATAAGGTTACAGCATAATGACATCAAAGTTTTCGACATTGACCTTTGCGCCATCGGTGGATGGGGCGCATAAAGGTTATATGCCAGGATTTGGTAATGACTTTGAAACAGAAGCTTTGCCGGATGCTTTGCCGCAAGGGATGAATAGCCCACAAAAATGTAACTATGGTCTTTATGGTGAGCAGCTGTCAGGCACAGCCTTTACAGCGCCTAGCCATCAAAACGAACGTACGTGGTGTTACCGCATAAGGCCGTCGGTCAAGCATACGCACAAATTTACCAAGACCGAATTGCCTTATTGGCAATCGGCGCCAAATATCGATCCTGATATTGTCTCACTGGGTCAATATCGATGGGATCCTATTCCGCATTCCGAAGATAAGCTAACCTGGCTATCCGGCATGCACACAATGACGACGGCTGGAGATGTGAATACGCAGATTGGCATGGCCAGCCATATTTATCTTGTGACCCAATCTATGGTGGATGAATATTTTTACTCCGCAGATTCTGAGCTTCTGGTTGTGCCACAGGAAGGCAAGCTTAGGTTTTGCACAGAGTTGGGTGTGATTGATCTTGATCCACAAGAGATCGCGATTATTCCGCGTGGTTTGGTTTACCGCGTTGAGGTTATAGATGGTCCGTGTCGCGGCTTTGTTTGTGAAAATTATGGACAAAAATTTGAGCTGCCATCACGTGGTCCTATCGGAGCCAATTGCATGGCCAATCGGCGTGATTTTAAAACACCTGTTGCGGCATTTGAAGATAGAGATGCCCCGAGCAAAGTCACTGTGAAATGGTGTGGACAGTTTCATGAGACTAAGATTGATCACTCACCGCTTGATGTCGTCGCCTGGCACGGTAATTACGCGCCTTGCAAATATGATTTGAGAACCTATTGCCCGGTCGGCGCGGTATTATTTGATCATCCTGACCCGTCAATATTTACCGTGCTAACAGCACCATCTGGGCAAGCCGGTACAGCCAATATCGATTTTGTATTGTTCCGAGATCGCTGGATGGTGGCGGAAGATACTTTCCGTCCGCCTTGGTATCATAAGAACGTGATGTCCGAACTTATGGGTAATATTCATGGGGTGTATGATGCGAAACCCAATGGTTTTTCGCCTGGTGGAATGTCGCTTCATAATATGATGTTGCCGCATGGTCCTGACAAAACAGCGTTTGAAGGTGCCAGCAATGCCGAGCTTGCACCTGAAAAGCTAGGTGATACGATGTCGTTTATGTTTGAAACACGCTTCCCACAGCATCTTACTCGTTTTGCTGCAAAAGAAGCGCCCTTACAGGACGATTATATCGACTGTTGGATCGATATTGAAAAGAAATTTGATGGCACGCCGGGTCCCAAATGAGTGTAGTCAAACATAATTGGGCAATTGAGTATTAAGAAAGTACCGAAATGAAATTAGCAACACTTGATAATGGCACGCGTGATGGTGTGCTTGTTGTCGTGTCAAAAGATCTGACAAAATGTACAGCGGTCGGGCATATCGCGCCGACAATGCAGGCAGCGCTAGATGATTGGGCCAATGTGGCGCCGCGGCTGGAACGTGTTTCTGAGACATTAGAAACAGGCTCGCAACCTGAGCAAAGATTTCATGAACGTAACGCATTATCTCCGTTACCCAGAGCTTATCAATGGGCTGATGGTTCTGCTTATATCAACCACGTGGAATTAGTTAGAAAAGCACGTGGCGCTGAAGTGCCAGCGAGCTTTTACACAGATCCATTGATGTATCAGGGCGGGTCAGATGCTTTCTTAGCACCACGTGAACCTATTCTCGCTGCAGACGAAGCTTATGGTGTCGATATGGAAGGTGAGGTTGCCGTTATTGTTGATGATGTTGGAATGGGTGCAAGTCGTGAAGAAGCGCTTTCTGCCGTTAGTCTCATTATGTTGGTTAATGATGTGTCGTTACGGGGGTTGATCCCGGCAGAGCTCGCCAAAGGCTTTGGTTTTTTTCAATCCAAACCATCCTCTGCATTTTCTCCCGTTGCCGTGACGCCAGATGAATTGGGAGATGAGTGGCGCGATGGAAAAGTGCATCTTCCATTGTTGGTCGAATATAATGGTCAGCCGTTTGGTAAGGCCAATGCGGGTATCGATATGACCTTTGACTTTGGCGAATTGGTTGCTCATGCCGCGAAAACGCGGCCGTTGCGCGCTGGTGCTATTATTGGTTCAGGGACGGTTTCGAATAAAGTCGATGGCGCGCCAAGCAAGTCGATCGAGGAGGGTGGTGTTGGCTATTCTTGCATCGCCGAAATTCGGATGATTGAAACCATTGCAGATGGAAAGCCCACTACATCATTTATGCGATTTGGTGATCAGGTTTCAATAGAGATGAAGGATGCTGACGGGCATAGTATTTTTGGCAAGATTGAGCAGCAGGTTCAAAAGATCTGATCGAAGTTATTAAGGTTTATCATGGCAGCGGTCACGCTTTATGACTATCCAAAATCCTCGGCCTCTTATCGGGTGCGGATTGCGCTTCATTTGGCGGGTATAGATTTTGAAACTGTCAATGTCAACCTGCTCGATGGGGACCAAAAGTCAGATGCCCATCTTGAACGAAATCCGCAAGGTTTGGTGCCGGTGCTGGATATCGATGGAATACGTCTAACGCAGTCACTGGCGATATTGGAATATTTAAATGATACGCGCGGTCTTGGTCTGTTACCTTCAGATCCGAAAGAAAAGGCGATCAGCCGAGCGCTTGCTTATTCTATAGCCGTTGACGTGCACCCAATCTGCAATTTATCAGTGATGCGTCATGCAACGGGTGGGCAGGATCCCGCACGGACCGAATGGATGCATCACTTTATCCGACCTGGATTGGCGGCATTCGAAAAGCTGCTGGAAAGTTCAAATAACAAGACATTTTGCTCTGGCGATACGCCTGGTCTTGCAGATATCTGTCTCATTCCGCAGCTATACAATGCGCACCGCTGGAAAGTCGATTACTCAGACCTTAAGCGCATTTGTACTGTCGAACGACTATGTGAAGAACTTCCTGCATTTCAAAATGCCAAACCGGAATAATTGTGTTTGAAAAAACTTAGAATACTTGATTGCCTTTTCGCGTTGAGCGCCGAGGATGCCATTTATATGCCCGTCCACCGGCGGCTGGCCTAGAGTAATATTCGTCTTCAATTTTATAGACAAACCAACACGACCTTTCTTCCTCAATGTAACATACTTTACCATTTTGAGTTGACCAGCGAATTTTGGTGACCTCACCATTCACTGACATCGTGCCGGTACCATTTGGGCCAAAATATATGCCTGCCCCTAGTCCCTTTGCTTTCCAAAGCCAAGAACGCCCCTCCAAGCTGGCGTAGAGTTCTGATGCAGAAATGGGAGTATCTGCAAACGATTTAGCGATATTGATCGGAAAGAAGAATGTAGAAATAACAATTGCAATAATTGATTGTTTGAAAAATAAATTGAGAATTTGAATACGCATTTCACAACCCCGCAACATTTGGTTTTGATATCCAAGATTAGGATATCAATTGATGATTGAATTGTGCTATCAATTCACTCAAGGTTGCAACAAAAACATTGGTAGGTTTGATAATTATTCTTTTGAATGCACAACTTTAAGTCGATTGCATAAAAACTAGCTACTAGAAAATATTTTTATGTATCGCTGTTAAACGCGATCCAATTTTTTTCGTTTATTTTCAATCCCGCTATTTCTTACTAATTACAATTCTAAAATTCTTATATTTCTGTATTATTCTTCATTTTAGTAATACTTTTCAGAGATTTTGATTAAATCATAGCTGGTTAAAAATTCACCACTAAAGATTGTATTTGTGCTAAATATTAGTCATTTTTTAAAAAACTTCTGTGTTTAATTGACTAAAATGAGATGTTTTTAATGCGTAAGAACCTGATCCAGGAAACTGCGTGTGCGTTCGCTGGCTGGCGCGTTAAAGAAACTCTCAGGATCATTTTCTTCGATGATTTCGCCTGCTTCCATAAAGATCACGCGGTCTGCCACTTTGCGTGCAAATCCCATTTCATGAGTTACGCAAATCATCGTCATACCTTCTTCGGCCAATGTGACCATGACATCCAATACTTCCCCAATCATCTCAGGGTCAAGCGCGGAAGTCGGTTCGTCAAATAATAGGATGTCTGGCTTCATGCAAAGCGCGCGGGCAATGGCCACACGTTGTTGCTGGCCGCCGGATAATTGTCCTGGATATTTAGGTGCTTGTTCTGCAATTTGCACCTTTTTGAGATATCCCATCGCAGTTTCTTCAGCCTCTGCCTGTGGAATGCCTCGTGCCAGCATGGGTGCTAAAGTGCAGTTTTCCAAAATAGTTAAATGCGGAAAGAGATTAAAATGCTGAAACACCATGCCAACTTCACGTCTTAATTCGTCGATATTGGGTGCATCGGCACTGATCATATCCCCATCAATCTCAATCTCCCCAGCTTGATGAACTTCAAGCTGATTGATGGTTCTGATCATTGTTGACTTGCCGGATCCAGATGGTCCGCAAACAACAATCTTTTCGCCCTTTGCGACGCTTAAATTGATGTCTTTAAGTGCGTGAAATGTGCCATAATATTTATTCACATTGCGCATCAAAACGGCTGGATGGCTTGTCATTTTTGTTCCCCTTCTTGTTTGATTGCTGCTGTGATGATGATCTCTACTTTCAACACATCTCTTGCGAGTTTTGCTTCGCCACACGCGCGCGCTGGCGCATGGCTGTTTGGAACCCAATTGTCCCACACCGCGTTCATTTCGGCGAAGTAAGACATGTCAGATATCCAGATGATAGCTTGCAGAATGTGCTCCTTATCCGATCCCGCTTGGTCAAGCAGGTGATCAATGCGCGACAAGCAATCTGTGGTTTGTTCGGCCACGCTTTCACCAGCGCCAACCTGTCCGCATAGATAAACAACACCATCATGCTTGACGATTTTGCTCATGCGTTCGCCGGTTTCCACGCGTTCAATCATGATGCTTCCTTTTCTAATATGCCTTTTTTGATGAGGGCTGCTTTGATCTCATCCAAGATTAGTGGATCATCGATCGCCGCAGGCATCTTCCAATCTGCTTGATCAGCAATTTTTTGCATCGTTCCGCGGAGGACTTTTCCAGAACGTGTTTTGGGAAGGCGCTCAATGCCAATCGCTGTTTTAAATGCCGCGACGGGCCCAATCTTAGCACGCACCAATTGAATAAGCTCTTTTTCAAGATCTGCAGGTTCGAAATCCACGCCATCATTGACGACATAAAAGCCAACTGGAATTTGGCCTTTCATTGCGTCCGCCATGCCAATCACGGCGCATTCTGCGATATTAGCGTGGCTAGACAAAACTTCTTCCATGGCGCCGGTCGACAGCCGGTGGCCAGCAACATTAATTATGTCATCCGTGCGTGCCATGATGAAGACATATCCATCTTCATCAATGATCCCTGCATCTGACGTTGCGTAATAGCCGGGAAATTCACTCAGATAAGCATCGTGAAATCTTTGCTCTGCGTTCCACAGAGTGGGGAAGCCAGATGGCGGAAGAGGAAGTTTGCAGACAATGTTGCCTAGGGTTCCGGGCTTAACCGGATGACCATCATCATCAAGCACCTGGATGTCATATCCTGGCATGGGAACGCCGGGTGATCCAAGTTTAATCGGAAGTGCACCAAGGCCCACGGCATTACCGGACATGGGCCAACCCGTTTCAGTTTGCCACCAATGGTCAATAACAGGGCATCCTAAATGCTCCTGTGCCCATTCAATTGTTGCTGGGTCTGATCGCTCACCAGCAAGAAACAATGTTCTGAAATTGCTGAGATCATATTGTTTGATCAATTGTCCTTTTGGATCTTCCTTTTTGATCGCACGAAAGGCTGTTGGTGCGGTAAAGAGCGCAGCAACATTGTGATCTTGAATGACACGCCAAAAAGCGCCAGCGTCTGGCGTGCCAACCGGTTTGCCTTCATAGACAATGGTTGCACATCCATGGAGCAGGGGCCCATAGCAAATATAAGAATGGCCAACGACCCAACCGACATCGCTTGCTGCCCAAAAACCTTCGCCAGGTTTGACGCCATAATGGTGTTCCATGGTCCATTTCAGCGCCACCATGTGGCCGCCATTATCCCGCACCACGCCCTTGGGTTCGCCCGTTGTGCCCGAAGTATAAAGAATATAGAGTGGATCGGTTGCTGCGACCTCGGCGCATTCAATGATGCGGCGCTGATCTAAGGCTTTGCCAACATGATCGTGATAATCAAGGTCTCGACTATCGACCAACTCACATTCTAATTTTTCACGCTGTAAAATGAGGCAGTGATCAGGTTTATGCGTTGCGAGTTCGATCGCTTCATCCAAGAGTGGTTTATAAGCCACCACGCGATTTGGTTCGATGCCACAAGATGCGGAGATGACGAATTTCGGTTTTGCGTCATCAATGCGCACCGCCAATTCTCGTGCAGCAAAGCCGCCAAACACAACTGAATGCACGGCACCTAATCGCGCGCAAGCGAGCATGGCAAAAATCGCTTCCGCGATCATCGGCATATAAATGACGACGCGGTCGCCTTTTTGAACGCCATGATCATGCATGACACATGCGAGCGCATTCACCCTTTGATAAAGCTCGGCGAAAGTATAGCGACTAACTTGGTTGGTGACCGGGCTATCATGGATAAGGGCTAGCCGACTACCGTGGCCTGCTTCAAGATGTCGATCAACGCAATTGTAACATGTGTTGCATGTTGCGCCATCAAACCACCGTCCATAAGCGCCATTGTCTGGGTTGAAAACATGATCCGCTGGTTTCATCCAGTCAATGTCTTTGGCAGCTTCCTGCCAAAAAGCTCCCGGGTCCTTTTGCCAATTTTCATAGGTTTGGTGATAAAGCGATGTCATGTCTCACCTCAACACGTATAGTTCATGCCGATACGACCGCCATCGACATAGATGGTTTCGCCGGTCACATAGCTTGCTTTTTTGCTGGCCAAGAACGCCACGACATCTGCAATCTCATGTGGGGTTCCTACGCGTTGAAGCGGCGTACGGGACATGACCATTTTCATTGCTTCGGGATTTGCGTTCACACCTGCCATCATTTCGGTGTCGATGGAGCCCGGGCCCACGGCATTGACACGAATATTGTGTTTTGCAAGGGCAAGTGATGTTGCTTTGGTGAGCTGCATCACACCGCCTTTGGACGCGCAATAGGCTGGTATTGAAGGAATGGAAACCACCGCATTGATCGATGACATGTTCACAATCGCACCTTCAATCTTATGCTCCACCATCTTTTTTGCAGCACGCTGAATAGAGAGGAAAACACCAGTGAGATTGACATCAATCACCTTTTGGAAATTCTCAAGCGGAGTGTCTAAAAAATCGCCTGGCATGGCGATGCCCGCATTGTTGACAAGAATTTCAACAGGACCGTGATTGGCTTCGATCTCGTCAAACATTTTATTGATCTCATCCGCATTGCCCATATCGCAAACCATGCCGATGCTGTCGCCGCCCAGTTTTTCAACGGCAGCTTTCACACCTTCTGCGTTGATGTCAGACAGGATGACCCGAGCGCCATCTTCAAACAGTGCCTCGGCACAAGCATAACCAATTCCTTGCGCAGCTCCGGTTACCAGAGCAAGAGGTTTATTCATGATAGATGTCTCCACTTATGATGTGATGCCGTAGTCGGATTGCGCTTGTTCGCGACTGATAAATCCGTTCTCGATATCTGATGTCAATTGTTCTTCACTGCGTGCATCGGGATCGCCATATCCACCGCCGCCAGGAAGGCTTAATTTTAATCGCTGACCATTTTTGATGATCTGCCGGCCTTTGCTTTTCAGCTTTGTTCCGTCCGCGAGTTCAACGCTGCCGGCTTCTCCCGCTTGGCCGCCATCACGGCCACGCGCTGCATTTTCAACCCGATCAAACGTGGCATTGAAATAAAAATCATAGCCTTCGCGTGGTTCAATCTCGATGGTTTGGCCTAAGCCGCCGCGATATTTGCCCGCACCGCCAGAACCTTGGCGAAAATCTTTGCGCCATACAGTTATCGGGCCCACATGTTCGGTGGCTTCAACACTCATAGTGGATACGCCAGATGGAAAGGCGGTTGCTGACAATCCATCAACAGCAGGTCGCGCGCCTGTGCCACCAGAATTGAACATCAGCACTTCGGCATTTTTGAGCCCAGAATTGGGATCGGTTGGTCGCGCGGAAATTTGGATATTCCAAAGCGCACTTGCGCCTTCTGCGGGAACCGTGTTTGGCAAAGCCTTGTGAAGTGCACCGAGCACAACATCAGGTACTAGGTGGCCAAGCACGTGTCTGACTGAAACAGGGGCAGGGCGTTTTGCCTCTAATATGCAGCCTTCTGGCGCTGTGATCTCAAAGGGTTCTAAAGAGCCAGTATTGTTGGGCACATTGGGTGCAATAGCACATTTAAGTCCATAACAAGCATAAGCGCGTGTATAGACTTCAGGGACATTGACCCCAAAGCGGCTCATGCCAGACGTGCCGTTAAAATCTGCCTTTAATTGATCGCCATCAACGGTGAGTTCGACAACCATTTGCACAGGTGCGTCATAGCCATCAACTTGCATGTCGTGCGTATATGTTCCCGATGGCACTTTTGCGATGGCTTTGCGTGTCGCAATGCGGCTGGTTTCCATAATGAAGTCTGAAAGCTCATCGAGATTATCAATGCCAAATTCACCCATCATGCTTTGCAAGCGACGATCACCTGCTTCATTACATGCTGCAAGTGAGTAAAAATCACCGACCACCTGATCGGGTTCGCGCACATTGGCGCGCACGATTGAAATGAGGATATCTGAAACCTGCCCACGTTCGGCAAATTTCATAATTGGAATGAGCAGGCCTTCTTCATAGACTTCGTTACCATCGGGCCCAAACCCGCGCCCGCCGATATCAACAACATGTGCAGTGCAGGCAAAGTAACCAATATGAACCCCATTTCTGAATGTGGGCGATACAACGGTGATGTCGTGAAGATGGCCGGTGCCCAACCATGGATCATTGGTGATGAAAACATCGCCTTCGAAAATGTTTTGCTGGCCGATCTGCCGTGCAAAATGGGTGACGCTCTCGGCCATGGCATTCACATGCCCTGGTGTGCCGGTGACCGCCTGCGCCATCATACGGCCCTGTCGATCAAAAAGCCCAGCGGATAAATCCCCGGCTTCGCGCACTGAGGTAGAGAACGCAGTTCTAATCAATGTTGTTGCTTGTTCTTCAACAACTGCGATCAGTCGGTTCCACATGATTTGTAAGTCGATCGGGGAGGTGGTCATTTGGCTTCTCCTTTGCGCAGCAAGAGCAAACTTCCATCGGCTTGACCGATGGCGGAATAGGCGGATGTAACGATTGTCGACGTTTCTGTTTCGATGATTATGGCAGGGCCATCTACAATCATGCCAGGGCGCATTTCGCTGCGCTCTACTTCTTGAGCGTCCACCATTTGTCGCAAGGCCGCATCGTAAAATGATCGGCTTCGTTTGGGTGTGGCATCAGATCCAGACTTAAACATGTCAACTTGATCAACCTGCAGCAGAACTGTTGCAACAACGACAGACCAATTGGTGATTTCAATCGCCAAACCCTCGATGGTTCGACCGAAGAGTGTTTCGTAACAGGCTTCAAATTTGGATTGGATATCATCGCGATCTGCACTTGAAAATTCTTTGAATTCAAGCAGCACAGGGATTTCCCAACCTTGACCCGAATAACGCATAAAGGCGGTTAATTGCGTTTGCAGTTTTGCGCCTTTTGCTCCCTCTTTAACGAAGGCCAAAGCTTCGTCTTCAAGGTTTTTAAGTTCGTTATTTAACGCATCGGGGTTGAATTGATCCAAACGTTGGAACAAACCTTTTGATGCTTCATAGCTCACAGGAGCTTTTAAAAATCCGATGGCAGAACCCACGCCCGCGCCGGGAGGAATGATCAGCGCTTGAATATTGAGTTTTTCGCAAAGGCGACATGCGTGCAGCGGGGCTCCGCCACCAAAGGCAATCATTGTAAAATGTTCAATGTCTCGACCATTTTCAACGGTGTGTACGCGAGCGGCATTGGCCATGTTTTCATCTACCATTTCAGTCACGCCGAAGGCGGCATCTTGCGGATCAAGATTGATTTTTGATGCAAGCTTTTCGGTTATCGCTTGTGTTGAAGCATCTGTAGATAATGGGATTGCACCGCCGGCAAAGTTATCCGGGTCCAAGCGACCAAGCTTTAGATTAGCGTCGGTTACTGTTGGTTCAGCACCACCGCGTTGATAACATGCAGGACCTGGTTCAGATGCCGCAGAGCGCGGACCAACCTGGATGCGATCCATATGATCAATTGAAGCAATTGAACCGCCACCCGCACCGATCTCTACCATTTCGACCACAGGGGTGGAGACCGTCATGCCCGAGCCTTTTTTAAAGCGATAGGTGCGGGCAACTTCAAATGTATTGGCTGTTTTGGGCGTGCCGTCTTCGATGAGACAAATCTTAGCTGTTGTGCCACCCATGTCGAAGGATAAGACTTTGTTCAAACCAAAAGCACGCGCATAGTCAGCTGCAAAAATTGCACCGCCAGCTGGACCTGATTCCAAAAGTCTAACCGGTTGTTGTGCTGCGGTTTCAACAGCGATTAAGCCACCGCCGGAATGGAGCATGAAGACGGGTGCAGTCATACCTGAATCTCTTAAGCGCTGAACCAATCTGCCAAGATAGTCAGCGACTTGTGGCTGGACATAGGCGTTGGCAATGACCGTGTTAAAGCGTGGTAATTCGCGCATTTGCGGCGAGATCACAGATGAAATTGAAATCGAAAGATCAGGTGATACTTTTCGCAAAGCTGCTTCTACCTGTTTTTCATGGGTATCATTGGCATAAGCATGCATGAAACCAATAGCGACGGCTTCATAGCCGCCATCGATAATCTTTTGAACAAGGCCATTAACTTCGCTCTGATCAAGGGGCAGTAGAACATTGCCATCCGGTCCCATGCGTTCATTTAATGTGAAGCGATCTTTGCGTTCAACGAGTGGCTTGGGAAGTTCAAGATTAAGATCATATTGTTCAAAACGATTTTCAGAGTGCATTTCAATAACGTCACGAAAACCTTCCGTTGTAATGAAAGCAAGCTTAGCGCCACGTCGTTCAATGAGTGAATTTGTGACGAGCGTCGTGCCGTGGATAACCTGTTCAATGCTGCCAAGATCGATATTGGCTTGTTCGGCGGCTTTGGCGATACCGTCCAAGATGGCTTGTTCTGGCTGGCTATAATTGGTCAAGACTTTGCACGTCGATAAACCTTTTGAATGTTCAAGTGCGATATCGGTGAATGTGCCACCGATATCAACACCGACGCGTATGGAATTTGTGGTCGTCATTTGGGTTAGATGCTCTTGAGTATTTGATTTGCGGTAAACGCTGTTTGATATAGGCGCGACATAAAAGGCGCCGATTTAACAGTTGATAATTTGGTGATCGGCAGTGGCAGATTTTGAACGTCTGAACCGGTCAGTAGATCCGCCATGGCTCGGCCAAATATTGTGCCCGTGGTAATGCCACGTCCGTTATAGCCAATGGGCGTATAGAGCCCGTCATCCAGTTCATAAATGCGCGGCAGATGATCTGGCGTCATGGCGATCTGGCCATGCCAGGCTTCTTCAAATTCAACCGGACCAAGGCTTGGGAAAAGTCGTGCGATTTGTTTGCGTGCCCAGCGTTGAGAGAGGCCTTTATGTTTAACGCCGACAATAATGCCCATGCTTCCGATAATTAATCGGTCAAATGCATCTCTGCGGATGCTGAACATGATTTGACCCGTGTCCCACAAGCCCTGGCGATCGGGCAGGATATGCGCTGCATCGGCACCAAGCGGTTTTGTTGCAAGCTGGAAATAATGGATCATTGTGAATGTGCGCTTTAGATCGGGGAATAAATCATCGGTATAGGCGTTCGTGCCCAATATGACGGAATTCGCAGTAACGGTTCCGCGATCTGTTCTTATGGTCCACTTGCCGGATGATTTTTTGAGAGCTTTCGCAGTTACCCCGGTTGAGATGGATGCGCCTTGGGAGAGTGCAACGCGCGCCAGTCCGCGGCAGTATCCCATTGGATTAATGGTGCCGGCGCGTTTATCCACCAGACCGCCATAAAAGGCATCGGATCCGATCAATTTGGACGCTTGATTGCGATCGAGCAATTCGACCGGTTGGCCCAATCGATGCCATTCCTTTGTTCGCCCTTCTAGGTCTTTAAAGCCTGACGGTGAATGTGCGGCGTGGATGGTGCCAGTTTTGGTGACTTCACATTGGATCTGATTTTGCTCGATGAGTGAAAACACATATTCAGGTGCTTCACCTAGGGTCTGTACAAACTTACTGCCCGTGGCTTCGCCAAGTTGTTGGCGCACCTTTTGCGGCGGCAGCCAGATGCCTGCATTGACCAAGCCGACATTTCGCCCTGAACCACCAAACCCGATATGCTGAGCTTCAAGCACATGCGCCTTTAAACCTTTTTGTGCGCAGTGAAGGGCGGTGGATAGACCTGTAAAACCACCCCCAACAATGGCGACATCAACACAAACATCTCCGTCAAACTCCTTTTGGTAATCTGCTTCTTGAGCAGATGCATCCCATAAAGACATTGGTTGAGTTTCAGACATCCATTTTACCTTGGTCTATGATTTTTCATTTGATCTCATTGTTGCATCATCAAGGTAATTGTGTCAATATATGAAATAAGTGTTTTATATAACGGAACAATATGACATGAAAAAATTGAAAATTAGTTCTGCTGAGATGGTCAGCAATGCACGAAAACGCATCGAAGAAATCGATACAGATAAGCTTATTGAAATGGTGGGAGATCCCGATGTGGTGATCGTAGATATTCGAGATATCAGAGAAAGACAGCGCACTGGAGCTATTCCCGGCAGTGTGCATGCACCGCGTGGCATGCTTGAATTTTGGGTGGACCCTGAAAGCCCTTATTATAAAGAGGTGTTTGGCGACGATAAAAAATATGTCCTGCATTGCGCATCAGGTTGGCGTTCAGCTTTAACAGCTGCAACATTGCAGGATATGGGCTTTGAAACGGCGCATCTTAAGGATGGATTTTCATCCTGGGAAAAGGCGGGTGGCCCAATTGAGCCGGTCGAGAAAAAGTGATTTTCTTAAGAGCGGGATAGTTTGCGCGTGACACTTTCAGCCGCATGAGCAACCAGCGAGCCAAGGCGTTTTTCATCGCCATCGTTGAAATTAAAATCCGGAACTGAGATCCCAAGTGCAGCGATTGCTTTGCCATCTGGCATGGTGATCGCGGCACCAAAGCTTAAGATATTTTCGCGGAATTCGCCTGTGTCATAGGCATATGAATTTTTCAGCGTGAGTTCGATATTCTCATCAAGCGCTTTCATGTCGGTGATGGTCTTATCGGTGAAACTATCCAAGCGGTCCGTAATACCTTCGCGCAAGTCAGAATAATTGACCGCAAGGATTGCTTTGCCGGTTCCAACACAATGAAGCGGCGCAGTTCCGCCAATGGGGTTCCAAGTGCGGATGGGCTTGGAGCTGTCGATCTTATCAATATAAACGACAGCAAAGCTTTCCGGCACGGCTAAATAAATCGTCTCGCCTGTTTCTTTGGCAAGGAAATCCATTTCGGGAGCAGCAAGCTCTCGCAAGTTCAGATTATCAAGCGATAAGCGGCCAATTTGCCAGGTCTTCAATGTTGCAGAATAGAGTTTATCCGGGCCGTTTTTGACGTAACCCAATGTGGTGAGCGTTTGAAGCAGGCGAAATGTGTTTGACTTTGTTAATCCCAGCTCTCTGGAAAGCTCGGTCACGCCTTTGCCTTTGTGAGATTTTGTCAAAACTTCCAAAATTAACAAGCCCTTGGACAATGTAGAATCGACTTTGGGTTCCTTAATTTCGTCTTTTTTCATGCGCTCTGATCTCTATTATTGTGATTTTAGAAATCCTCTTAGCAAATATCCCTCACTTTCGAAAGCTTGGAGGTTCATGCGCGCGGATTTTTGGCAATTTTTCCGTGTATAGCTGAACATCCACCAAGGCTGAATGGGAAGCAGGTGATTGGGACAAGCTTGAAGTTCGCTCGTCATGGGTCAATACATTTGGATTGCCATGGTTGTCCCGGTTTTGTGGTGCATTAAAGTCCTGATCAAGCCATGCGCCGGTCCATAGGAATATGCATCCTTGCGCGATTTCATCTGTAACCTTTGCACCTGCAAGACATCGTCCGCGATCATTGAACAATTCTACGATGTCGCCATGTTCAATGCCGCGTTTCTTTGCATCAATCGGGTTGATGAGCACAGGTTCGCGGTCTTTAATTTTATGGCTTTTGCTGTAGTCCCCATTATCAAGCTGGCTATGCAATCGTGTTTTTGGCTGACCAGATAGAAGATATAAAGGATAAGTTTCACCTCTGCCCGCAGCAACATCTCTGGGTTCAAACCAAGTAGGATGACCCGGGCAGGATTTGAGATTAAAGGAAGCAATGGTTTCTGAGTATAATTCGATTTTTCCAGATGGCGTGGGAAGTCGGTTCTTGATTGGATCATCGCGAAAATCCGCCATGAAGACCTGATTTGGTGATGGGTCTGGCACGGTGATCACATCACCTTGGATAAATTCGTCCCAATCTGGCAGATCGATATTATGTTCTTTGCCGTTATTTTGTGTGATCCGCCAAATATGTTTGAGCCAGTCAGATATTGATCTGCCTTCAGTAAACTCATCTTGATTGCCAAGCTGCTCCGCAATGCCGGAATAAATCTCATATTCGGTTTTCGCTTCACCGGGTGGGGTGATTACCATCGGCATGGGGACAAGTGCATTATCTGATTTTCCGCCGCCGAAATCCAAACGTTCATGAGCGGCAGCAACCGGAAGAACAATATCCGCACGTTTCGCGGTCGCCGTCCAATTGACTTCATTGACAATAATTGTGTCGGGTTTTTGAAAAGCTCTGTGTAATCGGTTGAGATCTTGATGGTGATGAAACGGATTGCCGCCAGCCCACCAGACCAGTTTCGTGTCCGGGAATTTATGGAGCCTACCGTTATATTTATAGCTCTTGCCTGGATGAAGTGAGAGGTCCGCTATCAGAGCAACCGGGACCGCAGTCTTAATCGGGTTTTGTCCTTGCGGGACGGTACCCCATCGGAACAGCCGTTCCATATTGCCAATATTACCGTTCACGCCATAGCCGATGACATAACCGCCGCCTGGTAAGCCGATCTGCCCCAACATTGAAGCGAGTGTCACTGCCATCCAAAGCGGTTGCTCACCATAATCTGTGCGTTGTACACCAGCTGCGACGCTGATCATCGTGCGGGAGGCTGCCATTTGTCGAGCGCGCTCTTTGATGCGATTTGCGTCAAGACCCGATTGTATGCTGGCCCAGTTGGCGTCTTTTGCAATGCCATCTTTTTCACCCAGTAAATAAGCTCTGATGTGTTCAAAGCCCGTGGTGTATTTTTCAAGAAACGCCTTGTCGTGGAGATTTTCTGTCAACAATGTGTGGGCAAGACCCATCATGATGGCGGTGTCAGACCCCGGCTTTGGCGGTAACCATTCAGATTTTAAGGTTTTGCTCGCATCGGTTCTGACCGGGCTGATATTGATACATTTTACACCTGCATCCGCGCATTTTTTAAAGCCACTCGCCATTCTGTGGCGCGCAATGCCGCCATCGCTGATTTGAGTGTTGCGCTCGGCTATGCCGCCAAACATGACGAGCAGCTTTGTATGTTCTGCAATCACTGACCAGCGCGTTGCTTTGCTGACCTGCACACGAAACGATTCCATAATATGGGGCATGAGAACCAAGGCAGCATTATAGCTGTAATTGCCCTCCGAACTCACCGAACCACCTTGGGTATTTAAAAAGCGTTTGAGCTGACTTTGCGCGTGATGAAAGCGTCCGGCGCTCGCCCAGCCATAGGATCCGGCAAATATCGATTCGTTGGAATATGTCTCGCGAACGCGATTGATTTCTGCTGCGATCAACTTGTTGGCTTTCTCCCAACTCACGCGGACAAATTCATCCTGGCCGCGGTCTTTGTCGCCGCGACCCGGGCCATTATACAACCATGATCTGCGAATGCTGGGATGTAAAACGCGTGCTGAACCATTTAAACTGCTTGCAACATTGTCGTTGAGCTGAGAGCTGGCTGGGTCATCGGGATGAGGGGAAATCTTGACTAGTTTTCCATTTTCAATATGGGCTACGCCAACACCCCAGTGATTGGCGGTCAGCGCATGTTTGTTCGTCGTCATCTCATTCTTCTTGTTTTGGTATATAGAACGTTTATACCATATATTGACACAATATGCTTGCCGTGTCATCCTCTCAATTGGTATAAATGACTTCCCAGGGCAGTTTAAATGAGATCAAAATTTGGCGACCTTTTGGTCGCAGAGGGCAGGCCGGATAAAAATGAGGCGCGGCACGTCAATGCGCCTATCGAACTTGGTTCCACAATGGTGTTCAATACGCTTTCGGCCTTTGAAGAGGCGCGGGATGCGAGATATGAAAGCGGCACATTATATTATGGTCGATATGGCAATGCGGCCAGTTTCCAGCTCGAAGAGACTATTACAAAGCTTGAAGGTGCAGCCGGCGTCACGCTGACATCATCTGGCGTGTCTGCCATTTCTCATACGCTCAGTGCTTTGGTGCTTCCGGGAAGCCATCTTTTGGTAGCGGATAATGTTTATGGCAATACGCGGAATTTTTGCGAAGCTGTTTTGAAAATGCGCGGTGTTGAGATTGAGTATTTTAACCCGATGGAAATCGCACAATTTGAAGTGCTTATTCGAGGCGAAACTTGTGCTGTGATGTTTGAAACACCCGCCACCGGCACGTTTGAGTTTCCTGATGTCAAACAGATTGCTGAGATCGCGAAGCAGAAAAACATTGTCACTGTTTTGGACAGCACTTGGGGCAGTCCGATCCTTTTAAACGCCCTATCGCTCGGTGTTGATGTTGTGGTTTATTCCGCATCCAAACATATTAGCGGGCATTCGGATTGCATGATGGGTGTGATCGCCTCAGGCAAAGAGGACATGCACAAACGGATCAGAAGCTGCGTCTTCGCCTATGGAGATAAAATAGGCGGGCAGGAGGTGTTTTTGGCGCTCCGCGGCTTGCGGACAATTGAAATGCGGATGCGCCATGTAGATCAATCCACGCGTGAGATTTGTGAATGGTTGTCGAAGCGTGACGAGGTCAAGAAAGTCCTCCATCCGATCTTTGATGATTGCCAAGGACATCAAAATTGGAAGCGCGATTTCGATGGTGCTGCAGGTTTGTTTGGCGTGGTCTTCCACCCTTGTAGCGACGAGAATATCGAAGCCTTTGTCAACGCGTTACATCATTTTGCCATTGGTGTGAGTTGGGGCGGTTATGAAAGTCTCGTACTTCCGGTCAAACCGATGCGGAGCGTTGAGGGATCATGGTCTGAAGATGGGCAGTTAGTACGGTTTAGTATTGGATTTGAAAAAGTTGAAACGCTCATTAATGATCTTGCTTTTGCATTGCCGCTTCTTGAAAGAAACTGGAGTTAATTCATGAAAAATAAAATTGATCACTTTGCCATTGGTGCAGATAGTCTCGAGCAGGGCGTTGCAGCGATGAAACAATTGCTCGGTGTTGAGGTGCCTCGTGGCGGCAAGCATGATGCGATGAGCACACATAATTGCGTGATGCAGGCTGGCAATGAAAGCTTCTTTGAACTCATTGCGATTGATCCTGAGGCGCCAGCAGATCCGGGTCGTGTGCGCTGGTTCACATTGGATGACCCGACTACGCAATTGAAATTAAAAGAACGCCCGCGCGCGCTTTGTTGGGTGGTGAATACCGATGATCTGGACGCGGTTATTTCGGCAAGTCCGGTAGATCTAGGTGAAGTAGTGAAATTCACCCGAGGTGATCGCTCGTGGCGTTTAACCGTACCGCATGACGGTCATTTGCCAGAAAATGGTCTTCTGCCAGCCTTTATTGAATGGTCACCGGGTCCGCATCCAAGCACCGGTCAGCAGGATTTGGGTGTTCAGTTAAAGAAAGTCAAATTGAGCCATCCTGAACCTAAAGTTTTGGTGTCTATGCTCGAAGCACTGAAGGTGGAGCATCTTGCATCAGTGACGGAAGGAGACATTGGTCTGTCGTTTGAATTGCAAACGCCATCAGGCCCAGTAACCCTAGACTAGAATTGGAGGATTACATGTATCAGCCAAACTTGGGTGTTAAGCCGCGTGTCAAAGCGTTCTTTGATAGCCAGTCCAACACGATTAGCTATGTTGTTCAGGATCCGTCGTCGAAAAGTTGCGCGGTGATTGATAGTGTGCTCGATTTAGATTATGCGGCTGGGCGCATCAGCTATGAAGCCGCCGATGAGGTCATCGGTTTTATCAAAGAGAACCATCTCGAATTGGAATGGATTATCGAAACCCATGTGCATGCGGATCATTTGTCTGGTGCGCCATATATTCAAGAAAAACTGGGCGGCAAAATCGGTATTGGTGAACATATCCAAACTGTTCAGGATACTTTTGGAAAAATCTTTAATGAAGGAACCGAATTTGAGCGGGATGGTTCGCAATTTGATCATCGCTTTAAAGACAATGATCACTACCAAATCGGCGGATTGGAATGCAGTGTCTTGCATACTCCCGGTCATACGCCTGCTTGCATGGTGCATATCATTGGTGATGCTGTCTTTGCAGGTGATACTTTATTTATGCCGGATGGAGGATCCGCGCGCGCCATTTTCCAGGTGGCGATGCTGGCCAATTATATGATTCTATCTGCAAGGTTTTAAGTTTGCCGGATGAGATGAGATTATTCGTGTGTCACGATTATGGTCCTAATGGGCGCGCCATTGCTTGGGAAACCACAATTGGCGAGCAGCGTCGCAGCAATATTCATCTTGCTGACGGTGTGAGCCGCGAAGACTATATTAAAATGCGGGAAGCGCGTGATGCGACATTGTCCATGCCAAAACTGATTATACCATCTTTGCAAGTGAATATGCGGGCAGGTGATATCCCAAATGATAAAGATGGTGAGATGTGTCTGAAAGTGCCGATCAACAAACTCTAATAATTATATTTTGATGCATGAAAAAAGGCTGCCATTGGGCAGCCTTTTTGTTTGACGGTGTGCGCTGCCCAGGGCATCAGCGAGATGCCACCGTCATTCTGGTTTTTAAGTATTCGCCATATCGGCCAAGTGAAAAGAGGAAGATCCAATATATGCCCGCGGCAAAAAGCAAAGCTTCTTTGTAATACGACGTCCATTCACCGGTTCCATATGCCGCATTGGTGGAAGCCAATATCTCAAAGAAACCAATGATGATAACAATGGCTGTCTCTTTGAAGGTGATCACAACCATGTTGATTGTGCTTGGAAGCGCATAGCGAAAAACTTGCGGCAGGATAATGCGAAACAAGATATTTGCATAACTGATGCCAAGTGCTTTCCCAGCCTCAAATTGACCCTTTGGTATGGCTTGAAATCCGCCGCGCAACACTTCAGCCTGGTAGCAAGCAAAGAATAGTGCAAAGGCGACAATTACCCGCCAGATTTTATCGCCCTGAAGCCAGTCTGGTAAAATAATTGGAAAGACCACGGCTGCCGTAAAGAGCGTCACCAATAGCGGTAGTGACCGAACTGTATCAATTAAGATGGATGCAAAGATCCGCAAGACAGGCATCTCAGAGCGCCGCATAAGCGCAAGTGCGAGCCCCATCGGCATGCCTAACAATACGACAGATGCAAACATGAACAGGGTTAAAGATAAACCGCCCCATTGATCGGTTGTGACTTGTTGTAAGCCAATCAAGCTGCCTTCCATCAAAAGATAGTAGGCGGCAAAGCCAATAATCCAGGATGCTGCCAATCGCTTGGTTGTCCACATAAATGGGATGCAGGATATAATAACAGTTGCGATGATGGATAGGCATGCCAAAGTTGACCGCCAATGTTGTTCAAAAGGATATAATCCAAACAAGATAATGCGATGCCGGGCATCGATGATGGACCAGCAGGCCCCTGCATCTTCTAACCGGCATGCTTCCACATTTTCCTTTGACCATACGGCTCTGATGAGCGCCCAATCCACCACTGTCCAGATAATATAGGCGAGTAGAATGAGGACCACAGTTGAAATGGCTGCGTCAGTTCTTGTTCCAAAAGAGCGCTTTTTGACGTCGTTGACAAAGAGCTCAAATCGATTTTGTGTCATTGTTGTCATATCAATGCGCCTTTAGTTTGAGACTGCTATTCAACCAGTTGATGAACTGCGCCAATGAGAAATTCACCAGCAAGAATGCGCCTGCAAGTAGAGCGATGAGTTCGAGCGTTTGCCCGGACTGGGTGATGGATGTGGACACAATATAAAATAGATCACTGAAGCCAATCGCGATGCCGATTGTTGTGCCCTTCATAATGAATATCCACTGATTGCCCAAAGGCGGGATGATCGTGCGCAATGACATAGGTAGCTTAATACGCGACCAGATGACCCGCGATGAAAGTCCAAGCGCTTGGCCAGCTTCAATCAAACCTTTTGGCACTTCTTTTAAACCGCCGCGCACGACCTCTGCGATATAGGCAGAACCATAAAGAACAATCGCGATGGTCATGGTAACGAGCTCAATGCTCACATTTAAGCCACCAACAAAACGCAGACCTTTAAGTGCAGGAATGGATAAGGCTGCTTGATCTGGTTCGCCAAATATCATGACTGCAAGTGCGCAGGCGACGATAACAGCCACAATCCAAGCGCCAATACCAGGCAACAATGAAAGGCGCTTTGACCGGATGAGAAAAATCGCAAAACCGATTGAAAGCACCACGAGCCAGAATACGACACTGAGCGGGATGTTTAATGTTGGCAGCATGAGGCCCCGATTGGACAAAAATATCACATCAAAAACAGAATAAGCCTGGCGCGAGGAGGGAAGATTAATGATAACCGCGTAAAGAAAGATAACCTGCAAGATAAGAGGGATATTTCTAAATATCTGGATATAGATTGTTGCCACGGACTTCATAGTCAGATTGTTGGAATCTTTCGCTGTCCCAATGGCAAAGCCAAAGATCGTCGATAATATAATGGCGATAAATCCGACAAAGATCGTATTGAGGAACCCAATTAGAAGTGTTTTGGAATAGGTGTCCTGAATGGATCTCTCAATCAATGAAAATGAATAGCCCCAGCCGATGGAGCGCTCAAGAAAATCAAAGCCGCTGGTGAGACCTTGCTTCTCAAGTTGATTGGTGGTGTTCCAGACAAGTGCGATGATGGTTGTCACGACAATTGCAACGATGGCAACTTGAATAGATATCTTTCGCCGCTTGGAACGCGCGCGCAATTCTTCTGTTGTTAAAGCCATTGGCTCTGACCCCTCACTTAGACAAAACGAGGAGGGCTGCCGAAGCAGCCCCACACATTGTTTGATTTAGTCGAGTTGTGGTGCGTATAAAACGCCGCCATGGCTCCATAGATTGTTCAAGCCGCGCTCGAGCTTGTAAGGTGAGTTTTCACCAAGGTTACGGTGATAGATCTCACCGTAATTGCCCATGGCTGCAATCATCTCTTTTGCCCATGTATCACGAAGGCCAAGACGCGCACCCATGCCTGGGTCAGTGCCCAAGAGGCGTGCGACTTTTGCGTTGGGAGGATTAGCGGCCATTTCGTCAACATTGGCCATTGTGACACCTTCTTCTTCTGCGATCAAAAGCGCTGCCAACATCCAGTTTGCCATGTCCACAAAGCCATCATCACCCTGACGCATGGCGGCTGAAATTGGCTCATTGGAAAGCTGATCGCTTAAAATGACATGGGCATCTGGGTTTTCAAGCTGTGTTGCACGAAGAACGGCAAGGAAAGGACCCCATGCAGCAAATGCGTCACAACGGTTGGCCAAATATGCCGCCTGCAATTCGGCAGCTTTTTCGTAAGATACCATTGTGTGTTCAACACCTAGGGTTTGAAGGTGATTGGCGACAATGCGTTCAATTGTTGTCCCGGCTTCGACGCAGACAGTTCCGCCTTCAAGTTCTTGAGCTTCAGTAATACCTAGATCTCCGTGAGCCATAAATTGCGCACCGCCAAAGAAATAAGGCATTGAGAATTGTAGGCCGACTTCAGTATCACGACCCATTGTCCAACCAGTGGCTTTAATGATGATGTCAACATCGCCAGACTGAAGTGCTGGGAAACGTTGGGCCCAGCTTAATGGGACGATCTGAGCTTTTGTCGGATCACCTAAAATGGCGGTTGTCATCGCACGACATAGATCAATGTCCAGACCCTTCCATTCGTTTTTATCATTCACTTCCACAAAGCCGTAATAGCTTCCGTTGTGACCAGAGCACAGCATGGTGCCTCGGTCTTGGATCTGCTTCACGGTTGGACTGATTTCTGCGCTTGCCATGGACGGAATGGCCAATGCCATCGTTGCCATAGAAGCAAATTTCACAAATTTACTGATCATAATTCTCTCCAGTTATTGTTCTGTATATCGGCACAAGTGTTCCAATATAAAGAATGACGGAGATTTTTGCGCTTGTCAATAGGTCGCTGCTGATGATCGAATTTGTCCCTTTTGGGCGTTGAAATCGCTCGTGAAAGGAAATTGACCCAACTGGAAAATTTTGGAAGAAAAACACAAAAAAAACGCATCAAAGGATGCGTTTTAGATTCATATAATGAATGGAATAGATTGATTATCAGAAAAACTTAGAGACCTGACATCATCAATTATTTTTATGCTGCACTCTGATTTTGTTCGTCCGGAGCTGCTTCCAAATTTGTGCGGAATGTTGAAATCAACTGGTTCAAATCATTGACCTGCGAGGAGACTTCGTGCGTCACGGCTGTGTTTTCTTCAACCATAGCAGCGTTTTGTTGCGTTACCTTATCCATGGAATTCACAGCGCTGTTAACCTCTTGGATGCCAGCCAATTGTTCTGACGCCCCCATTGTGATATCGCCAATTTTATCATCGATTTCGGTGACATGTTTTGAGATTTTCTCAAGCGCTTCGCCGGCACCTTGGACAAGGCGAACACCGTTGGAGACTTCATTCTCTGATGCTGAAATTAGGATTTTGATTTCTTTAGCCGCTTCAGCTGATCGTCCAGCCAATTCTCGCACTTCTTGCGCGACCACGGCGAAGCCTTTCCCTGCTTCACCGGCTCGTGCCGCTTCAACGCCCGCATTCAGTGCAAGTAGATTTGTTTGGAAGGCAATTTCATCAATCACATTGATAATCTGATTAATGTCATTGGACGCTTTCTCAATGCCGTTCATTGCGGCAACGGCGTTGGCGACCACTTCGCTGGAAGCCGCAGTATCCTGACGCGCATCATTAGCTTTTTTGGATGCGTCCTTTGCTTTTTCAACCGTTCTTTCAACTGTTACGGTGATTTCATCCAGTGCCGCAGCGGTTTCTTCAAGTGATGCAGCCTGGGTTTCCGTGCGCTGTGAAAGATCATTTGTTGCATTGCTGATTTCATTCGAATTGATGCTGAGACCCGTGGAAACTTGACTCATCTGTGCCAATGTTGCGCTTAACTTGCCAACAGACGAATTGAAATCTGTACGTATTTGATCGAGGCTGCCTTCAAACTCTTGGTTAAGCTGAACCGTGAGATCGCCATCAGACAGACGGGTTAATCCAGACGCCAATTGCGCCACGGCTTCCTGGATCTTAGCGGCATCTTGCGCCTTCAGATCTTCCGCCAATTGACGCTCTTGTTCATTCTTGGCGCGGGTTTTCTCGCTTTCATTTTCTAAACGGGTTTTTTCAAGCGCTGCATCGCGGAAGACACCGACGGATTGGAAAATTTCTCCGATCTCGTCTTTTCGATCTGCACCATCAAGATTGATATCAGTATTGCCGGAAGCCAAGTCCTTCATGCTTGCAATGGCATTGCTGATCGGCCGTGTAATCGAGCCAGATACCAAAAATGCCAAGCCCATTGAGATTGCAATCAACACCAATGAGATAGCAAAAGTGTAATTGCGCAATGTTGCGACACCTGCAAAGACCTCGTCACTTGAAATGAGCGCGCCGATGATCCAGTTTGCATCGGCAAAATCTACACGCGCTGTTGAAATTTCAAAGCTCTCGCCGCGATAACCTTCAAGTTGATCCACGGGTTGTTCGTCGAATGATTGCTCAAGGAGTGTTTGGCTTAGATTTAGTTTTGTAGCCAGGGCGTCATTTTCATCTGTTTTTGCAGAATCAAAAATCATCGTGCCATCGGATTTCAATAAAAGCGTTTCACCTGTTTCACCCAAACCAGTGGCATTGTTGACAATGCGCTTCATATTATCGCTTGGGAGTTCGAGGACGAGAACGCCTTTGAGACGGCCTTTTTTGAATATCGCCTGCGTGATAAAAGACGCCGGCATATCGCTCTTTGGTCCATATTTGGAATAATCGACAAAGAATGATGTGCCTTCTTCGGATTCCATGGCCCATCGCCATGCGTCGCCAAGGCCTGTATCTTTCCATTCGCCGTCCACAAGATTGGTGGCAAATTCATCGGTTTTGTTGACCGAATAAACCACGTCTCCGTTCATTGCGATCAAGAACAAATCGTTATATCCGCGCTTTTGAACGAAATCGCGGTAGAAGCCATGCACTTCGCCATGCTGTCCTTCAAATCCATCAGTGCCAGCAGAATCTAATTTATGTCGTTCACCCAATGGGTGAGGATTGTCTGTGATGTAACGTCTTTGCAGTTCCGCTTTGGGATCATCACCAGCATATGGAAAATAGAAGGCGAATTTATCCACCGCGCGGATGGAGAGGGCATTGGTTGAAATGGATCGGACATCGTCTTCAATTGCTTGAAGATAAGTCTCGAGCTGATTGCGTCGACCATCGGCTATGGCTTGCAGTTTTTCCTGCGCACTTTCCTGAAGAAATTTTGTACTGATTGAAAGGCTCGTCGCCGCCCCAACTAGAATAGCAAATAGTGTTAAGCTTACCGCGGCTAAAGGTAATTTTTTTGAAATTCGCATGCGAACCTCCCATCCAAGCAACCAATAAAACATCTCAGTTAATGAGCGAAGATGGCATCATGCACGTCGAAGCTAAATTGTATTCCCCACAAGGTTCGACCTTCCCGTTTTTCGAGTACATTTTATTTTGGATAAGAAAAGGTAAACAAAAATAAACTTTTGCACGTGGATGCAAAGCCGTTTTGAAACCGCGTGCAAAATCAATCACTTCGCAGAAAATTATTTTTGCAAAGAAGTCTCATTTTGGGATAATTACCAGGGTTTATGTCCGGTTTTCATCGAAATTGGTGCGCAAACTTGAAATAATCTGCGTTAATTTGATGAGAAAACCGGCTAAATGTCGCGGTTCTTGCGTCAGTTCAACTCGTTTTCAAGCATGTGATTGTTCGGTTTGGCTGGTTGTATATCAACCTCTAAATGGTTCTCAGGAAAAACCGCTTTCAATGAAGAAATGCGCGCAAGAACGGCATCTCTTTTCTGATTGAGATCCAGCATTAATTGGTCGATATGAGCGAGCTTTTCCAACATTTGCGCAATGCCACCTTCGCAAGGTCCATCACCTTCGTCAGTTAAACATGCGCTCATCGAAAGGATTTCCCGCGTTGAGAAACCAGTTGCGATAAAATCGCGAATTCGCCGCGCACGTCTTAAATCTGAGTCCGTGTAGACCCGATAGCCATTGTCGTTGCAGCGAATGTTGAGCAGCCCAACTTTTTCGTAATGTCGCAACATCCGTTGTGATATGCCCAGATAGTCAGCTGCTTCTTTCGCCTGCATTTTTGTCCTCATTATATAGCTTGAGGTTATGTGGGGTGGATTGAATATCGATCAAGTGGGTGCGGGGCGAGCTATTCGCCTACCCAGACTCACCACCACATTAATCTCGTAAAGACCAACCGCCGTCAATTGTTAGGACTTGTCCGGTTAGCCACTCATTTTCGGTATGACCTAGTCGGAGGATCCAAGGCACAATATCTGACGTTAAACCGCGGCGACCCAAGGGAACTCGCTTGGCTTCCTGTTCTTCAATTTGTTGTGCCATCTCATCGGGCAAGCCCATCATGCCTGTCAGCGCACCGCTTTTTACAGGGCCGGGAGAAATTGCATTCACGCGAATGCCATCGCTTGCCAGTTCGATCGCCCAGGATTTTGTCAGATGTTCTAACGCTGCTTTCGTTGCTGCGTAATGGGCAATCATTGGCACAGCGTTTCGAGACACGGCTGTGCCAATATTGACGATGGCCCCTTTGGTTTTGCTCAGTTCTGTTTGCGCTTCTTTGATCAACATGGATGGTGCAATGATGTTCACTGCCGACATATTGTTGATGATATCTGCGTCATAGTTCGCTATTGGCATTGGTTGACCCGCACCAGAATTATTGACGATTAGATCGATGCGGTTAAATTTCTCGAGTGCCGTCTCGGCGATGTGTTTGCCACTATCAGGATCGGCGCTATCCACCTTGAGAGTTACAACGCCATCACGTGAAGCTGCATCAAGCCTACCTTCGTTGCGACCGGTGATGAGAACCTTCGCGCCTTGTTCAATAAGCGCTTTTGTTGTCGCCAGTCCAATACCTGAACTGCCTCCAGTTACGATTGCTACTTTATCCTGCCAATTATTCTGATTGGTCATTCGCATAATGCTCCTTATTAATGCTGCAAAATTTGATGCGAATGATCTTCTAGAGCATTGACACTAGTGTCAGGGTCAAGAGCCTTTTTTGAAATAAGTTTAGAATTAATACTTAACGGACTGTAGGTCGATTGAAATTGGGAAGGTTCACCCCCACATATAAAGTGAGATTTTGAGTGGGAGAGATTTATGTTGGTGATTGCGTTAGTTGTTTCATTGGCGTGTGGCATTTTGAGTTCTCAAATTGCCGAGCGCAAGAATTTGAACGTTAAATTACATTCGGTCTTGGGCGTGGTTTTCGGGCCAATCGGGCTTTTATATTCTTTGCTGGCACCTGCGAAAACACGTGCGTTTCGATAAGTTTACCCTCACGTTGGCAAACCCAGTTGAACCTTTAGCTTATAGACTTGCAATGTTTCTTCGCGCGGCCATTCTGGTGAGGAAAACACAATTCCGTCCTCCCAAAATTCCGCTTTGTGCCATTTGCTTCGTTCGTCGCGTCGTTGTGTGAGGTGATCTAAGATGATCTCTCGCATCTTTGTAGCGCGATTTCTTTGTGTCTCTTCATCAACTAAATTGTTGAGCTCATGAGGATCGTCTTCCAGATTATATAGCTCATCATCATCACCCCATACGGATGTGTATTTCCAGTCATCCAGATAAAGAATTTTCTGGAATAAAATATCACCTGAGTGACCGAAATGATCGCAGATCATATGATCTCGTTGTTTGCCGTCATTAATCATGGGTAACAGGCTCTCACCATCAGGCTTAAGCGCGTGATCGAATTGCGATGTTGCGCCTGCAGCATCCAGCATGGTTGCTGTCACATCCAACAAATTAACGGGAGAGGCAATCTCAGTGTTTTTCGAAAATCCCGCCGGCCAGCGCATGACCAGCGGAATACGGCCAACTTCCTCCGTAAAGGACGAATATTTGTCCCAGCCAGCCCCATGGGCGGCAATGCCATCGCCGTGGTCGGCGGTCACGATAAGGAGGGTTTCATCCGCTAATCCGGCTGCTTCAAGCGCATCGCTAATTCTGCCAATCGCCGCGTCGGTTTGTAGGCCAGCTGCATAACAACGAGCCATCACGGTTTGCCAGATTTTCCAATCTGGCCAGCGCTCAAAGGCTCGATGCTGGCAGCGCAGATCTCGTTGGATACGATATCGCCAGGCTTTGCTATCAAGATTTTCGTCAAAACTTGGATATTTGGGAATGTCATCGGGGTTGATGAGATTGGCAAACTCTTCGCTTGGATAATAGGGATGGTGAGGCCCCCACATGCTGATCACCATTGAAAATGGTTTGTCACCTTTTCGCTGCGCTAGCTTCCGAAGTTGTTCAATCGCAAGATTGGCGATAAAGAATTGCTCTTGAACTTCGGCTGAACCTAACAGAACGCCCGCGCCATCCATAAAATCCCATGGCTCATCTGGGTTCATTAAAACTTCAGTGCCATCCAATTCTGGGCGCAAAAGATGATGATCAATTCGGCAAACGGGTTGCGGTTGATCGATTTCGGCTAAATATTCTTTGTAGCGCTCTGATGCATATAAATTGCCATATTCGGGCAGGCTCCAGCCGTTGAGGCCATAATCTTCTGCCGTTTTATCAATGCCGCAATGCCATTTTCCGTAGTAATAATTGTCGTAACCCGCCTCAGTGAGATACGCGTTATATAATCGCTCATCGTCTCTGAATTCAGTTCTATTATAAGGAATGGGGTATTCACTATTCCAACGCATGCCGTGTTTATCGGGTCGCTTGCCGGTGAGAAAACTTGCGCGAGATGGTGTGCAAACAGGCGTGATGGCATAGGCCTTGTTGAACTTTACTCCATCCCTAGCAATCTGTTCCAAATTCGGCCAGGTATAATCATATCGATCGCTGCCATAATGTCCGGCATAGGCGACATGATCTGCAAGGATCATCACGATATTGGGCTGTTTTGTTTGCGTCATGACCCATCTATCGCGGGATCATCCTGATCCGTCAACCAAACTGTTTGTGAAACCCGCGCTTATCCATCTATCGTTGGTAGAGATCTGATGGATTGATGACGCAATTTACGTAATTGGTACGCTATAGACTGACATATGGGCTTTGACCTGTTCAATGAATTTAAGACCCAGCGCGGATACAGGACGTGATTTGTGATGGATAATCGCCATGTCGAAATAGATCGAAGGCGTGAACGGGCGCACCACATATCCTTTTCCATCATCGTTTGCCAGAGTGAAGGGATCAATGAGGGCAACACCCAATCCTGTTTTGACAAATTCCAGAAGCGATCTGAATAAGTGAGATTGGCACTTAATCCGAAGACGTGCGTTTGAATCTAAAAACAACTGCCGAATTCTATGGCTGGTGATATGATCAGCACCCATTTCAATAAACGGCACATTATCGAGATCTGCAGCGGTTATCTCATCGAGTTCGACAAGTGGCGAATTCTCGGGAATTGCCAACTGACAGATAAATCGCAGTGGGTAGCTGACAAGGTTTTCCTTTAATACAGGGGTCTCTGATACACCGATTTCAACCAGTCCTGATTCCACCCATTCCTGAATGTTATGAGAATATCTTGTTTGATAAAGCACATCGATATTTGGGTAGTCGCGGACGAATTCGGATACCAGACCCGTCATAAACCCGAATGATACAGCATGCGTACAAGCAATTTGCAGCGAGCCCACGCGTTCATTTTGTAGGTTTGATATGAGATGATCTACGCGGCCTAGCCCGCGCACAACCGTATCGATTTCGCTGAATAAGATGCTGGCTTCTGGCGTTGCGACCAATCGACCGCGGTCTTTTTTAAATAGTTCCAGATTGGTTTTTGCCTGAAGTTTTGCCAACAAGTTACTGATCGCTGGCTGGGAAATTCCCAGGCTTTGCGCGGCCGCTGTAACTGTGCCTTTTTCTACAACTGCATGAAATGCCTGTAACTGTCTGAATATCATTATATCACTTTTTATGATGCTTCCATAAAATAATAGTATTTGTAATTATACCTCAGTCAAGTCAAACTCACTTCAGGAGAATTCGGGTGAGTACAAAAAATCAACAAAGTGTCATTGTTGTTGGCGCGGGGATCGTCGGTGTTTCAACCGCAATATGGCTGCAACGCCTTGGAAATAAGGTTACGCTTGTTGACCGAGAAGGACCAGGCGCGGGAACTTCTCACGGCAATGCCGGGATATTGGCATCGATTGCTGTTGTGCCGGTTCCGACGCCGGGCATTTTAAAAAAAGCACCGGGGATGCTGTTTGATCCCAATCAACCTTTGTTTGTCAAATGGTCTTACCTTCCCAAAATGTTGCCTTTTCTGAGACGTTATCTCAACAATGCCAATGACAGTTCCGTCAATCACATTTCACAAGCCTTGCAAGAGCTTTTGCATGATTGCCCTGAACAGCATTTGGCTGTGGCTGGTGATAGTGAAGCAAAAAAATATATCGGCACTGAAGATTATTGGTTTGGCTATGATGATGAAGATGCATTTCACGCTGAAAAATACGTTTGGAAGATCCGCAAGAATAGAGGCTATTCGTATAAAGTTAGAAGTGCAGAACAAATAGCTGAATATGACGAAAACCTAGCCGGGCGATTTGGTTATGGCGTTCAATGCGCAAATCATGGCCGCATCTCGGATCCGGGCGCATATGTCAAAGCACTTGCCTCTGAATTTGAGAAAAATGGTGGAACAATTTCCCAAGCGACCATTACCGGCTTTGAAATTGACGGCGATCATTGCGAGCATATCATAACAAGTGATGGGCCGTTGAAAGCTGATAAATACATCATGACCACAGGTGTTTGGACATCTCAATGGAATGAGATTCTTGGAATTTCTGTGCCAATGGAGTCCGAGCGCGGCTATCATGTGGAATATTATAATCCTTCGATTACTTTAAAATCGCCTATCATGGTCGCGAGTGGAAAATTTGTCGTGAATTCGATGGATGGCCGTATGCGATGCGCGGGCGTTGTCGAATTTGGAGGCCTTAAAAACAAAGAATCAAAAGCACCGCTCGAGCTTTTGAAAAAACAAATGGCCAAATTGTTTCCGGATCTAAAATATGACCGGATTGAAGAATGGATGGGACACCGTCCATCAACGGTCGATTCACTTCCGGTGATCGGCATTAGTCCCGAGGTTAAAAATATCATTTTGGGATATGGGCATCAGCATATAGGCTTGTCGGCAGGGCCCAAAACAGGTCAGTGGCTGGCAAGGCTTGCATCAAATCAACCAATCAACACTGATCTTTCTGCTTTTGCAGCAGATCGACAACAAAGAACGGGAGTAAGAAGATGAAAAATATGAAACTAGCATTGGCAACTGGTGCTGCGGCGCTTGCGCTAAGCAGTGCGGCATCGGCAGAAAAATGGGATATGCCGATGGCCTATGCAGCAACAAACTACCACTCTGAAATGGGTGTTGTATTTGCTGACAAAGTTAAAGAATACACCAATGGTGCGATTGAAATTACTGTGCATCCAGGCGGTTCACTCTTTAAAGGTGGTGAGATCAAGCGCGCTGTTCAAACAGGACAAGCACCAATCGGTGAGCGCTTTATGTCTGCGCATGCCAATGAAGCACCATTGCTTGCATGGGACAATGTGCCGTTCCTAGCGACAACATACGAAGAAAATGACATGCTTTGGAAAGCGGCAGCACCTAAAGTAAATGCCCAGCTTGAAGCACTCAATCTTGTGTCGCTTTACACATGCCCATGGCCGGGTCAGGGTTTCTACTTCAAAAAAGAAGTGGGATCATCAAAAGATACGCAAGGCATTAAATTCCGCTCATACAACACTGCCACAGCAACTTTCGCTGAAGAACTTGGCATGGTGCCGGTGCAAGTGGAAGCCGCTGAATTGAGCCAAGCATTGGCAACAGGTGTGGCTGAAGCGTTTATTTCATCTGGCTCAACGGGTTATGACCGTAAGGTTTGGGAGCATTTGACACATTACTACAAAGTGAACGCCTGGTTGCCGCGCAATTCCGTCATCGTCAATAAAGGCGTTTGGGATGGTTTGGCAGATGATGTAAAAGCTGGCATTCAAAAAGCTGCTGACGAAACAGGCGCAGCCTGTGCTGCAAAATCGGCTGAACTTGCAGACTGGTATTTTGAGCAACTGGAAGCCAATGGTATGAAAGTTGAAGATGCAGGCCCTGAATTCTTGGCTGAGCTTCAGGCAATTGGCGAGAAAATGACAGCTGCATGGCTTGAAACAGCTGGCAGCGACGGTCAAGAAATTCTCGACGCTTACAAAGCTATGAAGTAATACTATCCAGGCCCTTCCTTGCGAAGGGCCTGTTTATTGTTGAGGGGAAGATGATGGATTGGAAACCATTTATTGGTTTGCCGCTTTGGTTTTGGCTATTTGTTTTGCCAACGATTTTGACCATTGCTTGTTGGTATTTGAAAGATAAAGCGCAAAAATTCTTGGCGCCGATTTGGCGGGTTCTCAATGTGATATACACAACAAGCGGCATCATCGCTGCCATTTTCATGGTGATTATTTTGCTGCTCATCGTGGCGCAAATGATTGCGAGATGGACGGGCGTTACCTTCCACGGATCCACTGAATTTGCCGGCTATGCCATGGCAGCCACGTCCTTTTTTGCGCTGGCACATGCGCTCAACCGCGGCGCACACATTCGGGTTTCTATCCTTTTGAATCTTAATAATTTTACCAAGAGATGGGTCGATATTTTCGCACTCTTTGTCGCCGCACTTATCGCCACCTATTTTGCCAGATACGCCATCAAGGCCAATATCTTTTCAGAAATGCTCAATGATAGAACCCAAGGGCAGGACACCGTTCCACAATGGTTGTTGACCCTGTTTGAAACCATTGTGACGAGCCCAACGCAATGGACCACCCTTTGGTCGCAAACAAGTTCTGAGATGGTTTATACACCATTATGGCTGCCACAAATTCCAATGTCCATTGGCACGACGCTTCTGGCGATCGCATTATGGGACAATCTCATTCGGTTCGTTGTTCTCGATAAAAGCAATATCAAAGGCGAGATGATCTGATGACAGAAATTTATGCAACAATAATCTTTTTGATCGTCCTGTTTGGCCTTTTAGGTAGCTCGGTTTGGGTCGGGCTCGCGCTGATGGGCGTTGCCTGGGTTGGACTTGAATTATTTACGTCTCGTCCAGCGGGTGACGCGATGATCACTACCATTTGGACCGGCGCTTCAAGTTGGACACTCACCGCTTTGCCTTTGTTTATTTGGATGGGTGAAATTTTGTATCGCACGCGATTATCGCAGGATATGTTCCGCGGGCTTGCGCCTTGGATGAGGTTGCTACCCGGCGGATTGCTGCATACCAATATTGCGGGCTGTACAATTTTTGCGGCTGTGTCTGGATCATCTGCTGCCACGCTGACTACCGTTGGCAAAATGTCTATTCCAGAACTCCGACGTCGGGGTTATCCTGAATATATGATTATCGGCACGCTGGCGGGTGCGGCGACTTTGGGCTTGATGATCCCGCCATCGCTAACGCTCATTGTATATGGCGTGACGATTAATGAATCGATCTCCAAATTGTTCCTTGCCGGTGTGATCCCCGGTCTTGTGTTGGCGAGCCTCTTTATGAGCTACATCGTTGCTTGGCATTTTGTCCGCAAAAGCGAGCGCCCAGAAGCTGATAAAGCCATGGGACTTGGTGATATGTTCCGGGAAAGTAGGTTCCTCATTCCGGTATTGGTTTTAGTCTTTGCAGTGATCGGATCTATGTATTTCGGCTGGGCCACTGCAACAGAAGCGGCGGCCGTTGGTGTGATTGGTGCGTTGGTCTTGGCCGCCTCACAAAGATCGCTGAACTTGAGCACTTTTTATGAAAGCTTGATGGGTGCGACACGGACATCTGCCATGATCGCGCTCATTCTTATGGGTGCGGCCTTCTTGTCGCTTGCGATGGGCTTCACCGGCATTCCCCGTGCGTTGGCGTCATTTATTGATGGGCTTGGGTTGTCGCCAATTGCACTCATTGCGATGTTGACTGTGTTTTACATTATTCTGGGCATGTTCTTGGATGGAATTTCATCCGTTGTTTTGACCATGGCCATCGTCGAACCCATGATCCGTCAGGCGGGCATTGATGTGATCTGGTTCGGTATTTTCATTGTGATCGTTGTTGAGATGGCGCAGGTGACACCACCAATTGGGTTTAATCTATTTGTGCTTCAGGGCATGACCTCACATGAGATTTCTTATATTGCCAAAACAGCGATACCAATGGTGTTACTCATGGTGTTGATGGTGATTATTTTGGTAACTTGGCCAGAATTGGCCACGTGGCTGCCAGATAATATGCGCGCTACACCTGGATAGCTGGTGAGCTAATTTAAGGACAAGGATGCGACTTCTATCCTATATCGGACAGCGATCCGGCATATTTTTAATTGCCGGGGTGTTTGTTGCTGCGCTCTTGCCGGAAGTATCTTCGGTCATGCGGCCAGCTTTGCCATTTCTTGTCGCGTTAATCCTTGCAGTGGGCTTTGCGCAGTTTGATTTTCAAAAAGCCAGCCTTGAATTGCTCAAGCCGAAGCATTTTTCGAAAACTTTGCTGATTGTGATCGCGGGGACTTTGATCGCTGCTATTCTCCTTCGTGGGGTGTCGTCACTAATAAATATACCTGAGCATTATCTTTTGCTGATCACCGTATTTATCGCTGCGCCGCCGTTAAGTTCGTCCATCAGTCTGAGTATGTTGATCGGGTTTAATGCGCGATTAACTTTGCAAGTCGCGCTATTGGGCATGCTATTGGTTCCAATATTGGGCCCGCTTTGCTTTGCCATTGTTGGAATAGATATATCAGTTGCGCTTTGGATGATGGGGTTTGACATTGCATTGATGATTATCGGTGGATTTGTCATAGCAATGCTCATTCAGCGTCTGGTGGGTCAGGATCGAATTGCGTCTCATAAGGATGTGTTTTCAGGTGTGGCTGTTTTAACGATGATTTTGTTTTTATTTCCGCTTTTTGATGGTGTGGTTGAGCAAATTATCGAGGCACCGTGGCAAGCGCTTTATCTGTTGCTGTTGGCGCTTTTGCTAAATTTAGGTGGTCATGTTTTTATGCGCTGGGCTTTGCGACAAAAGATACCTAGTGATCAAGCCGATGCGCTTGGCTTTATGTTTGGCAATCGTAATGTTTCGATCTACCTCGCTGTCTTGCCGTTTAATCCGCTGCTCAGTGTTTTTATCGCTGTTGCGCAAATACCCATCTATATATCGCCGGCGATATTCGCCAAGCGTGGATTTAAATCGCATGGTGAGGGGTATTGATATGACCAATCATAAGCTTGGCATATTGATGCTGGATACCCAGTTTCCCAGAATATTAGGTGATGCTGGAAATCCTGATACCTATCCAATGGATGTTTTGATCCAAGTGGTCAAAGGCGTAAGCAGTCTTGATGTTGTTAATGACCAGTCTTTACCTCAGGAAGCATGCCAGAAGTTCATGAATGCGGCGCAATTGTTGGAAAGCCAAGGCGCGTCTGCGATCATTTCTACCTGTGGATTTTTGTTCAAGGAACAGGAGAAAATCGAACAAGCTGTTGATGTGCCTGTGATGGTATCTTCGCTTTCACTCTATGGGAAAATCAAAACTGATTTGGGCGCTAAAAAGATCGCTATATTGACCGCCTCCAAATCAGATTTAAGCGCGCTCTTCAATTTCTCAGATAGTATTGCGGTTGATGAGGTTGAGATCATTGGTATGGAGAATTGTAAGGCATTCTCTGATGCGATTTTGCAAGAGAAGCAAAAGCAATCAACAATCTTGAACGCGGATGATATTGAACAATATGTGACGTCTGAGGTCTCAGGTCTTCTGCAGAGAGACCCGAATATCGATGCAATCTTGATCGAATGCGGAAATCTGCCACCATATATTTCGACTATCAAATCAGTAACCGATTTACCCGTTTATTCCATCCTTGATGGTGTTGATCTCATGATGTCTGGGACGGCGAGCGACAGATGAGATTTCGTCTCTAGTCAACGCCTCTTGGGATCTTGTTAGCAGGGTCATACAGGCAAATATCTGCAACTTTAGCCATCACCACGTCTCCCAGAAGAGATACTTCCAACGCTGTACCTGTTTGCGCGTAATGAGGAGATATATAGGCCATTGCCAGGTTTTTATTCGTCCGATAGCCCCATGCGGCTGACGTAATGGCGCCAATAGGGCGTCCATTTGAGAATACGCCGTCATTGGGTTGCGCGGGAGCCGTTTTGCTGTCTAACTCAAGGACAACACGTTGCCTGCGATTTCCGATCTTTATTTGCGCTTGCAGCCCAGCTTTTCCCGGGAAGTTTTTCGCTAAATCCACAAATCGATCCAATCCGGCTTCAATTGGATTAAATTCGGTAATGAAATCACCTTTCCAGTGGCCATAGCCTTTTTCCAAACGCATGGAATCAATTGCAAACATGCCAAAGTGGCTAAGATTAAAGTCGATGCCTGCTTTCGTGATGATCTCGTAAACGGCGTAAAGCTGTGTGTTGGGTACATGCAGTTCAAACGCTTGCTCACCCGAATAGCTGATCGCAATTGCCAAGGCTTCAATATGGCCGATGAATACGTTTTGTGCCGTAAGCCAAGGAAATCCATGTTGGCTCCAATTTGTGCGCGGTGAAACGGCAGCTAGGAGATCGCGTGCGTTATTACCTGCAATGACCACCATCGTATGCGTATTTGTGTAGCTTTCGATTTGAATATCGCTATTTTCAGGCAGTCTTTCTTGGAGCCAATCCATATCGTGAAACTCGGCTGTCGCGGCTGAACCGTAAAACACTTCATGACCATTCAGAGGAACGATGGTGCCTTCACCGGTAATATTTCCGCTTGGTGTCAGGAAGTAACACAGGTTTGCTTTTCCGATTTTTTCTGAGACACGTGAGCAGGTCAGACTGCTGAGCCAATCTAATGCGTCTTTGCCTCGAATGCGAAAATGATTGAAACCTGAAAGTTCGGCAAAGCCAACATTTTTGACCACAGCATCGATCTCGGCTGCTACGACGCCATGCCAATTTTGAAAGCTATAGCCGTGGCTCGTCTTAAAGTCTCTGTTTGGTTTATAAAATTCAGTGCGTTCCCAGCCATTTACGACACCAAATTCTGCGCCTTTGTCTTTTAAGACTGGGTAAAGCGGCGATGCCTTTGCTGGACGTCCTGCTGGGCGGTGCTCATGAGGAAGATGCCAAACAAATTCGTGTTGATAATCCTCGATAGATTTGAGTGCGGTATATTCTGTGTTTGCATAGCTTGTGATCCGCCTCGGGTCCAATTGCCAGGTATCCCATTCCGTTTCCCCGTGCACCATCATTTGAGCGATCATTTTGCCATAGCCTCCGCCTTCGCCAATGCCGACGCGCAACCCGTTCATTGACCAACAATTGCGAAAACCTGGTTGTTTGCCCACCAAGGGACCAGCATCAGCAGCGTAAGAAATTGGACCATTGACGACGGATTTAATGCCAACTTCTTGCAAACATGGAAGGCGGTCAAAAATCGGTTCCATCTTTGGCAATAATCTATCGAGATCATCTGGGCATAACGCGTTGACAAAATCGGGATCAATACCATCCATGCCAAAGGTTTTACAATCATGCTCATATATGCCGACCAGTAACCCCTTCTTTTCCTGACGCATATAAAAAGTATCTCGTGGACAACGCACCATCGGAACGCGATCGTTTCGCTCGATAAGATCCGGGATATCTTCGGTGATGAAATACATATGTTCCATCGCGATGACGGGATATTTTATGCCCATCATGTCTCCGATTTCATTAACCCTGTAACCTGCTGCGATCACGATATGCTCGGCAGTGATCACGCCATGTTGTGTGGTGATCAACCATTCATCATTGGCGAGTTGCTTAAGGCTTGTCACGGGGGTGTTTCGATGGATGGCTGCGCCAGCTTTTCGTGAACGCGCAGCAAGTGCTTGGCATAGTTGGGCGGGATCAATGTCTCCATCCTTCTCATCCCATAGAGCAGCAATCACTCCGTCAGTATCCAACAATGGATTGCGCGCTTTTGCTTCGGCAGCGTCGATCAGATCGAAATTGATGCCAATACCATTGGCGACCGAGATAATGTGATGCACCTCATTCTAAATGAGCGGGATTGGTAAGAAGCCGCATGCCGCCAGTGCCATAATGATAATTTATTGGATAGCTGGGGTCTTCGGAGAGCTCTTTATACAGTTTAATTGTGTAATCGCGAAACAGCAGCAAGAGCTGATTAAAAGCAAATTGGGCAGCGGAATGCCACGTTGTGCCTGAGGTCAATTCATTGCGCTCAAGGAGTACCACATCCGTCCAACCTTCTTGCGTCAGATGGTAAAGGGTAGATAAGCCACCAATTCCGCCACCAATAACAACTACTCTCGCATGTGATTGCATGTTCAAACCGCCCTTTTAAATGTCTTTCGTTGAGCATGCCAGAAACCTTTAACTTTGAAAAACAGAAGATATAGAATATAAAATTCTAAAAAATAGAATTACTAAAAGTGAAAATCTTTCATGGATGTGACTTTGAAGGCGATGCGCTATTTTCTGACTGCTGTTGAATGTGGGAGCATTGCTGGCGCGGCAAAGAAAATGAATGTTGTTCCTTCGGCCATCTTCACAGCAGTTAATCAAGTGGAAGAGGCTTTTGGGCTTCAGCTAACTCTTCGTCACCGGTCCAAAGGTATTACACCCACTGCCACTGGATTAATTGTCATGAAAAAGCTTCAGCACTTGCTGGATGAATATGACACTGTAATGGGAGAGGGCGCAGATCTAAGATCCAAACTGACAGGCAGCCTGCGCGTTGGATATTATGCACCGATCGCACCCGCATTTGTTCCAGCAATCACAAGCACGCTTTTAGAGGGTAATTCAGGCATTGATGTCAAATTCACCGAATGTGATAATCATAGCGCGCAACTTGGTTTAATTGATGGTACTTATGACGTGATCATATGTGTTGCGAACGCTATGCATCCACAGATCACATTTGAACCGTTGACAGATGTGTCTGCATATTTGCTCACATCTGAAACACATCCGTTTGCATCGCAGACAAGCGTTGATGCTAAAAAATTGGCAAATGAAAAACTCGTCCTATTAGATTTGCCAGTGGTAAGTGAATATTATGGGCAATTATTTGAAGCGGCCGGCGTATCTCCAGACGTGATCGCAACATCAAGCTCAGTTGAAATGGTGCGTAGTATGGTTGGACAGGGTATTGGATGCTCTGTGCTTCATATGCGACCGGTAACAGACATTAGTTATGCGGGGCAACGCGTTGTTGCCGTTCCTTTCGATCCACCATTGGAACCTTTGCAAATAGCCCTTGGATATCTGCCCGATAATCCACGGCGTTTGGTCAGCGCTTTTGTGAATGAGATTAGCAACTATTTTGAAGGTGACGATGTGCAGAAATTTCTAGTGAAAGTGACTTAGCTGCAAAAATGCTGGATCAGTTTATCCCGTCATAAAACTTCCCGGCATCAACAGATGCGATAGATAATGCAAGCTCGATTGCAGCCTATCGCGGTCGATTGTGCCGCCCAAGCATAATCTGACATGTTCATCCGCATTGCCACCAACGGTAAATGCATCTGATGGAATGATGCCGATATGACGCCCCGCCATATTGGCAATGATTTCCGCGCGTGCGGCGCCCTCAGGAAGACGTAGCCAAATATTGAACGCGTTTTCGGCGGAGTTAAAATCTAGGCCATCAAGGGCTTTTGTCGCCATATTTTGCCTGATCGCGGTTTCAGAGCGGATGAACCGTCTAATTTGGTCAGCGGTGCCATCCTCAATCCAACAGGTTGCTAGCGCCATCGACATGGGAGACGGCATCACAGTCAATGCTCTTAAAGTTTGCGCGAGTGCAAGCGTGTGCTTGGCGGACGGGGTCACCGTGTATGCAATGCGTAATCCAGCGCCAATGCATTTTGCCAATCCACCGATGTGCCAGGTTAGATCGGGGGAAGACACAGCCAAAGGCGCTGGTGCTTTTTCAGGGATAAAGCCATAGGCATCGTCCTCAATCAGCTGCAACCCATATTTATTGATGATCTGAGAAATCGCTAAACGTCGTTCGGTTGGGATCGTAATTGTTGTTGGATTGTGAAGTGTTGGATTGAGATAAAGCGCTTTTGGTTTGTGTTGTTGAATGGCTTTTTCGAGCGCGTCTGGCAAAATTCCATCTTTATCCATTTCCAACCCAATGAGTGATACACCCATAAGGTTGGCGATGTTGCGGATCCCAGGATAGGTAATTTTTTCACATAAGATACAATCGCCTTTGTCGGCGATCATGGATAAAATAGCAGTCATTGTTGCATGGGCGCCTGGTGTCACCGCAACCCGTTCGAGTTTTGGCACCATGCCGCGGAGCGAGAGCCAGCTCGATGCTGCAATTTTATCTTTCTCACCACCCAGCGCTGTTTGGTATCGCAACAGCCCAAGCATATTGGTGGAGATGTAATCTAATCCTTGCTGCATCGCTTCAATTAGCTTCGGATCTTTTGTTTCCGGTGGCATATTCATCGAAAGATCTTCAGCTGCGGATCTTTCGGCATCTGGCTGCGCACCATGTCTTGAGCTGCGCGCGATAAATGTACCGCGCCCAACTTCGCTTCTTACTAACCCACGTGCCTGGGCTTCTGCATAGGCGCGGGTGACAGTGGTGAAATCGATACCAAGACGGGATGCCAATTTTCGTTGCGGAGGTAAGCGGGTACCAACCTTAAGAACGCCGCTTCTCACATCCTCGGATAATGCGTCGGCAATTGCGAGATATCTCGGTGTTCCGTCATTGCTTAGAATTGGTTTCCAATCGATCATGAATAGAGTGCCCTCGCAAAATTGTTACATACAATTGTTGCACAATGTATGGATCATTTTTTTCGTTGTATCAAGATGTTTTGTTGCGGCTTTTTGACTATTTTTAGATCATCCTCTGCGCATTTAGTGGGTTTTTGCATACTAAATATGCATTTTGTACTGATAATGATTTTTTATTGTATGTAGATTACACTTATGATTGACACATACAATTTGTGTGACCTAGCCTTATGTTGTCATTTAGAAGGAGTTTAAAATGCCAGCTGTAGCTAAGGAAGCTCACAAAGACGGAGATTATTTCGTCGATTACGAAGAAAAAGTTTTTGAGGATGTTAAAGCCGATGAAGGCGAGAAAGCATTGGTTACATTTCATACTGTTGCTTTTGAAGGTTCAATCGGATTAGTTAATATTCTCAATGCGATACGCCTAAATCGTAAGGGTTATGAAACATCGATATTACTGTATGGTCCAGGTGTGACATTGGGAATTCAACGCGGCTTCCCAACATTGGGCGATGAAGCATTTCCGGGTCACCAAAACTTTGCAGTGAACTTGCAAAAGTTCATGGGAGAAGGTGGCAAAGTGTATGCATGTCGTTTCGCATTGCAAGCACTTTATGGCCATGGTGAGCCATCACTTTTGCCGGGAATTACGCCGATCGCACCGCAAGATGTGCTCGATTGTATTCTCATCCACAAAAAGGCAGATGCCGTCATTTTGGATACATGGACTGTGTGATCCAATGCTTGTCAGGTCGCATCGATCGGCCTGACAAATCTTATTCTTTATCCTTAAAGTGGGGAATGTGAAATTCATGCGAACCGATACTGTCAGAGCCGCAGCCGTTCAAATCGCACCTGATCTTTCAGGACGTGAAAAAACGATGGAACGGGTGTTAAACGCGATTGATGAAGCAGCATCAAAGGGTGCTGAATTTATTGTCTTTCCGGAGACATTTATTCCCTATTACCCCTATTTTTCATTTGTTCTGCCACCAGTTCAGCAGGGAAAGCCGCATCTAGAATTATATCAGGAAGCGGTTGTTGTGCCATCTGCGGAAACCAAGGCGCTTGCAAATGCTGCGCGCAAAGCCAATGCGGTGATCGTTATGGGCATAAATGAGCGTGATCACGGCTCGCTCTATAATACCCAATTGGTGTTTGATGCGAGTGGAGAGATTGTTCTCAAGCGACGCAAGATCACGCCGACTTATCACGAACGTATGGTTTGGGGGCAAGGCGACGGTTCTGGGTTGCAAGTTGTTGAGACAAAAGTGGGCCGTGTCGGTGCACTGGCTTGTTGGGAACATTATAATCCATTGGCTCGTTATGCATTGATGGCCCAGCATGAGGAAATCCATGCCGCGCATTTCCCAGGTAGTCTCGTCGGTCCGATATTTGGCGAACAAATAGAAGTGTCCATGCGGCACCATGCGCTTGAAGCTGCTTGTTTTGTTGTCAACGCGACTGGTTGGCTGTCGGAGGAACAAATCCAATCTATTCATCCAGATCCTTCCCTGCAAAAGGGTCTGAGAGATGGCTGCATGACATGCATCATCTCGCCCGAAGGACGCCATGTTGTTGATCCCATCACTGAAGGTGAGGGCATCTTGATTGCTGATCTGGATATGAAGCTTATCACAAAGCGCAAACGGATGATGGATAGTGTCGGGCATTATGCGCGGCCCGAGCTTTTACATTTGGTGCATGATCAGCGCCCAACTCAGGTGCGTCAGGTTTCAAATCTCGACACTTTAGAACCCAATATGCCCGATTTAGCGGACATCGCACAAAAGGAATTTGAACATGTCGATTTCTGAGCTCATCAATGATTTACAAACCAAAGGCATGCGCCTTGATGATCCAAATGCCGGTCATGAAAGCCGACGTGGTGGTGCGGGACCCTCGGATCATAAAGCGTTGACGATTGATGGCACCACGGTGATGGTGCCCGTGCATACAGAGCCCGCATTTAAGAGCCCTTATCTGGTCAAAGCACCGGATCAAGATGGCACGTCTAAGGTCACCAAAAACGGCCAAGACGTGGCGCGGATCAAATTTCCGGGACGACCAAAGTTTTATGATTTGAAAACGGCGGAAGGTATTCCATATAAACATATCGCTACTTTGCATTCACGGAACGTTTTGGCGACAACGGTTTTGCAAACCTGTATTCGCTATGCAAGCCGCAAGAAGACCTGCAAGTTTTGTTCCATTGGCCAAAGCTTGGCTGCAGGTCGAACTATTGCACGTAAAACCCCTGAGCAGTTAGCGGAAGTTGCCAAGGCCGCTGTTGAATTGGATGGGATTGAGCACATGGTCATGACAACGGGCACACCTGCGAGTGATGATCGCGGTGCGTCTGTCTTGGTCGAAAGTGCGTTAGCGATTAAGGCTGCCGTTGATATTCCCATCCAAGGCCAGTGCGAACCACCTGCGGACGATATTTGGCATCAGCGCATGTTTGATGCAGGCATTGATAGTTTGGGCATGCATTTAGAAGCTGTAACACCGGAAGTTCGCGCGGATGTGATGCCGGGAAAAGCTTCAGTGCCGCTTGAGAAATATTTCTCGTCGTTTGAGTCGGCGGTCAAAGTGTTCGGACATGGTCAGGTATCGACCTATATTCTGGCAGGTTTAGGCGATACGGCCGACGCCATTTTAGAAATGTCGGAAAAGCTCTGCAAAATGGGTGTTTATCCTTTTGTCGTTCCCTTTGTTCCTATTTCTGGAACGCCGCTTGAAAGTCTGCCAGCACCCAAATCAGAATTCATGGCAGCTATCTTAAAGCCATTGAGCGAAATGATCCGAAATTCTGGGATGAAATCTGAGGATATCAAGGCAGGTTGCGGACGGTGTGGCGCATGTTCTGCGCTTTCGACATATGAGAAGTTAAAGGTCTGATCATGCCGAAAAACGTCATCCCATTTCACTCGCCGGGTTATTTTATTCGCGCTGCTTCAACCCATTGGGAGCGGCAGGGTGCATTTGATTTACGCAATAAAGTCTTCGTCGGTGAGCAAGGCATATTCAAAGAGCATGATCGTGATGATGTTGACGAGATTGCGACCCATCTTGTGGCAATTTCGACCATTGCCCATGAAGCGCATTCGGTCGTTGGAACAGTGCGCATTCATTCAGCAGAACCTGGTATATGGTGGGGTTCTCGCCTTGCAGTAGATCCTGCATATCGCAATGTTGGCCGTTTGGGTGCTGAGCTGATTTCCCTTGCCGTGCGGTGTGCAAATGCGCGGGGGTGCCGTTTGTTCAACGCCCATGTTCAGATGCAAAATGTCGTTCTTTTCAGGCGCATGCGTTGGAAACCGGTCGAAGAGGTGGATTGTCACGGCGTGAGCCACATGTTGATGTCGGCTGATCTTGCGCACTACCCGCCGAACTACAGTCCAGAAGATGGTTGGTACCATCGCCCTCACAAAATTGCGGCGTGATCAGATGGATATTTCGCAACTGGCATCAGAGTTGAGATTGCACCCTTCAATTACCTCCAAGCTTTCGATATGTGATGCTGTTGATGGATTGCATATCGGACCTGAAAGTGTCGGGATCCCAGGTGATGATGCTGCATTCCTGCAACGCTCTGATGGTGGATTTGATTTGTTGGCAGGGGAGGGTTTTATTCCTTCCTTTGTGAATGATGATCCATGGTTTGCCGGTTGGTGTGGCATCATGGTTAATGTGTCCGATATTGCAGCGATGGGTGGTCGTGCAATTGGTGTGGTTGATCAGATTTGGGCACCGAACGCTGGGATCGCCAAGCCGCTTTTAACCGGACTTCGAGACGCAGCTGTTGCCTATGGAGTTTCCATACTGGGTGGACATACAAATTTCTCAGCGTCAGAGTTGAATTTGGCGGTTTCGATCTTTGGGCGTGCCGATAAATTGATTACAAGTTTTGATGCACAGCCTGGCGATGTGTTGATTGCAGCGATTGATCATCGGGGAAGCTACCGAAATTTCGACAACTTTTTTGCTGCTGGCAATCGCTTACCTGAAGAGTTGCGCGCTGATTTGGAATTATTGCCGCAATTGGCGGAAGACGGATTGGTCCGAGCTGGAAAAGATATTAGCCAAGGTGGAATGATCGGAACGGCCCTGATGCTGGCTGAGTGTTCGGGTGTAGGGATAGATATTGATATTGCCCGCATCAAACCACCAGAACATATCGGCGTCGTGCGTTGGATGCGATCATTTCCAAGTTTTGGATTTTTGTTGTCCGTTTCGCCGCAACACGTAATCGAGGTTCAGCGGCGATTTGCGGAGCGGGGAATTACTGCGCAGGCGATCGGTTCGATTAATCAAAATACATCTATTGATCTGAGCTTCGATGGTCGCTCGACACCATTTTGGAACTATCAAGAAACAGCTTATCTGGGATTGGGAAAACGGGAGGCCTGCTATGCCTGAAGTCTGGTTCACGCTTAAATGGCCAGATGGTAGTCGGGAACGGTGCTACTCGCCGTCAACCATTGTCACACAACATTTATCGGCAAATACGACCTACCCGCTCTCCGATTTCAGCCTGCGTGCAACGACAGCTTTGCAATCTGCATCAGATCGCGTTGAACAAATATATGGCCATCCGTGCAGCCGTGCGATGGGGCAATTGGAGCGTATCAAACAACAGGTTTCAAAATTTGAGCAAGGCCATGACCCAATGGTCACCTGTTTAAGCATGTCTTCATAGGGGAGCTTATTATGAATTTGACAAACACAAACGAAAACAAAATCCAAATTCCTGTTGTCATTATCGGCGGCGGACAAGCGGGGCTTACTGTAAGCTGGTACTTACAGAAAAAGGGCATTGAGCATGTGGTCTTGGAGAAATATAAAAAGTTTCATTCCTGGCGAGAAAATCGCTGGGACAGCTTCTGCCTTGTCACACCAAACTGGCAATGTCGGTTGCCGAATTTTCCTTATTCAGGTGATGATCCAGATGGCTTTATGCTTAAGGATGAGATTGTTGAATACCTTGATGGGTTCGCGGATAGTTTTGATCCACCGATTTTGGAGAATGTCGATGTGCAAAAAGTGAGCAAAGAAGCCGATGGTTATGATGTCATAACATCGAATGGTCATTGGCATTGTGCGCAGGTGGTGATCGCCACCGGTGGGTATGATGCGCCCATTGTTCCCCCCTATGCAGAAAAGCTTGATCCATCTGTAATGCAGATGCATTCGAAAGACTATCGCCGGCCTGCGCAAATTCCTCAAGGTGCTTCCCTTATTGTGGGGACGGGACAATCCGGAGTGCAGATTATGGAAGATCTGGTGCGTGACGGTCGAAAAGTTCATCTTGCTGTTGGCCCAGCCCCGCGTAGTCCGCGGAAATATCGTGGGCGTGATGCAACGGATTGGCTTTATGATATGGGGCATTACGACATTACTATTGCTGAGCATCCGGATCCGCATAAAGCGCTCACGCAAACCAATCATTATATGTCTGGTCGTGATGGCGGTAAGGAAATCGATCTTCGCCGCTTTGTGGTTGAAAGCGATGTCAGCCTTTATGGCTCGCTATCAGATATGGATAATGAGAAGCTGCGCTTCCTTCCGGATTTACGCAAAAATCTGGATGATGCGGATAATAGTTATCTCGGTATTCGCAACGTTATTGATGAATATATTTCAAAAAATAATATCTCTGCCCCAGTTGAGACGCCGTTTGAAAAGCTTTGGGAGCCAGAAGAAGAGATCACTGAAATTGATCTTAAAGAGCACGGTATAACATCGGTTATTTGGTCAATTGGTTTTAGGCCGAATTACGATTGGATTGACGCCGATGTGTTCGATGAAAAAAGCCGACCTGTCTATAATCGTGGTGTTTGTGATGTGCCGGGATTTTACTTCATTGGTTTGGGTTGGCTCAATAAATGGGGATCTGGTCGTTTTCTTTCCATCAATGAAGATGGACGATATCTCGCGGACCATATTGAAAAGAGCTTAAATCAAGATGCGGTGGTGGCAGCTGAATGAATAGTCACGCAGCATTTGAGACACATCCTATACAAAAGGTCGGATGCACCCGTTCTATTACGCTCGGCATGGCCGAGCTGCAACCAGATGGCATATCAGAGCAATGGTTTTTGAAACTGGGTGGGGATATTCATTGGTCGTTGATTGCCCAAGCCATGGGTCAAAAACATGCTGTGTTTAAAGATATCTATGGAAGAGAGGTTTATGCTGCGTTTTGTGCGACGTCGATCAAGCTTTCGCCGCAAGTCAAATTGCTTGCGAAAGATGTGGAGATCACCTCCAGCCTTTATCATGTTAGCCATCACCAGATCGGATCGATTCATAAAATACTGCTAGCCAAGCAAGAGATCGCATCTTTATTGATGATATCAACTTTTGTGAGCCATGGCGAGGATAAGGCGAATACATCGATTGTTCGCAATAAATATATGCCGAGCTTGTCTTTAGACATGGCGCCACAAGAATTACTAACTTTGGCCGAATACGCCAGAACAGCCGCCCGCGTAAATGAAAATCCGGAGACGATGTGCGGTCGAAACCAAGATATCACGCCCTGCCGATCTCTCGATTTTAATGCGGTGGGACTTTTATATTTTCCTAGCTTCTCAAAATTCGCAGAGAATTTTGAATGTCAAATGCAAAAGACAACTCAGCCGTTAAAGCGGCGAGATGTCATTTACCTTGGTAATCTAGATATCGATGCATCCATTAATCTCGCATCATCAGGAACAGACGTTTTTATTCATCGAGATGATGGAAAACTGATTGCGAAAATCTCTTCCAAACGATGTGCTATGTCGGAAAGCTAATTCTTTGCCAATTCCACGCGCTGCCCAGATAGTCCTATATTGAGTGAGAAAGAGCCTTCATTGACCAGCCAACGGCGGATGGTGAAAGTTCTACCACCCTTTTTATGCATCGGGTCATTTTCAGTGATTTCACGTGCTTCTTCTAAAGAGCTGGCATTATAGACAATCATGCCACCACCGCTCATTTCTTCGCCTGTCGCATCTGATAAGGGACCTGCAAGAAAGAGCTTGCCCTGTGCTTCCATCTCACCTTGGTAGGCGAGATGTTCGGGTAAGATGGCCAGCATTTGCTCTGGCGGCATGGCTGGTGTTGATTCGACAATATATAATTCAAAAGCAAGAGATCCGCGCTCTTTTGATGTCTGACGGTAGTCTTTCCAGCTTGGCATTTTATCAATTCCTCCACATTCTCTACAAAACCATACTTTATTATAAATTCGGGTCAAATAAAAATATCGATATTTATTGACGAATGGGTATAAATGTGGGTATTTTTGAATTATAGAGGTTTGGAAGTAAGATTCCTAAAGTGCGGGAAACGTCGAATGAATATGAATGTGCCAAATAGTGCACCCACTGGTGAAGAGTTATTGAAGCTGCGTGAAGCGGCTCAACAAGATGCGCGTGACTTAAAATCAAGAATTCACCAATTGGATGACGCATCTATTGATTTAATTCTTTCTGGTGCGCGTTCTCACTATGCTTGGACTGATAAACCAATCGACGATGGTCTCATTCATCAGCTTTACGATATTGTGAAAATGGGTTCGACCAGCATGAATGGTTGCCCGGCACGTTTTGTCTTTGTGAAAACACCTGAGGGCAAAGAGCGCGTCGCAAAATCATTAAAGCCTGCAAATGTGCCAAAGATGATGGGTGCGCCACTGACGGTGATTGTGGCTTATGACACTGAGTTTTGGAAAGAATTGCCCAAACTCTTCCCACATGAAGACAGACGGCATCTCTTTAAAGACAAGCCTGAATATTCTGAAGAGACAGCGTTTCGCAATTCCACCTTGCAGGGCGGATATTTGATGATCGCTGCCCGCGCGCTTGGTCTTGATATTGGCGCAATGTCTGGATTTTCGAATGCGGTGATTGATGAAGAGTTTTTCAAAGGAACAACGGTTAAATCAAATTTCCTTTGCAATATCGGTTATGCTGATGAAACAGCTTTGTTCCAGCGCCTGCCGCGCTTTGATTTTGATGATGTGTGTGAGGTCGTTTAATGGTTGATTTAAAACCTCAAATGACTGTGAAATTAAGAGCAAAGGCACAAAGTCCGTCTCATTCATTGTCCAATATATCAATTCGCGATCTAAATTTTGCAATTGATGAGCCAGAAGCGCGTGGCGGCACAAATTTGGGGCCCACACCGACGGACACAGCAATTTCTGCGCTGATCGGATGCACAAATGTGATTGCACATAAATGTGCTGAATCATTGCTCATCGACATTGGCCATTTGGATATTTCAGCTGTCTGCGATTTTGATCGGCGAGGCGTGACACTTCAGGAGGAGATTGACGTTCCGTTTGTAAAAATTACGCTGACCGTTGAAGCTGATGGCACAGCGACAGAAGCTGAATTGGCAAGATTGGCTGAAGAAGTATCAAAATATTGCCCGCTTTCGAAACTTTTCAAGCAAGCGGGAACTGAAATTGAAGAGAGTTGGGTGCGCAAAAACGATTAGATGAAACAACAGGTTGCTGGATTGGTCTGAGGAGGCTCTGTTTCATCAATTTAACTATTTGGTTTGAGATCTATCCCGGTTTCAAACACAATTTGGGAGGAAGAAAATGTTAAAATTAGTCAAACAAATCAGTTCTACGAGTGTGGTACTCGCAGCATTGGCGCTAGGCGCGAATACTGCCTTACACACAACACCGGCATCCGCCGCTGAAACAATCAATATGATTGCGATCGATGGATATCCAGAGCGTTCTATGTGGGTGAAAGAATTCTCAGGTTTCTTTATTCCGCGTGTGAATGAAGAGCTCGCTGCAGGCGGCAAATATGAAATCAAATGGCAAGAGGGCTATGGCGGCACGATTGTTAAGCCACGCGGTGTTCTCGAAGGTATTCAGCTTGGTCTTGGTGATATCGGTATTGTCACAACAATTTTTCATAACTCAAAACTGCCTAGCCAAGGTATTTCGGCGGTGACACCGTTTATTGCGGCTGATGCACGCGTTGTGGCTCAGGCAGTTGATGAAATTGCCCGCGAATTCCCACAAATGGCGAAGGAGCTGGATGCAGAAAACCAGGTTTATCTCGCAACTGGCGTAGTGCTTGATACCTATCAGCTATTCTCTAAGACACCGATCAATTCACTGGCTGATCTGGAAGGTAAAAAAGTTGCAGGTGCGGGTTATAACCTAAGATATCTTGAAGGTATTGAAGGTGCAGCTGGCGTACGTGGTGGTCTGCCAACATTTTACAATATGATCCAAACAGGTGTGACAGAAGCTGCGATGCTTTGGCCTGAGGCTGCGAAAACATTTAAGATCGCAGAAGTTGCGCCATATATGCTCAAAGTTGATCTCGGAGCTGTGAATTCCAAAACGGTGACAGTGAACAAAGATGTCTGGAATAAGCTGCCAGATGAAGTGAAATCAGTGCTTCAGCAGGTTGCTCTTGAATATCGTGACCATGTTGCCGGTATTGCGATGGATCGTGCAGCTGAATCACTCGAAGCTTATAAAGCGGGTGGTGGCACCGTTGTTGAAATGAGTGCTGAAGCACGCCAAGCATGGGCAGATTCAATGCCGAACATTGCGGTTGATTGGGCGAAGAAGCTTGATTCAGAAGGTGCACCAGGTTCAGATATGCTCAAAGCTTACATTGGTAAGCTCAAAGATGCTGGTTTTACGCCACTTCGTGATTGGGCAGCAGAACTTTAAGACGTTATCCGGCGGAGGAAAATTTGATGATTAACGCGTTCTTTCGCCGGTTTTTCAACGGTTCCGTGAGTGTGGCCATTGTCGCCAATACCATCGGAACCATGTTGATCTTCGCACTTGTTGCGATCCTCAATGCTGATGTGGTTGCCAGAGGTATTTTGCACGACCCTATTAATGGTGTGGTTGAGCTTGTGATCTTTTCTCTGGCCCTCATCGTTTTCTTGCAATTACCTGATGTGGTCAGATCAAATCGCCTGACAAGATCAGATGGTTTTTTGCATCTCATTCATGGGTTCAAACCCAAAGTTGCCTGTAATATTTCTCGGATTATCGATTTTATCGCGGGGGTTTTCATGGTGTTGATTGCCTGGACTGTTTGGCCAGAATTTGTCGAGTCCTATGAGACCTGCTCATTCTTTGTGGCGCCAGAATTTGGGCCGCCATTAACCGGTGATTTTTTCCGTGATTTATCTGACGCATTTGGACGTTGTGAATATGCAGGAACACCGGGAATTTTCACAGCGCCCACATGGCCAGTTAAACTAGCCATCGCATTTAACGTAACGCTCTGCGCCATCATATTTTTGCTCAAAGCTTTGCTTGATACTGAACAAGCACTTTTGTTTGGTAATCACCAAAAGGCCATGGCTGAGAAGGCAAAATCGGTCGACACGTAATGAAGAATAAATACCAAAAAAGAAGCTTGTTATGACACCTGTAGAAATAGGCGCATTTTCAGTCGTCGCAATCATTTTCCTTGTCTATATCGGCATGTATATCCCGATCGCTTTGGGTTTGGTGTCGTTTGTCTCCATTTGGTTGATTTCAGGCAAGTCCATCCTAGCGTTTAACTTTTTAAAAGTGGCAGTGGGCGATGGTGTGGAGGAATATGCATTCGCCACCATACCCTTGTTCACCGTCATGGGACTTTTGGTGTCCAGGGCCGGGTTAGGGACCGATATTTATACGGTTATGAGCCGTGGATTCCGCAAGATAACGGGCGGCATTGGCATGGCAACTGTGGGGGCAAATGCAGTATTTGCTGCTGTGACGGGCTCGTCTATCGCATCGGCTTCTGTGTTTACCAAAATCTCCGTGCCAGAGATGAAGCGCTTAAATTATAACCCGCGTTTTGCTGTTGGAGTGGTCGCTGGATCTTCGGTTCTTGGTATGATTATTCCGCCGAGCGCGATGTTGATCATTTATTCTTTTGTGGCCGAGCAATCCGTTGGTGAAATGTTCTTGGCTGGCATTGTCCCCGGTTTGGTTTTAACGGCCGCCTATATCATTGGTATTTTATTGGCAGGTCGGTTCTGGCCGTCATTTATTGGCCAAAATGTCAAAAGCACTGAGGTGGAAGAACTCACCTGGTTTGAGGTCTTTGATAAAACCGTGCCAATTCTATTTTTGATCACAGTTGTTCTGGGCGGCATTTATACCGGTTGGCTGACACCTGTTGAATCAGGTGCTGCAGGTGCATTTGTGGCGCTGATCATCGCCTTTATGCGTAAGAAGATTACCTGGAAAGGTTTGTGGCAAACAGCCATTGAAACTGGTCATATCACCGCGTCAATCCTGTTCTTGATTTTGATGGCATCGCTTTATAGCCGCATGCTTGGTTATGCAGGCTTGCCAAACGAGCTTAATGCGTTCTTGCAAGAATATAATTTCGGCTTTGTGACTGTCATGATCATCTATGTTCTCTTGATGCTCTTCTTGGGCACTATTTTGGATACAGCCTCGATCATTCTCATTGTTGTGCCGCTCTTTTTGACGTTGATTGAATCCATGGGGCTTAGCTTAGTTTGGTTCGGCATCGTCACTGTGATCGGCGCGGAAATCGGACTACTTACGCCGCCCTTAGGGATCTCATGTTTTGTGATTAAAGCGACGCTAAACGATCCGAAAATTTCACTCAAAGACGTCTTTATGGGAGCCTTCCCATTTGCAGTGATCATGCTGCTCGTTCTTGTTCTTATTATTAAATACCCAGTTCTATCCATCGGGATTTTGAACTAACTTATTGGAGGCCTTAAATGCGCAATGTTACAAAAGATTCTATTACCCAAGCATTTTTGGATTATTGCGAACCGGAAACAGATGAGCGTTTAAAGTTCATTCTAGATCGTTTGGTTCATCATCTGCATGATTTTGTGCGCGAAACAAATCTAAGCCACGAAGAATGGCGCCGTGGGCTTGAATTCTTACGCTTTACCGGCGAAATGACCGATGACGAGCGTAATGAATTTGTACTTTTGTCGGATGTTTTGGGGCTGTCCTCGCTTGTCGATATGGTGCATTCGCCTGACGGTGTGACGCCATCCAGTGTGTTGGGACCTTTCCATATTCTGGGTGCACCTGATCTACCAGTTGGTGGTGATTTAAAGCGCGACAATGATGGCGCAACCGTGATTGTTGAAGGTAAGGTGACAGATCCTGATGGCGATCCGATTGCCGGTGCTGAGATTGAGATTTGGCAAACAGCAGATAATGGTCTTTATTCCAATCAGGATAATGAGCAACCTGAATATAATCTGCGCGGCCATATGGTGGTCGGCGATGACGGTGTCTATAAGCTCACCACAGTGCGCCCAGCGCCTTACACAGTGCCAATTGATGGTTCTGTCGGTGAGATGTTAAAAGCCACTGGTCGCCATCCATGGCGTCCATCACATTTGCATTTTATCATCACAGCACCTGGCTATCGTTCATTGGTGACCGAAGTGTTCCCAAGTGATGATCCTTACTTGGATAATGATGCGGTATTTGGTGTGCGCGAAAAGCTCATCATGGAATATGTTGAGCAGACAGAAAAATCTAAAATCCCAGCAGGTTTGGAAATTGGCGAGAATGTCACGATGCCGTTCTTCACCGTGGACTTTGATTTTGTGCTTGGAAAGGAAGCTGGCTAAACGCTGACAAAGCGTTGGTTAGCTTTCCATATTTTCCTTTAAGAAGTTGCCTGTATTATCATAATGGCTGATCAATAATTTGGCCGCGAGATCCTCATCTCGCGCCAATACAGCATCGCAAATTGCACCATGTTCTGCTGTCACATCGCGTTTTGGATAAGCCGCTTTCCCAGATAACTGGCGATATCTGACATTTTGATCGTAAAGCTGGTCACAGAACTTCAAAAGAAAACTGGATTCGCAAGCAGAAATCAGTGTCATGTGGAAATGCTTATGGCGTTTTTCCCATTCCACATTTGCAATAAAGTGATCACCATCTTCTGTGCGCGGGACGCGCGAAAGGCGATAGGTTGCAAGTACGACTTGTTCTTCCCAGCCGCTTTTGCCGTTTTTGATGGATTCGCGCAAAGCCCGTTCTTCAAGCCAGCAACGTGTTTTTAATAACTCCTCAAATTCTGTTGCGCTAACAGAGGCAACACGAAACCCGCGCTGATCCATGCGTTCAACAAAATGATCTGATGTGAGAAGACTGAGTGCTTCGCGTACTGGGCTTGAACCAACTTCATATTCCTGACGAAGTTTTTCGACTTTGAGTTTTTGACCGGGTTTTAAAACTCCGGAGATAATGTCATCGCGAAGACGGGAGTAAGCACGGCTTGTCATAGACTCAGAAGATGTGACATCACTGTTACTGTTAACAGATGCTGGTTTGTCGAATTCTTCGCTCATTGTGTCTAAGTTTTTCACGTTTTGGCTCTTATCTATGTCAAATCTACAGGTTCTGCTCCACTTTTTGGGTAAAGCACCATTTTGATCGTTTACGCAATATCATCGATGGTGCTTTCCAACAAGGTCAGGTTGTTCATGAAACCTTTTGCTGAGCGAGATATCGCAGAAGATGTGGTAAACTCACCTTTTTCAACAAAACGCTCGTGATTCTTTTCAATCTCATGGAGCCGATAGCTGTAATTGACCATGGCGCCGAATGAGTTTTTAAGACCACTTTTGGATAAATCTGCAGGCCAATTGGTGCGCTCCAACCTCGCGCCATTGCCTAAGTGAAATTTGGCGACCGAATCAAGCGGTAACTCATTGCGATCTTTTTCATAGGTAATGTAGTAGGCGACCGCTAACTGTACGGCACCTGAAATTCTGGAAATGGCATTTTCATTTCCTAGCCATTCGCTGGTCTGGAGTTCCAATAACGCACTTCTAATCTCGGCTGGCAGTAATTTGGTTTCGTCATCTAAGAAATTATCCAACCATCTGGCAAATCCAGGAATGGGAGAAAGCGTGACGAATTCTTCGAGCGCGGGGAATGTTTCGCGCAAATCCTCAACGACCTGTTTGATTAAGAAGCTACCGAGAGGAATGCCTCTTAATCCCTTTTGGCAATTTGAGATGGAATAGAAAGTCGCGGTTTTTGCAGTGTCTGGATCTAGAAATTCTCGACCATCTTCAAGAATAAACCCAATCTCTTGAGGCTTGTCGGCGGTGAGCGCGACTTCCACAAAAATAAGAGGTTCCTCTTCAAGACGTGGATGGAAGAAACCGTAGATATGGCGATCGGGTGGATCAAGACGTTTGCGTAAATCATCCCAACCAGACATGTTGTGAACGGCTTCATAGCGGATGATTTTTTCTAAGATTGAAGCGGAGCTTGACCAGTCCAGGCGTTTTAGAATGAGAAAGCCGCCATTGAACCAGGATGTGAAGAGCTTTTTGAAATCCTTATCTACATCGGAAAGTTCTGGAACTTCTCTCATGAATTCGAGAAGGTCTTCGCGCATTTTTATGAGTAAAAGCGTGGCATTGTCGGCTTGGTTAAGCCGCAAAATAAGCCGCCGACGCATGGGTTCGCTCATCTCGGACAAAAGCGCCAGATTGCTATCCGACGGACTTTCAAGAAATGCACGCGCCGCATTGAGCGCTTGTTCTTGTGGTGCTGAAAACTCGCTCAGCAATGCTTTGAAGAAGAGCAGCTTCTCTTGTCGCGGCAAATATTGGTAGCAATCCAAGATTTCGAACGATAATGCTATGCCCGATGCCTCACCTTTGCTGGACAAAAGCTTGTGGCACAATTCGATGACTTTATCGCTTGTGACTTTCTTTCGATCCTCATGTGGCATGCCGATAATTGTGCGCCCGCGATGGGCCACAGCGGATAAAAAATTAGATATTGCAAAAGAGTTTGGCATCATAAAACAATAATATCGATATTTTTGAGACTTTACAAGTTGATATTTTTGAGGGCGTAAAAGCACTCATCGATTTTGATGAGAACTAAATTAATCATTTATTTTCAACGTTATATGAAGTTTACTGTTTTCGAATTACAGTAGTTTTTCTGTGTTTTTCACGAAAATATTATAATGTAGATTATTTAAAAATATTGATATTTTTGGTTGAAATAGTAAAATATATGTGAAAAATAGTATCAGAAAATTCGCCTAGCAGGTCACACGAACAATATATTGGAGAAAAAGTGCGCGAAGATCATTTTGAAGACGGCAAATACTGGGTAAGTCCGTATAACTTCGTGCCAGAGGTTAGAAAGTCCCTAGACCTTCCAGAAAAAGTGGACATTCACGATGCAACTTTGCGTGATGGTGAGCAGACACCTGGTGTGGTGTTTTCAATTGACGATAAAGTTGCGATCGCGCAAAAGCTCGACGAAGTTGGCGTTGAACGTATTGAAGCGGGTATGCCGGCTGTGTCCCCGCAAGATGAAGAGGCGATCAAACAGATCACCAAGCTCGGTTTGAAGTCACGTATTTATACCTTTGCCCGTGCAATGAAATCTGACATTGATAAAGCACTTGAATGCGGTGCAGACGGTGTGATTATTGAGGTTCCAATTGGTTATCCGAAGCTCGTCACGCAATTTGGTTGGACATGGAAAGATGTGTTGGCAAAGAGTGCGCCGATCATTCGTTATGCGAAAGAGAACGGTCTTCATGCGGTGTTCTTTCCTTATGATACAACACGCGCGCGCGCTGATGATTTAGAAAATCTTTGCAAAGGTGTGATGGCGGAAGCGCCACCGGATTCCATCGGCATTGTGGACACAATGGGATGTGCGACACCTGAGGCTATTAAATATATGGTGCGATGGGTCAAAGACATGACGTCGCTACCGATTGAGATTCACACACATAACGATTTTGGTATGGGGGTTGCCACGGAATTGGCGGCGGTGACTGCTGGGGCGGAATGCGTTCATTCATGCGGTAATGGCTTGGGTGAACGCACCGGCAATGCCGCACTTGAAGAGCTGATGCTGGGTCTTGATCTACTATACGGTTACGATACTGGCTATCGGATGGACAAATTGCCTGAACTGGGTGATTTGCTTTCCAAGCTTTCAAATATTCCGATCCAACGTAATAAACCGATCTTGGGGTCTGGCAACTTCACGCGAGAATCCGGTATTGGCATTAATTTCGTTATGCATGACCCGCTGGTCATGTTTGGGACACATCCGGCACTGACGGGTCGCGTGGGCGAAGTTGTTCTGGGCAAGAAAAGCGGTAAGGCTTCAATTCTTTATAAGCTTGAAGAGCTCAATTTGGGTGCTGCTGACGATGAGCAGATTGCTGAAATGCTGGCTGAGGTGAAGAAAGCTGGTATTCAAAAACGCGATATTCTTGATGACCAAGAATTCAAGGCGATCGTAGACGGCGTGCGTTCAAGCTCTGCTGCCTAGCACCATTTGATATTGGAATGTTCATATGAACAACAATGTGGACATTCCGGTGCTTTATCATTCCAAAACCTCTGTTTGCTCGCAGAAGGTTCGGCTGGTTCTGGCCGAACTCGACGTCGATTGGCATGGACAAGTGCTTGATCTGAAAAAGGGTCAGCAGTTCACCCCAGATTACAGAGCTCTCAATCCCAAGGCATCTGTGCCAACATATATCGATAATGATGTTTGTTTAACGGAATCAAATGATATCATGATGCATCTCGCGGCATCAGTCGAAGAGGGGGGTGATTTTTCCCTCAACACCGATATAAATGACGCGATTAAAGAATGGATGGTGGAATCTGTTCGATTTCATTCAGCCGTACATGTGTTAACCACGCTTGCCTTGAACCGTGCCAAGCTCTTAAATTTACCGCCGGAAGAGCTTTTCTTAAAGCTCGATCGCACACCCGATAAGGCGAGGGCACAGCGCATAAATGATGTTGTGCAAAATGGCCTGTCTGGTTTTGCGGCCTCATCAGCAATTCTTTTTCTGAAAAACATCTATCACAAGATTGATGCCAAATTAGCGCAAAATGAGTTTTTATCCGGTGAGACTTTATCACTCGCAGACTTTGCCATTTTGCCATTTGTTATGAGAATTAGATTTTTGCAACTGACGCCTGATTGGTCGGGTGAGCAATTTTCTTCGCTTAATCGTTGGGTGGCACAGCTTCAAGAGCGCCGCTCATTTGATGCTGCTGTGATGCAATTTCACGGCGCAGAAGCGCTCGAAAAATATAAGATCCAAGGCGCACCGGTTCGTGAAGAATTGATGAAATTGTGAGATAAGTATCAGTCAATTCTCACTTGAATATTACCCGCATCAATTTATTCGCAAAAAAGAACAAACTCCATAATTGCTTCACATTGTTTTTAGAAATGCAGCTTGTGTCTGAGTTCAGCAAAGTCTCGGCTATAGGGTCTGGAAATCGCGCTTCTAGCACTAAATTATTCACACTTTAACATCGAAAGGTCGATCGATATGTTAAAAACAATCACACTAGTAATTTCATTTTCCACTTTGGTTTCCGTGACAAACGCGCACGCTGAAAAGGTTGAAATTTATCTTACTGATATTCTCGATAACGTTCAGAACGGATATTGTTTAGACATTGCAAAAGCACAAGGCGATAATGCCAATCCAGATGATGGATTGCAGGGCCATACATGCTATAGCCCATCAGGGGAACTTGGGGTTGATCAGGCTTTTGACTCTGCCAAATTTGCTGATGGCATCCTTTATATGACTGAATTTGATGTTTGCGCATCCGTTGCTTCAAACGATGCTGGCACATCTGTCGATTTGGCCACTTGCGATGGTAGCGCAGCGCAGTCATTCACATTTTTAGGCCAAGGTACAATCACCCCTGCTTCTGCAGATAACATGTGTCTAACGCTAGCTGAAGCAACCCGCACTGGGCGCAGTGATGCAAACCAAATCAAAGTACTTTCGCTGGAAACCTGCGACGATGCATCTTCTGCCTATCAGACTTGGTCTGTTCGAAGCTCTGCTGAATAACATCTATAAGATTGGATTTGTGTCTCGGATGCGGATCAATTTGGATTTCATCCGAGCCAAATTTTATCCTTGTCACACACTTCCTTTAACGCATAAGATTCATCCAACTTGAAAGGTGGAATGATCTTGGCAGATAAATGGAAAACTCTTACCGAAGACACCGTCTTTGAAGTTGAACCTTTTTTGAAAGTTGTGCGTCAAAAAGTTCAGATTGATGATGAGCGCGTCATAGATGATTTTTATCAAGTTCATTTACGGCCATTTGTTATTGGTGTGCCTTTTTTAGAGAATGGTAATGTCTTGATTATGCGCCAATACAAACATGGGGTTGGTCGAACTTCGCTGACATTTCCGGGTGGTTTCGTGGATCCAGGTGAAGCGCCTGAAACAGCATGTGAACGCGAGCTGTTAGAAGAAACGGGTGTGAAAGCCGCGCATACGCATCTTCTAGGAACATTTACTGATAATGGAAATCAGCGCGGCTGTGTTGGTTCCTATTTTATCCAGACAGGATGTCGGCTCGTTCAGGAACCCAATTCGGGTGATCTTGAGGAGATGGTGCAATTAGAAATGAGCGTCGATGAGATCGATAGAGCTCTTTTCAATGGCGATATTGCCATTACGCATCATGCCGCAGCGTGGTCGATGGCAAGACTTCATTTGAATAGATCTTAAATGGAGAGTGGTTCGGCCACTAGGTAGCCGAACCAATTTGTTTTAAGTAAACAGGAACATGTCCGTTTGTAATGTATCCAACTGACAATCTCTAATGTTGATACATTCGTCATTGCTCAAATCAATAGAAACATGATTGCCGTTTTGCGATGCAAGGTTCATGAAATCATCAAAACCTGCGAAATCAAATCCTGCTATGGTGATGCTATCGTCGGTGAGTGAGAAATCAAGGATCCAGTCTTTTCCGATACCATCATCACTATTGGTGAAAATGAAACTATCGGATCCGCTGCCGCCAATCATTTTGTCATTACCAGCCCCACCGTCAATTTCATCATTGCCAGAACCGGCATTGATGTAGTCATTGCCTAAGCCGCCACTAACTGTATCATTGCCAGATCCTCCATAGAGGCGGTCATTATGCTCACCGCCATCAAGTGTATCGGCACCTCCACCGCCAACAAGTCGGTCTTGGCCAGATCCACCAGACAAGACATCGTCACCAGAGTGGCCATTGAGTGTGTCGGCACCGGAACCACCTGACATCTGATCGTCGCCACTATTTCCGTTGAGCGTATCATTGCCTGATCCGCCATCGAGAATATCATCGCCGGAACCAGCTGATAATGTGTCATTGCCGGAACCACCGTCCATGGTATCGGCGCCTGACCCACCAATGAGAACATCAGAATCGTTTCCGCCGTTCAGCACATCATCACCTGATCCACCTTCAAGACGATCGTTACCGTTGCCGCCGTTGAGCGTGTCATTGCCAGAATTGCCCTTTAGTTCGTCGACTCCATCGTTGCCATGCAATTCGTCATCACCAGAATTTCCAGATAATTCGTCATTGCCGTTACCGCCGGAGAGATAATCATTGCCGGAATTACCGTTTAGGACGTCATTTCCGTCATTGCCATAAAGCATGTCTTCGCCGGAATTGCCGTGGAGATTGTCGTTTCCATCGCCACCAGAAAGCATATCATCGCCACTGATGCCATAGAGCGTATCATTGCCGTCACCGCCATAGATCATGTCATCATCGGGCAGAACACCGCCGTTCCCATTGGATTGAGGCAACATACCCACTACGTTTTGTTGTCCGATATGCACGGAGATAACGGTGTCATCAAAATCTTTGTCACCGCCGCCATAAAGGTCCTCAAATCCAATGAGAACTTCACCGCTTACGGTGTTCGCACGCCCCACAACGTGACCAAATTCATCTGGATTAGGTTTGTAATCATTGGCGGATGTGCCAATGGAATGGAAAAGAGAATATCCATATTGACTGCGAACAGCAGTTTCAGAACCGTCATCTTCAACATGGAAGAGTTCGACACTTCGATCGGATGTTGATCCAATAGCGCCGTCTGAATTGCGGAGTTCAAAATGTCCGGTTTGGGCTGATAAGGCTTCGCGATTTAGATAACCTTTGCCGTAACCATTGGAAACGACAAAAAATCCAAGCTCAGCGCCTTGGGTGACATCAAATTGGACATTGGATTGTCCGGGGATCAGATCACCGCCGCTGCCAACTTTTGAGGCGTTTGGAAATAGGATTTGGACGTTCGAGAAAGATCCATCGCCATCTATTTCATACACACCCAATGCATTGCGAAATCCCGCGCCTTCATCCAAGAAGGTCACGGTCGCTTGTGCGGATTGCGTGACTTGAAATTGTGACATGTCGATATATTTGGGCTTACCATTACCATACATCGTATCATTGCCACCCTGACCATAGAGCGTATCATTACCGGTACCGCCGAAGACTTCGTCATTACCGCTGAGGGCTTGAATCGTATCGTCCCCCCCGGCGCCGGAGAGAACCTCCGAGCGCCCTGTTCCCCGCATATTGTCAGCTTGGTTGGTACCAAGGACCGGGGAAATATTCATTCCATCATATAGAGTCATAGCACATTTCCTTAAATTTTATTTATTGTTTTCAGAGGTTTACCAGCCAATCCCTTCATATGACTGGGTCTTGGGTAATTCGTCGAACAGGCGCACAAGGTCGATAACTTGCTTATTGTGCAATCGGGCACCGACTTGCATTTGGAAATTGGCATTTTTCTGCGTCACGACCACAACATCGCAATCATCAACAAGCGAACCACAATCGTCTGTCATCATGTCAGGGAGTTCATCGATCAGTTGTTCTAGATGTGGGCAGACATTGCGCACATAATTAAACTGGCCTTTGATTGCAGTGTCTTTTCCGATCGCTGGATCGTGGGTTTTAACGTCATAGCCTTCTTTGAGAAGCGACGCGATTACTTCCAGAATAGGGCTTTCGCGCAGATCATCTGTGCCTGCTTTAAATGCTAAGCCAAGGAATCCGATTTTTCTTTTGCCTGTTTTTTTAACTAGATCGACGGCAGATTGGATTTGTTCTTCGTTGGTTTTTGCCAGTGAATTGACGAGCGGAAGATCGACACCCAATTCCTCACCTAAATGAGCAACTGCGCGTACTTCTTTTGGAAGACATGAGCCACCATAAGCAAAACCTGGCTTGAGGTAATATGGAGAAAGGTTGAGCTTTGTATCTTGAACAAATATGTTCATGACTTCATGGCTGTCGATGTCGAGTGGTTTGCAAATTCGGCCTACTTCATTGGCAAAACATACTTTGGTGGCATGCCAAATATTATCGACATATTTCACCATTTCAGCAGCTTCGATGATTTCGCGTTCGATATCTGCAAAGGCATTTTCAAGATCGATGGACATTGTTAGTCCATTGCCATTGGCAGATCTTTCAACCACTCCAGCACTTATGGATGATGTACTTCCTTCACCATTTGATTTTGGCAGGCGACTTGCGAAGTTTAACATAGACGCATCGATTTCTTCGCCATCATTCAAAATAATCGCGTTTCGAATAACATTTTGTAATTCGCGAACATTGCCCGGCCAATTGTGATTTAAGAGCGCATCCTCGGCATCAGAAGTGAAACTGTTGAACTCTTTTTCTTCCTCTTTTGAATAGTTTTTCACTAGGTCCAGACCAATTTCAATAACGTCGCTTTCACGAGCTCTCAGCGGCGGCAGTTCGATCGGCACCACATGTAAACGGTAATAAAGGTCTTCTCTAAAACGACCTTCTTCAACTTCAATAAGCGGATTTCGGTTGGTCGCGCAGACAATTCGTACATCGATTTTTTCAAGCTTATCGCTACCAACTTTTTGTACTGTGCCGGTTTGTAAAAATCTCAGCAGTTTGGATTGCAGATCAAGATCCATTTCACAAATTTCGTCCAAAAACAATGTGCCACCATTTGCGGAAACCGCAGCACCAACGCGATCAGATGTTGCCCCGGTAAACGAGCCTTTCACGTGACCGAAAATTTCAGATTCAATTAGCTCTTTCGGTATGGCTGCACAATTAAGCGCGATAAACGGCGCCTTGCTTCTTGGGCTGGCGTGGTGAATGGCCTGCGCACATACTTCTTTAAAGGCTTATCCCGTTCGCACAGGTGAATACTAGATGTTGTGACTATAAAACATTAAGGATGCAGACGAATGTGCTGTGTAATTTAGTAACGCTGGTTTGTTTGCTGACGGGTATTGATCTGCCTCATGAATGAGGTCTATACAAATTAAAGGATGCTAGATTGGTTCCGCCGTGTTTCCTCAAAAGAAGAAAATTGGATGAAAAAAGCACTTTATATATTATTTTCATTTAGTGGTAGAATAGGTCGGGGAGACTTTTGGTTTGGCTTCTGGATTGTAATAATGACGGGGCTTCTTGGAACTGTTGTTATTCAACCAGACTACTTCCGATATGATATCGTTTCCGATTCATATCCACCACCAAGTCTTAGCGTAAAAATCTTTGATTTGATTATGATATTCCCATCGTTTGCGATAACCGTTAAACGTTTGAATGATCGAGATTGGTCGCGATGGGTATTTTTCGCCTTAGTTTTGATTTGGCTTCCAATTTATATCAGAAGTGGCTCGGCAATTTTGAACAAGAGATTTAAGTGAAATTTTGACCTGTCAGTGGCACTTTGTGCTGAACACAG